>NC_017256.1:0-320897 GCF_000225445.1 Buchnera aphidicola str. Ak (Acyrthosiphon kondoi) | reverse complement strand
ATTTTTTGATCTTATGTTTCAAGCTCAAACAGAACATAGGAAAAACTTTAATCCTAATGCCATACAAATAAGTACATTACTTTCGATAAAAACGGGATCTTGTCCAGAAGATTGTAAATATTGTCCACAAAGTGCTAGATATAAAACTACTTTAAAAAAAGAACCTTTATTAGAAATGGAAAAAATTATTAGTGCTGCAAAAAAAGCAAAATCTTCAGGTTCTAGTCGATTTTGTATGGGTGCTGCATGGAAAAACCCAAAAGAAAAAGATATGCCTTATTTAGAAAAAATTATTAAAGAAATAAAAAATATGGGCATGGAAACCTGTATGACTTTGGGTTCTTTAAATAATTCACAAGCAGAAAAATTAGCAAATGCAGGTTTAGATTTTTATAATCATAATTTAGATACATCGGAGAATTTTTATAGCAGTATTATCACTACTCGTACATATCAAGAACGACTTAATACTTTACATGTAGTTCGTAATGCTGGTATGAAAATTTGTTCTGGAGGTATTATAGGTTTGGGAGAAAAAATAAAAGATCGTATTGAATTATTAATGGAATTATCTAATTTATCTATTCAACCTGAAAGTGTTCCTATTAACATGTTAGTTAAAATTCCAGGAACACCAATGGAAGATAATAAAAACGTAGAATCATTTGATTTTATTCGTGTCATTGCTGCAGCTCGTATTATGATGCCAAAATCTTATATTAGATTGTCTGCAGGACGACAAGAAATGAATGATCAAACTCAGGCAATGTGTTTTATGGCAGGAGCAAATTCTATTTTTTATGGATGCAAATTACTTACTACAGATAATCCAGAAGAAAAACATGATTTAGAATTATTTAACAAATTAAATTTATATCCTGAATACAAAAAACAAAATATGTTAAAAGACAATAAATATAATACGATTGTTCATTCATCAAAAATTAATAAAGATCAATACTATAATGCAGCTATATTATAATATACAATATAAAAAATTAATTCTTAAACACTTAAGTTTTTAAAATACTTTATCAATATTTTATCAATATTTTATGTTATAAAAATATTTTATTCTTTAAATAAAATATCAGGCAATTATTCTAAATGAGAATAATTTTTTTATTTTTAGGAGTAACTCAATATTATAGTTATCTATTATTTTATCAAATATACATGATAACTTGTATCGAGTTACTCGATTTGGAGGAATTTTGATATTTATATAATTTTCAATAATAATTTTTTAAAAAAATAATCATACAAAAACATTTTTACTAGTATTAATCTTTATATTAAATAAAATATCTATCTTTTAATTACACGTCAGCTAAATAAGATTTAATTATGATTAAAAAATTTTTTATTACCGGAACTGATACTAATGTAGGAAAAACCATTGTAAGTAGTATTTTGTTAAAAAAAGCTGCTATAGCTGGATATAAAACAGCAGGATATAAACCCGTATCTTCTGGATGTCAAAAAAAATTATGTAGTTTTTTAAATGATGATGCAGTTATTCTTAAAAAAAGCAGTTCTATAGTATTAAATTATAAAGAAGTTAATCCAATTTCATTCATTGAAAATGCTCCTCCTCACATCTTAAGTGCACTGCAAAAAAAGCACGTTAAAAAAGAAGAGCTATCTTTAGGTTTAAGAATGATTATAAAAAAAAGTAATTGGATTTTAATAGAAGGTGCTGGTGGATGGTATACACCATTATCTTATAAAGATACTTTTTCAGATTGGGTTAAAGAAGAAAAGTTAACTGTTATTATTGTTGTTGCTATTAAATTAGGTTGTATTAATCATGCAATATTAACAGAAAAAGCTATTATTTCAGAAAAAATAAAATGTGGAGGCTGGATAGCTAATAATATTATTCCTAAAGACAAATATAACATATATTACATCCAAACTTTGTTAAGTTATATTAAAGCTCCCTTTTTAGGTGAAATTCCTTATTTAGAAAATAAAAACAAAATCAATTTTAAAAAAATAAAAATAAAATTACCTACATGAAAATTCAAAATATATTTTTTCAAAAAGCATTGTTTTTATAATTATTAATATAATTTTTAACAAAGATGGATATATTTAATATATTTTAATCAATTATAAACCGGATATTTTGAACAAATTTCTAATACTTGATTTTTAATCTTGATGATATTAAGTTCATCATGAATGTTTTCTAAAATGCTAGATATCCAAGATGATATTTCAGAAACTTCATTCTCCTTAAATCCTCTTCTAGTAATTGCAGGTGTTCCAATACGTATGCCTGAAGTAATAAAAGGATTTCTTGGGTCATTGGGTATAGTATTTTTATTAATAGTAATATTTGCTTTACTTAAAGCAATATCAGCATCTTTTCCTGTTATTTTTTTATTAGTTAAATCAATTAAAAATAAATGATTATCAGTGCTACCTGATACTATCGTATATCCCTTTTGTAGAAATTTTTGCACCATAACTTTAGCATTTTTTACTATTTGTTTTTGATATATTTTAAATTCTGGTTCTAAAGCTTCTTTAAATGCAATTGCTTTTCCGGCAATTACATGCATGAGTGGTCCACCTTGTGCACCAGGAAAAACTGATAAATTTAATTTTTTATATAAAGTGTCACTTCCGTTTTTGGCTAGGATGAGTCCACCTCGAGGTCCCGCTAATGTTTTATGAGTTGTACTAGTCACGACATGTGCATAATGAATTGGATTTGGATAAATTTGAGCTGCTACTAAACCAGCAATATGAGCCATATCAACAATAAAATAAGCATTTACTTTGTCTGCAATAAAACGCATTTTTTTCCAATCACAAATACCTGAATATGCTGAAAAACCACCAATAATCATTTTTGGTTCATACTTTTTAGTTAAATGTAACAATTCTTCATAATCAATTTCGCCATTTTTATCTACTCCATAGGAAATAACATTATATATTTTTCCAGAAAAATTTACAGGAGATCCGTGAGTTAAATGACCTCCATGTGATAACTTCATACCTAATATTGTATCGCCTGGTTTTAATAGTGCTGTGTAAACAGCAAAATTAGCTTGAGAACCAGAATGCGGTTGAACATTAGCATAATCGGCATCAAATAATTTTTTTGCTCGATTGATTGCTAATTCTTCTATTATATCTATATATTGACAACCACCATAATATCGTTTTCCAGGGTAACCTTCTGCATATTTATTAGTTAATTGAGAACCTTGTGCATGCATAATATGATGGCTAGTATAATTTTCTGATGCAATTAACTCTATATGATTTTCCTGCCTTTTTTTTTCTTTTTCTATTGCTAGCCATAGCTCTGGATCATATTTTGAAAGATCTATTTTATTATTTAACATTTTTTACCTAAAAATTAAGTTTTATTTAAATTTTTAAAAAATAGTTTTTTTTTACAAAAAGCATTAAATTTATTTAAAAATTTTTTGAATTTTAATCATTAATTCATTTTTTAAAAGATGATATTCTTTTTCTTTTTTTAAATCTTTAACTAAAAAAAATCCTTTTTTAATTTCATCATCACCTATGAAAATAATAATACTTGCTAAAGAATTTACAGCATGTTTTATTTTTTTTTTAATATTTTGATTTAAAAAATTAATGAATATTTTTAATTTTGGATATAAGTCTCTTATTTCTTCAGATAAATTTACGGCATAGTATTTATTTTTATCTCCTATAAAAATAATATAAATATTAATCTTCTCTATGATTTTAGAAAAAATATTTAGTGATTTTGTTAATAAAACTAAACGTTCTATGCCTATTGCAAATCCTATAGCGGGTGTTTTTTGACCTCCCATTTCTTGCACTAACGAGTCGTATCGACCTCCTGCACAAATAGTGTTTTGTGAACCTAAATGATTACTTTTCCATTCAAAAACAGTATTATTATAATAATCTAATCCTCGTACTAGATTTGGATTACATTTATATTTTATTCCATGTGAATTCATTATGTTACATAAATTTTGAAAATGGTTACTGGAAGAAACATTGATATATTTACTTAGTAAGGGAGCTTCTTCTAATATTTTTTGAACATTTTTATTCTTAGAATCTAAAATACGTAAGGGATTAGTATATAATCGTCTCTTACAGTCTTCATCTAATAAATGTTCGTATTTTTTTAGAAAAAAAACTAGTTCTTTTTTATATTGAAAACGATCTGTTTTAGAACCAATTGAATTAATTTCTAATATTACATCTGAATCAATACCAATTCTTTTCCATAAACGATTTGTCAAAATAATAATTTCTAAATCTATATCTTCTGTATCAAATCCAAAGACTTCTGCACCTAATTGATAAAATTGACGATATCTCCCCTTTTGTGGTCTTTCATATCGAAACATAGGGCCTAAATACCAAAATTTATTATTTTTTTTATTTAATAAATGATTTTGTATGATAGCTCGTACACAACCGACAGTGCCTTCTGGACGCAAGGTTAAACTGTTACCTTTTCGATCGTTAAAAGAGTACATTTCTTTTTCTACTACATCAGTAACATTACCAATTGCTCTTTTAAAAATTTCAGTTTTTTCTAATATAGGCAATCTAATTTCTAAATAACAGTAACTCGTTAGAACTTCTTTTAATATAATTTCTATATAATTCCATATTTTTAATTCTTTTGGAAGATAATCATGCATCCCTCTAATTGATTTAATTTCTTTATTCACTATTTTCTCTTTTATTCCATGTAAATTAATTGAAATATATAGTTAAATATTGTTTTTTTTATTATTTAATTCATCTATCTTTTTTATTTTTTCTCGAATTTTGATTTCCATGATTTCTATAATATTTTCATTTTTGATTTTTTTTTGTTGACGTATTCCATCTTCATAAAATGAACTTTTTTTATAATTTCCTGTTAAACCTAATGTTGCTGTTTTAGCTTCTCCTATCCCGTTCACAATACAACCAATAATTGATACATCTATAGAAGTTGAAACGTCTTCTAATTTTTTTTCTAATTGATTTACCGTATTAATTACATCAAATTCTTGTCTTGAACAAGTAGGACAAGCAATAAAATTAATTCCTCTTGATCTTAGACCTAAGACTTTTAAAATATCATAACCTACTTTTACTTCTTGAATAGGATTTGCAGCTAATGAAATTCGTATTGTGTCTCCAATACCTTCTAATAATAATAAAGCAATACCTATAGAAGATTTTACTGTTCCATTTCTTAAACCTCCCGCTTCTGTAATTCCAATATGTAAAGGTTGTGTAATTTTTTTTCCTAATATCCGATATGATTCTACTGCTAAAAAAACATCAGATGCCTTAACACTGACTTTAAATTGATTAAAATCTAAAGCATCAAAATATTCTATATGTCTCATCGCTGATTCTACTAAAGCTTCTGGAGTAGGAGTTTTATGTTTTTTTAATATATCTTTTTCTAATGATCCTGCATTTACACCAATACGCATAGATATATTTTTATCTTTTGCATAATTAATTATTTCGGATACTCTTTTTTTATTTCCAATATTTCCAGGATTAATTCTTAAACAATCTGCTCCATATTCTATAGCTTTTAAGGCTAACCTATAATCAAAATGTATATCTGCAATTAATGGAATTTGAACTCGTTTTTTAATTTCTTTAAATGATTCTGCGGCTTTTAAAGTCGGTATAGAAATACGAACGATATCTACTCCTACTTTTTGTAATTCTAAAATTTGATTAATAGTATCTAAAGTATTTATAGTTTTGGTATTAGTCATTGATTGAACTGAAATAGGAGAGTTATTTCCAATAGGTACTTTTCCGATATAGATGCGATCAGATTTTCTTCTGTTAATGATTTTATATTTATTCATAAATTTTTTTTTATATATTCATATATAATAGAAGGAATAATAAATAAATTATTTTTTAGAACGATTAGTTATATTACCAGTTAATTGACCACATGCAGCATGAATATCGTCTCCTCTGTTTTTTCTAATCATTGCAGTAAATCCTTTTTTTCTTAAAATATTTGCAAAAATATTTATTCGATTCATACTGCTAGATAAAAAAGATGAACCTAAAAAAGAATTCCAAGGGATTAAATTAATTTTACTAGGTATTCGACTCAATAAACTAGCTAATTGTTGAGCATTTTCATTAGAATCATTGACTCCATCTAACATAACGTATTCTATTGTCACTCCACCTCGATTTGCATTAGAATATTTTAAATATTTTAATGTCGAATTTAAAACGGAAGAAATATTATATTTTTTATTAATCGGCATAATACAATTTCTAATAGAATCATTCGGAGCATGTAAAGAAATTGCTAAAGAAACATCAATCATATGTCTTAATTTATCTAAAGCCGGAACTATTCCTGAAGTTGATAAAGTAATGCGACGTTTTGATAAACCAAAACCATTTTTATCTAAAATTATTTTTAATGCAGAAACAACATTATTTAAATTTAATAAAGGTTCACCCATACCCATAAAGACTATATTAGTAACACCATTTGCAATTTTTTTTTCTTTTAATGTTTTATTTGCTCGCCAAACTTGAGCAATAATTTCAGAAACTTTTAAATTACGTTGAAAACCTGCTTGTCCAGTAGCACAAAAATGACATTTTAAAGCACATCCTATTTGTGAAGAAACACAAAGAGTAGAGCGTTTTTTTTCAGGAATATAAACTGTCTCAATTTTTTGATTATGAATAGAAGTAATCCATTTTATCGTACCATCATAAGAGACTTTTTCTTCTATAAATTTTGATGCAAATATATGAGATTTTTCATATAATTGATTTCTTATTTTTTTACTAATATTAAACATCTTATTAAAATCATTACAGTAATAATTATAAATCCAATTCATGATTTGATCTGTACAAAAATTTTTTGCACCTAAAGAAATAAGAAAACATCTTAGATCTTGACGATTTAAATCTAACAAATTAATTTTAGATGTTGAAATATTTAATATATTGATATTTTTATTCATCTATAGACCTGAAATGAATTACTAAAAAATACTTTTTCATTTAAAATTTCACCCTAGAAGAAAAAAAATAGTAAAAATGTATTATAATTTTATATAACTCAATTAATATAATAAGTTCATTAATTTTCACACTGTTTTAATATTTTAAAAAATATTATTATTTCTTAATGCATATTAAAGATATTTAAATCATGATATTATTCTAAAAAAGTTTAAAATTTAGGAGATTACCATGCATCCAATGTTAAATATTGCTATTCGTGCAGTACGAAAAGGAGGAAACGTTATTATTCAAAATTATGATACATATAAATTTATTATAGAAGATTTAGAAAAAAACAAAACATTTATAAAAAACATAATGTATAAAACAAATAGAATAATAAGTGAAATTATTCATAGATCTTATCCTAATCATATTATTTTAAAAAAAAATGAAAATATTTTTATTAAAAAAAATGAAAAAAACACTATTTGGGTTATCAATGAATTAGATGGAAAAAATAATTTTATTAAATGTTTTCCGTATTTTTGCATTTCTATTGCTGTTATTGTGAAAAACAGAACTGAAATTTCTGTAATATATGATCCTATAAAAAATGATTTATTTACAGCTGTAAAAGGACAAGGTTCTCAATTAAATGGATACCGTACTAGATGCAGCAAAGTTAATACTTTAGATCAAACAACGATTGCTGTTAATCTACCTAATAAAATTCAAAATGACATTTTATCTTCTTTTAAAATATATCAAAAATTAATTTTATCTGGCATTTCTTTTAGATGTACTGGTTCTACTGTACTCGATTTGGCTTACGTTGCAGCTGGAAAAATAGATTGTTTATTTGATTTTGATTTAGAACCTAATAACTTTATAGCAGGTAAGTTACAAGTTCGAGAATCTGGTTGTTTAATCAGTGATTTTACAGGAGGACACCAATATGAAGATTGTCATTCTGGTAATATAACCAGCAGTCCAAAATTAATTAGATTAATTACTGAAAAAATACGCAAATATTATTTAAAATAATTTAATTAAAAATTACGTTTTCTTAAATGCTATTTGCTTGTTACACACCATTTTTTATCAATAAATATAGCTGACCAACCTGTAAATTTTCCTTCTTTTTTAGAAGTAATATAATGCTTTTTTGTTTTTCTATCAAAACATACAATAGTTTTATTACCATAATCATCTATTATAGGACCACTAGATAAATAATGTATTTTTTCTGGTAACAAATATTGAAATCGAGCTAATTCTTCTACAAATGGAGATCTAGTTTCACGTGATTTAGGAAAAGTGTTTGCAGCAAAAAAAATACCGGAAATTCCCTCTCGCAAAACAAACCATGCATCAGATTCTTTACATAATAATTGTGGAAAGGGAATCGGTTCTAATTTCGGATCAGATATTTCACCATTGGGCAAAATCTTTCTTGTATTTTTACATGTTTTATTAATACATATAAAAAATTTACCAAATGGACCTGTTTTTAACATCATGTCACCATTACATTTTTCACATTGAATTATTTCAGATAAATAAACAGGACTTTTAAAAACTCCTTTTTCAATTTTATAGCCAAGACAACTAGGATTATTAATACAGATATGTAATTTTAGTTTTTTATCAATAAAATAACTATCCATAGACATATTACATTCGTCACATCGATTCATTAATTCTAGAGACATCTGTCTGTGATTATCTTCTTCTTTATTAAAATCATTCAGTGAAATAAGGTTTATAGTTTGTTTGCAACGTTTTGTAATATCAATATTATTATATCCTAAACAACTAAGAAAAACACCAGTTATAGCAGTCTTAATTCCCATTTTTTTACAACACATTGGACATTTAATTGAAGTTGGAACAATGCTATTTAATTCCATACCTCCTTCTTCTGGACTTTTTTTAGCTTTTTCTAATTGCTTAGAAAAATCTTCAAAAAATGAATCAAGTACATTTTTCCAAGCAATTTTATTATCAGCAACTTTATCAAGTTTTTCCTCCATATAGGCAGTAAAATTATAATCAATTAAATTGCTAAAACTTTTTTTTAATCTAATAGTAAGAATTTCTCCCATCTTTTCTGCATAAAATTTATTTTTTTTGATTTTAACATATCCTCGGTCTTGTATTTTTGATGTGATTACAGAATAAGTAGAAGGTCTTCCAACACCTTTTTTTTCTAATTCACGCACTAAAGATGCTTCACTAAAACGTGGTGGAGGTTTAGTAAATTTTTGATTAGGTGTAATTTTATCTATAAACAAAATATCTCCTATATTTAGAACAGGAAATTCATAATTTATATTCTTTTCTTCTATTAGAAGTCTAGTCCAACCATTAAATAGTACTATTTGTTCGTTTTTTTGTAGTTTAAACAGATCAGCTAGGACTATTATAGTAATAGATTTATATTTTACTGATGTCATTTGACAAGCTACAAATTGATTCCAAATTAACTTATACAATTTTTTAGCACTAGAACTTAAATTATCTGAGTTGATATTTTCGATTTTAATATCACATGGTCGAATGGCTTCATGAGCTTCTTGAGAATGTTTTCGATTGGAATATAAATTAGGTTCTTTAGGTAAATAATCATCCCCATAATAATTTTTTATATATGTTCTGACTTTTTTAATTGCATGTTTACTTAAATAATTAGAATCAGTTCTCATATAAGTTATATAACCTTCTTCATATAGTTTTTGTGCTAAAAACATTGTTTTTTTTACACTAAATCCTAAACGAAGACTAGCAGATTGTTGCAAAGTAGAGGTTATAAATGGAGCAGACGCAGTTTTATAAAATATTTTTTCTTCATAATTTTTAACAAAAAATAATGATTTTTTTATTTTCTCTATTGCATAATATATTTCATTTCTATTTTTAGGGCGGAATATTTTATTATTATAATGTGTGACATCCATTTCAATCTTTTTTTTATCTTTAGTAAATAGCGATAAATTTAATTTCCAATATTCTTCTGGAATGAAATTTTTTATAATTTTTTCACGATCGGCAATTATACGAACCGCTACAGATTGAACTCGTCCTGCAGATAACCCTCTTGAAATTTTTCTCCATAATAAAGGTGAAATCATATAACCTACCACTCGATCCATAAAACGACGTGCTTGTTGTGCATGTACTCGATTCATATTTATATGACCGACGTTTTGAAATGCTTTTTTTATTGAGTGTTTAGTAATTTCATTAAATACGACACGACTAAATTTAGAAGAATCGCCTCCAATAACTTCTTTTAAATGCCAAGCTATTGCTTCGCCTTCTCTATCTAGATCTGTAGCAAGATATATATGATTTACCTGATTAGCAATAGATTTCAATTCAGAAATTATTTTTTCTTTGCCAGGTAAAATATAATATTCAGCTTTCCAATTGTGATAGGGATCAATACCCATTTTTTTTATCAAAAGAGTTTTTTTATTTGGTTTTGCAAAAATACTTTCATTAGGATGTTTTTTATTTTTTTCTTTATTTTGGGATTTACCTGTTATTAAATCTCGTACATGTCCTATACTAGATTTTACTATGTATTCAGCACCTAAATATTGATTTATAGTTTTTGCTTTTGCTGGAGATTCAACTATAACAAGAGATTTTTTCATGTTTTTACCCAGTAAATCATATTAATCTATATTCTAAAAAAATAATTAACACAACATGAATTATATGTAAAATTTTTTTTTAAAATTATAAATAATTTTTATGAAAAAATATTTTAAGTAAAATTTTTCTAATATTATGTACTATAGAAGAAGTAAAACGTTCTAATATTTTTTTTTTATAAATATATTGAATGTTCAACAAAGTGTATTCTCCCATCTTCGACATTAGAATATCATCACTTGTACTAATTTGATCAACTAATTTTTTTTCTAAAGCCATTGTCCCAAACCAATGCTCTCCATTAGACACACTTTCAATATCTAAAGATGGTCTCATTTCTTTTATGAAATTTTTAAAAAGTTTATGTGTCATATTTAATTCTTCACAGAATTTATCACGTGTTGATTGAGTGTTATGTCCAAACATTGTCAAGGTGCGTTTATAATCTCCTGCAGTATGAAGCTCAACATCCACATTGTATTTTTTTAATAGTTTGTTAAAATTGGGTATTTGACCTACCACTCCAATTGAACCTATTATTGCAAATGGTGCTGAAACAATATAATCTGCAACACATGCCATCATATATCCTCCACTTGCTGCAATTTTATCAACAGATACAATTAGATGTATTCCTCGTTGACGCAATCTATTTAATTGAGAAGCAGCTAATCCATATCCATGAATTACACCTCCAGAGCTTTCTAAACGTAATAAAACTTCATCATTTTTATTTGCCACAGAAAGTACAGCAGATATTTCTTCTCGCAATCCCATCACTTCATTTGCATAAACTCCTCCCTTAAAATCTAAAATATATAATTTTTTCTTTTTATTTTTAAGATATTGATCTTTATTTTCTAATATTTTTTTTTTGTTTTTTTTATTTTTTATTTTTTCTTTTTCAAACCATATTTTTTTTTCAAAATTTTCCATTGTGGATAATAAGATTTTATTTTTTATATTTTTATAATTATCTTCAAGTAAAGTAATTTTTATTTTACTATCAGTGTTTTTTTTTCTTTTTATTATTGTATAAAATAAAGTCAATGTAGAGATGCTGATTATAATAAAAGTAATAATTTTTGCTAAGAATAATTCATAATTTAAAAGTAAATTCACACAATGAACCTTTTTTAAAAGACAGCTAAAATGTTTTTGTCAAATAAATATATAAAGAATTTTTTATATAAAAATTTTTAGTATTCTCTTTAAGCAACTAAATTAGATAAATTATCTACTAATGTGGAATTTAATTCAGTCCAATGCCCTAATTGTAAATTTTTAGGCAAAATAATATTCCCATACCTTATTCTGATTAATCTACTAACTTGACATTTTACAGTTTTCCACATGGATCTGATTTCACGATTTTTTCCTTCACATAAAACACCTTTAAACCATTTATTTTTTCTTGAGTCTTTACAATCAATAGGTTCTATACTTTTAAATGAAGCATAACCATCTTTAATTTTAACTCCATTTTTTAAAATATTCATTGTATTTTTATTAATTTGTCCAAAAACTCTAATATAATATTCTCTCTCTACTTTGTTCTTGGGATGCATGAGTTTATTAGCTAGATTTCCATTATTTGTAAATAATAATAACCCTCTAGTATTAAGATCTAATCTTCCAATACTAATCCATCGATGAATATTTAAAAAAGGCAATTTATCAAATACAGTAGGTCTTTTCTTGACATCATTTCTAGTACAAATTTCTCCTTCTGGTTTATTATAAATTATTACTTTTGTTTTAAAATATGTTTTTTTTATAGATATTATTTCTCCTTTTATCCTAACTTCTCCAATATTTTTATAATCTAAACGTTGACCAATTATTGCTTTTATCCCATTGATAGATATATTCCCACATTGAATCAATTTTTCAATATTTCGACGTGAACCATATCCAAAATGAGACAATATTTTTTGTATTTTTTCACTCATCTATCTAAAACCTTTTATAATTTAATTATTTATGGTTTATTTTTTATTTTTTTTAGATAATCAACTGGAATCAAAGTTAATAATATTCCTATAATTAATGGGAAAATAAACCACATTTCACATAGTAAAATTGTATTTTTATAAATATAATTTTCTAAAAATCCAGCAATAACTGGAAAAATTAAAAAAACAGTAGAAGCATAAAATGCACTTACTTTCTGTTGCAAATAAAAAAAAGATAAAATACCAAAAATTCCAGAAAAATCTCCGAGATAAAATATAGCTAAAATAGATCTATTAGAAAAAGTATCAATATGAGGATTTTCTATAAACCAAGATATAGTAGATAATAATATTCCAGACACTAACGATGGTAAAGCATTAAAAGTAATAACAGATACATTACAGCATTTTTTTTGACATTCTGCATAAATAAAAGCATGACTAAACAATGCAAAAAGTAAAGCTAAAATTCCTTTCCATTGAAAAAAACATTCTGATTCTAATTCTATCAGTAAAACAGTTAATAATGTAATTAAAGAAATCAAAATACCTATTTTTTGAGTTAAAAATAATTTTTGTTTTAAGTATAAAAATGATACTGTTAATACAGCTACAGGCATATTTGAAAATATAATAGATGCGATAGAAGAGCTTACATAAGTTCCTCCATACAACATTAATGTAAATGGTATAGAAAAATAAAAAATAGAAATGATAAATTGAAACCATCTTTGTCCATATGGAAATAAAAGAGGCGTTTGTGTATAATATGCAATAATAATTAACAAAGGAGAGGCGACTAAAAAGCGTATTCCAGTAGCAAAAAATGGAGGAATTGTTTCTGTTGCGATTTTCATTGCGATCCAAGTAGTCCCCCAAGTAAGAGATACTAAAGAAAATAATATTATTACTAACATTTTATTCATGTAAAAACTCCAAAAAATAAAAATATAACATATATAATGCTCTAAAATGATAGTTATATTTTTATTTTTTTAGTATAAAATTCGTTTGTAAAAATCATATAAAATAAAGTTTTTTAAATTTAAATTGAATTATTTACATCAATAGATTATTGTGAAATTTAAAAAATATAAATTTTAAAACATTTTACAATTAATAAATATTTATTTTTAAAAAATTTTTAAAGGTAATAAATGCAAAATATTTTAAATAAAATTTATGATTCAAAATCTTTAACTCAAGAAGAAAGTTATCAATTATTTAAATTGATTTCTTTTGGAAAAATAACAGATATACAATTAGCATCTATATTAACAGCAATGCGAATACGGGGTGAATCAATTGAAGAAATAACCGGAGCAATATACGCATTTTCAGAAAAAATGAAATTTTTTCCAAAACCTGATTACATTTTTTCTGATATTGTAGGGACGGGTGGCGATAATAAAAATACTATTAACATCTCAACTGCAAGTGCGTTTGTTGCCGCTGCATGTGGTTTTAAAGTTATTAAACATTGCAATAAAAAGATTTCTAGTAAATCAGGCTCTTCTGATCTTTTAGAGAAATTAAATATAAATTTAAATGCATCTCCAGAAAAATCTCGTCAAACTCTAGATGAATTAAATATTTGTTTTTTATTTGCACCTAAATATCACGATGGTTTTAAATATTCTAATAATGTTCGTAAAAACCTAAAAACTAAAACTATTTTTAATTTATTAGGACCTTTTCTTAATCCTGCAGTACCTCCTCTTACAGTTATTGGTGTATATAACAAAAAACTCATCGGTCCTACAGTTAAAATATTACAAAATCTAAAATATACAAGAGGAATAATTGTACACAGTGATGATACTGATGAAGTTACTTTATTTGGAACAACATATGTTTCTGAATTACTTAATAAAGAAATTATATCTTACGAATTGCAACCAGAAAGTTTCGGATTAAAAACCCATCCTAAAAATAGATTAAAAATAAACTCATTAGAAGAAAATCACTTTATAATCAGTCAAATAATGCAAGGTAAAGGTAATAGATTACATGAAGAATTAATAGCAGTAAATGTAGCATTATTATTAAAAGTTTTTGGAAATGAAAATTTAAAAGAAAATACAGAGCTAGCATTACATAAAATCAGAAGTGGAGATGTTTACAAACACATAAGAAATGTTTCTGATATGCTAAAAGAAGACAATTATGCAAGAAAATATACTTAAAAAAATTATAAAAGATAAAATATATTGGATTACATTGAGAAAAGAAAACCAACCTCTATGTAGTTTTAAAAATAAAATCAATATAAAGACACGAGATTTTTATAGTTCTTTAAAAGAAAAAAAACCATGTTTTATATTAGAATACAAAAAAACATCGCCCTCTTTAGGGATTATTAGAAATAACTTTGATTTAGTTGCAATTTCTAATGTGTATAAAAAATATGCTTCTTCTGTTTCGGTTCTTACAGATGAAAAATATTTTCATGGAAATTTAAAGTTTATAAACATAGTACGAAAATGTGTTACTCAGCCTGTTTTATGTAAAGATTTTTTTATTGATCCATATCAAGTATATTTAGCTAGATACTATAATGCAGATGCTATTTTATTAATGTTATCTGTTTTAGATGATGCAAAGTATCAAGAATTATCTAAAATAGCAAAACTATTAAATATGGGAATATTAACTGAGGTAAATAATAAACAAGAATTAGAACGTGCCCTTGCATTAAATGCCAATATTATCGGTATTAATAATCGTAATTTAAACGATTTGTCAATTGATTTGAATCGTACTCGCATTTTATCTTCTTTAATTAAAAAAGATATTATTATAATTAGCGAATCAGGCATAACAAAAAATAGTGAAATAAAAAAACTTGGTAAATTTGTTAATGGTTTTTTAATTGGTTCACATTTAATGTCGAAAAATAATTTAGAAATCGGGGTACGTTCTATAATATTTGGCAATAATAAAATTTGTGGGTTAACTCGGAATACTGATATACAAATATCTGAAAAATGCGGGGCAATTTATGGCGGACTGATTTTTGTAAAAAATTCTCTTCGTTATATTACTAAAAAAACTGCCAAAAATATTATCATAAATAGCCAATTAAGGTTTGTAGGAGTTTTTCAAAATGAAGATATAAATACTATTGCTCAATTTTCTGAAGAACTGTCTCTCTATGCCGTTCAATTGCATGGTCAAGAAAATCAAGACTATATTAATAAATTAAGAAATATACTATCTGACAAAGTTAAAATTTGGAAAGCTTTTTCTATTCAATCTAAATTACCTGATCGTAAGTATAAAAATATAAATATGTATGTTTTTGACTCTTTTTTTGGAGGAAGTAATACATCTTTTAATTGGTCTATTTTACATAATCAGGTTTTAGACAACGTTATTTTAGCTGGGGGAATTAATTTAGAGAATTGTACTATTGCTTCCAAATTCCATTGTTCAGGATTAGATTTTAATTCTGGTATAGAAATATCTCCTGGTATTAAAAATCATGAAAAAATAAGATTAATTTTTCAACGACTAAGATATTGTTAAATAACTTTTTTTTAAATAAACGATAGGAGAAACTATTACGTGACTTTACTAAATCCTTATTTTGGCGAATTTGGTGGTATGTATGTACCTCAAATATTAATGCCTGCTTTATTTGAATTAGAAAAAAATTTTGTTTCTGCACAAGAAGACACTGATTTTCAAAAAAAATTTCATGATTTATTAAAAAATTATGCTGGAAGACCCACTCCATTGACTTTATGTAGAAATTTAACCAAAGGTACAAAAACGCGTATTTATCTAAAAAGAGAAGATTTGCTACATGGTGGAGCACATAAAACTAATCAAGTTTTAGGACAAGCTATGTTGGCAATTAGAATGAAAAAGAAAGAAATCATTGCTGAAACAGGTGCTGGTCAACATGGTGTAGCTGCTGCTATTGCTTGTGCATTGTTAAATTTAAAATGTAGAATCTACATGGGAGTTAAAGATGTTAAAAGACAAAGTACAAATGTTTTTCGCATGCAATTAATGGGTGCAAAAGTTATATCAGTAAAAAATGGTTCTGGTACATTAAAAGATGCATGTAATGAAGCTTTACGTGATTGGTCTAGTACTTATAAAACATCTCATTATATGATTGGTACTGCAGCTGGACCACATCCTTATCCTACTATTGTTCGTGAATTTCAGAAAATGATTGGAGAAGAAACAAAAAAACAAATTTTAGAACAAGAAAATAAGCTTCCAAATTCAATTATTGCATGTATCGGAGGAGGTTCCAATGCAATTGGAATATTCTCAGATTTTATTTATGATAAAGTTAATCTAATTGGTGTAGAACCAGCAGGTCATGGCATACATACAGGAAAACATGGAGCACCATTAAAACATGGTAGAACTGGTATTTATTTTGGTATGAAATCTCATTTAATGCAAAATCAAGAGGGACAAATTCAAGAATCTTGGTCGATTTCAGCAGGATTAGATTTTCCGTCTGTAGGACCTGAACATGCTTGGTTAAATAGCACTCATCGTGCTCAATATGTATCTATTACTGATCAAGAAGCGATCAATGCATTTCAATCTTTATGTAGAGAAGAAGGCATTATTCCTGCTTTAGAATCTTCTCATGCCTTAGCATATGCATTAAAAATAATGAAAATGCATCCTCAAAAAAAACAAATTTTAATTGTTAATCTTTCTGGTCGGGGTGACAAAGATATTTTTACAGTGCATGATGTTTTAAAAAAGGGAAAAAAGAATGAATCGATATCAGATAATGTTTAAAAGATTATCTTTGTTAAAAGAAGGATGTATTATACCTTTTGTGGTTTTAGGGGATCCTTCTTTAGAAATATCAATAAAAATTATTGAAGCATTGATTGAAAATGGAGCTGATGCTTTAGAGGTTGGAATTCCATTTTCAGATCCATTAGCTGATGGACCAACTATTCAAAAAGCAAACTTACGAGCCTTATCTAAAAAAAATACTTTTTTTGAATACTTTCAAATATTAAAAAAAATACGCGAAAAAAATGAAAAAATACCTATTGGTGTTTTGATATATGCCAATCTTGTATATAATCAAGGTATTGATAATTTTTATTTGCAATGTTTTGATTCTGGTTTAGATTCTGTTCTTATAGCAGATGTTCCAATTGAGGAATCAAAAGTTTTTTATAAAACTGCAAATAAGCACCAGATTAATTCTATTTTTATGTGTCCTCCGGATGCAGATAAAAATTTTTTACATAAAATTTCTTCATATGCACAAGGATTTATTTATGTATTATCTCGTGCGGGAGTAACAGGTATTGAAAATAAAACTTTTTCGTTACCTACAAGTTTTATAAAAAAAATAAAAAAATACAATTCTATTCCTTTATTACAAGGTTTTGGTATTTCAAATCCTAAACAAGTTAAAGAAGCAATGTTATCAGGTTTATCTGGCATAATATGTGGTTCAGCAATTATACATATTATTGAAAAATATTTAAATCAAGAAGATGAAATGATTAAAAAAATAAAAAGATTTATTAATTCATTAAAATTGTCTAGTAAATTAAAATAATATTTTTTATTAAAATTCATAATATATATATTTTAAAAAATATTCTTGTTTTAAATTATATGTATAATCTTTGTATTATATAAAAAGATTTATAAGGGAATATACATATGACAATTACAGTAAGCGAATTATATCATGATACATGTTATTTTTTTTGCAAACAAATAAGAATTATTTTCTTCATATCCATGTTTGTTACCTTTATTAATATGTTAATTAATATGTTAATTAAACCAGATGTATATATTGCATCTATAATAGAAAACAATGAATTTTTGCATTCTAGATCATTATTAGAATTAATTGAAAATATGGATTTAGAAGAAAAAAATGCATTATTAAAATATTCTTTTTTTAAAATCATAGAATTGTTAATCAGTAAAACAGTATTATTAGGAAGTATTATAATTTTAATTTCTATTTTATCTGAAAATAAAAAAAAATCAATTATATCATCAATATGTTCTTTGTTTTCATTTTTACCAAGTTTATTCATGTTAAATTTTTTGACTACTTTTATGATTCAAATAGGTTTTATGTTATTAATTATACCAGGTATATTATTATCAATAACACTTTCTTTATCTCCAATTATTTTTTCTTTTAAAGAACATGGATTGATAGATTCTATACGTCTTAGTATGCATATTTCTTGGAAACATATAAAAATTATAGGATCAGGTATTTTATTTTGGATGTTAAGTAAGTTTTTTTTAACAATATTACTAGGTCATATTTATTTTATTAATACAAATATTTTATTTTTAATATTAAATATTACTATGAATATACTATTTTCTATTTTAATTATATACTTGTTTCGATTTTATATGATTTTTTTACGTTCTTAAAAATTAAAAGATTATCTAGGTTTATATTATGAAACAAATATTAAATATATTACCAATGTTCATTTTTTTCATATTTTATAATTTTTATGATATTTTTGTAGCCTCTGGTGCTCTAATTGTTACATCAGGATTAATATGTGTACTTCATTGGTTTATTTATAATGAAGTAGATAAAATCGGTTTATTTAGTTTTTTTATCATTTTTTTCTTTGGTTCTCTTACAATATTTTTTCATAATAGTCAATTTATTAAATGGAAAATAACAATTATCTATATAATTTTTTCTATAATATTATTAATTAGCCAGTTTTTGACAAAAAAACCGATGATACAAAGATTTTTAGAAAAAGATATAAAAATATCTAATATTTATTGGCGTAGAATCAACTTTTTTTGGTCTTTGTTTTTTTTATTTTGTGGTATTTTAAATATTTATATAGCATTTTATTTTTCAGAAACAACATGGGTAAATTTTAAAGTTTTTGGTTTTACGTCTTTAACATTTTTTTTAATTTTAGTAACTGGTATTTATATTAATTGTAAAATATCAAAAGATAAGTAATTTTTTATAACATAATAATAGAGCGAACATTTTAATAATGTCAGAAAAAAATAAATTACCACAGGGAATAATAGTGTTAAAAACACTTTCAATGCCTGCAGATACTAATGCTAATGGTGATATTTTTGGTGGTTGGATTATGTCTCAAATGGATATGGGAGGTGCAATATTAGCAAAAGAAATTGCAGGAGGAAAAGTAGCAACTGTACGAGTTGATGGGATTACTTTTCTAAAATCTATATCAGTTGGTGATATTGTGAATTGCTATGCAAATTGCATCAAAATTGGCAAAAGTTCTATTAAAATTAATGTGGAAATCTGGATTAAGAAAATTTATTCTAAACCATTAGGTCAATATTACTGTGCTGCAGAAGCAGTATTTATTTATGTAGCTATTGATGAAGCAGGAAAATCTAGGGAATTATTACCTATGAGTATTATTTAAAAAAGCTTATAGAAATAATCATTTTCTAAAAATATATTAATTACTAAAAAAAATTTTCATTTATATAAAAAAATATTTTTAAGATATAATGTTCAACACTTAATAAAACTAATTATATGTTCATATATTACAAAATTTCTTTTTTTAAAAGTGTTGAATAAAACTAGTTTTATATGATTTTTTATTAAAATTTTAAAATGTTGATGAATAAATTTCTAGTATTTATTAATCATCTTGTTATTTTAAATATTAAATATACTTTATTATTGAAAATAGAAAAATGTTTAATTAAATATAAGACCTTTTGAAAAAATCATAAATAGGACCTTCAATGGATGGATATTTTCTATAATTCAATCAAATGTCTAGTTTTTTTAACATACTGGTTATTAATTGCTAATATTACTTTTCGAGTTTTAATTAAACGCCGTAATATACCCTCTTCTATGTCTTGGCTTTTAACAATTTATATTATTCCGTTTATTGGATTTTGTGTTTGGTTCTTTTTTGGCGAATTGTATTTAGGGAAAAGGCAAAAAAAAATTGCAAATAGAATATGGTCTATTTCTAATAAATGGCTTAATGAATTAAAATCTCGAACATATATTTTTCAATTAAAAAATAGTGAAGTAGCTACTTCTATATTTCAATTATGTAAACATAGACAGGGTCTATCTGGTATAAAAAGCAATAAAATTAAACTTTTAACTAATACTAAAAAAATTATGCAAACACTAATACGTGATATTTATTTAGCACGTAAAAATATTGAAATGGTATTTTATATTTGGAAACCAGGTGGAATAGCCGATGATGTAGCAATAGCACTTATTGACTCTGCTAAACGTGGAATACATTGTAGATTAATGCTTGATTCAGCAGGAAGTATTGAGTTTTTTCAGAGTCCCTGGGTTGAAATAATGAGAAAATCTGGAATTCAAATAGTAGAAGCTCTAAAAGTTAGCTTAATGCGAATTTTCTTAAGACGTATTGATGTTAGACAGCATAGAAAAATTATATTAATTGATAACTATATTACATATTCTGGTAGTATGAATCTCGTGGATCCCTATCTATTTAAACAATCTTCTGGAATTGGTCAATGGATTGACTTAATGACAAGAATAGAAGGACCTATAGCTGCGACTATAGGAATAATTTATTCCTGTGATTGGGAAATTGAAACAGGTTTAAAAATTCTACCTCAACTACCAAATGAAAAAGTTTTAGAAAATCAACCTAAAAAAAATTCTAGTATTCAGGCAATTGCATCTGGACCAGGATTCCCCGAAAATATGATTCATCAAGCATTATTAACAGCTATTTATTCCGCTAAAAATGAATTAATTATGACGACTCCTTATTTAGTTCCTAGTGAAGATTTACTACAAGCAATTTGTACTGCTGCTCAAAGAGGAGTTGCAGTTAGTATAATTATACCTTTATATCATGATTCTATATTAGTAAAGTGGGCAAGCAGAGTTTTTTTTAGTGAATTATTAGAAGCAGGTGTAAAAATTTATCAATTTAAAAAAGGACTTTTGCATAGTAAAAGTATATTAGTAGATCAACAATTAAGTTTGATTGGAACTGCAAATTTAGATATGAGAAGTCTTTGGTTGAATTTTGAAATTACTTTAGTTATTGATGATAGTGATTTTGGACATAATTTATTTTGCATACAAAATGAATATATTTCTAATTCTCAGTTGATAGATAAAAAGGTTTGGTCTATGCGTGCATATTGGACTAGGGTGCTTGAAAAAATATTTTATTTTTTGAGTCCATTGTTGTAATAGTAATGTTTTTTTAATTTTTTTAATAAATATTTAATTTTAGTGAAATACGTCTATTTATATTTCATAAAGTCATTAGGTTATTTTAAATATGTTTTTTAAGATTTATTAATAGTTTCATAAAAAATTTTTGTATTTTTAATATATAAATTCTTTTTTTATATTAAAATTATTAATTTCTCATTTTTGACATTGATTATTAAATAAAAACATTTTTATATTGAACTGATATGATGAGAACATGCTAATAAATGAAATACTAAAAATTCTGAATAATATTCGCACACTTCGTGTGTATTCACGAGAATATTCTTTAGAAACTCTAGAAGAAATATTAGAAAAATTTAAAGTTGTTATTAAAGAATGAAGAGAAGCAGAAAAAAACGCGATAAGAAAAAGAAAAATAAAAAAATATTAAGAAGTGTTAATAGCTGATGGTATAAACCCTAATGAACTAATTAAAAAAAACTAATTCTATTAAATCATTAGAAAAACGTAAAATACCAAAAAGACCGGAAAAATATAAATATATTAATAAAAATGGAGATTTTAAAACATGGACTGGTCAAAGATGTACTCCATCGGAAATTAGAAATGCTATTTTAAAGGACAAAAAAATATTAAAAGATTTTTTTATAATTCTTAATTCGGGGGTTCATCAAAAAACCCCTATTATTTAAGAAATAAAGCGTATTTTTAAAAAAATTAATAGCAATTTATATTTCAATAATTAATTATATTTATTCAGATAATAAGTGTCCCATTTTTTCAGCTTTAGTTTTTAAATAATAAGCATTATTAGGATTTTTTTTTACAATAAGAGGGACTCGTTCTATGACATTTATACCAGCATCACTAAGCATCTGAACTTTAAATGGATTATTTGTTAATAAACGAATTTCTTTAATATTTAATATATTAAATATATCAGCACATAATGAAAAATCTCTCTCATCTGCAGAAAAACCAAGTTTTTGATTAGCTTGAACAGTATCTAGTCCTGTATCTTGCAAAGCATATGCTCTTATTTTATTAAGCAAGCCAATATTTCTTCCCTCTTGACGATGATAAATTAATACACCACTGCCTTCTTGAGCAATTCTTTTCATAGACATTTCTAATTGACTTCCACAGTCACAACGCAAACTAAATAAAGCATCTCCTGTAAGACATTCTGAATGTATTCTAGAAAGAATAGGAGTGCTTTTTTTTATATCACCATATACAAGAGCAACATGGTTTTTACCATTTTTCTTTTCTTCAAAACCTAATATAAAAAAGTTTCCCCAAAGAGTGGGTAATATAGCTTTTTCTATTAATTGCATAAATCCTCCTAATTTAGGATTAAAAAAAATATTTTTAAATGTTTTTATATTTTAATTTATTGCATAGATTTTATTATTAAATCTAGTTTTTTAATTGGATTTTTTGACATAGTAATAGAACGTCCTATAACTATATAATCTATTTTCAATTCTTTTGCTTTTTTAGGAGTAATTATATTATTTTGATCATATGGTAAATCTTTAGCAATCCTAATACCTGGTGTAATAATTTTATATTTATTTCCAAATAAAAATTTAATTTTTTTAGCTTCTCTTCCTGGGCATACAATACCATCTAAACCACAATCATGAGATAGTTTTGATAATTTTAAAATATATTCTGTTAATGAAATTTGAATTCCAATTTCTTTTAATTCTTTTTCTTTCAAACTAGTTAATGCTGTAACAGCTATTAATAAAGGAGGTGTTTTAAAAGATTTCAATGCTTTTTTTGCAGAAATTAACATTTTTTTACCACCTGAAGCATGAACACTTAACATCCATATTCCTAAATCTGCTGCTGCTTTTATAGCATTAAAAACAGTATTTGGGATGTCGTGAAATTTTAAATCAAGAAATATGTTAAATCCCATTTCTTGTAATTCTTTTATAAATTTACAACCTAAAATTGTAAACATTTCTTTTCCAATTTTTAAATAATAAATTGATGGATCAAGAAGATTTACTAACTTCATAGCTGATTTTTTATTGCAAAAATCTAATGCAATAATGATTTTAGGTATGTTGAAAAAATTAGAATACGACACTATACAACCTCGAGTATCAATAATATACATCAATAAAAAATATTATTTCTTATACATTTTTTAATGTAAAACGTACTAGTTATATGACATATAAAATTTAATTTTTAAATACTATTAATATTATTATTTCTTAACAGGTAAATTCGATTGAAAACTAGCATGATATGATGAACGCACTAAAGGACCACAAAAAGCATTAGTGAAACCAATAGATAACGCTTCCTTTTTTATATCTTCAAATTCTGAAAGTGATATATAACGTTGTACTGGTAAATGACTGGTACTAGGTTGAAGATATTGACCTACTGTTAACAATGACACACCACTTGAATAAAGATCTTTCATTACTTGAGTAATTTCTATATCTTTTTCACCAAGTCCTAACATTAGACCTGATTTAGTTGGTATATTAGAATATTTTTTTTTAAATGATTCTAATAATAATAAAGATCTTTTATAATTTGCTCCAGGACGAATTTTTTTATACATTCTAGGAATATTTTCTATGTTATGATTAAAAACATCAGGTAATGCATTATTAAAAATATTTAAAACTAATTCTGTTCTTCCTCGAAAATCAGGAACTAGTATTTCAATTTTAACTGTATTTTTATTTCGAATAGCTTGAATGCAATTAACAAAATGTTGAGCACCTCCATCATGTAAATCATCACGTGCTACTGATGTAATAACTACATAATTAATTGCCATATCAAAAATAGTATTAGATAACTTTTGAGGTTCTTCTGTATTTACAGGATTAGGTGTTCCATGAAATACTGCACAGAAAGGACAATTACGTGTGCATATAGATCCAAGAATCATGAATGTTGCAGTACCATTATTAAAACATTCTGATAAATTTGGACAATGAGCTTCCTCACAAACAGAATGTAGATTGTTTTTACGTAATGCTTTTTTTATTTGATATATACGAGATGTATCAACAGGTATTTTGATTTTTATCCAGTTGGGTTTTGCTAATTTTTTTGTGACGTCATAAATTTTTTTAGTATTAATAATTTTTAATTTTTCTGATGTCTTATTGTTTAAAAAAACATCTTTATTTATCTTCATGAAATTTGTTATCTCAATTACAATTATTGAATATATACTATATATAAAATGACAATGATTATTAAAGTAAGAGTTCAAAATGTGATATTATATTCATAATTAATCAAAATTATTTGATTTATTTTTTTAGTCACCATTGATCATAGTAACTTTTAACAATTTAGATAATTTTTTAATTAAAATAATTTTTATATCTTTTAATTCAATGTTTACATTAAAATCTTTTATTTGTGTCATTTTTATATTTATGTCTCCACAAGGGTAAATATAATCAAATGGTTTTAAGTTCATATTAACATTAAGTGCTAAACCATGTAGAGTAGAACCTTTTTTGATTCGCAATCCTAAAGAACATATTTTTTTTTCATTTATATATACACCTGGTGAATTTTTTTTAGTGTATGCTTTAAGACAAAAACTATTTAAAGTTTCTATAACTGTTTGTTCCATTATGTCTATTAATTGACGAATACTAATTTTTCTACGTTTTATATTGATCAAAAAATATAATATTTGTTGTCCAGGTCCATGATATGTAATTTGACCTCCTCTATCAGTTTTTTCTATTGGAATGTCATGAGCACAAATTATATTTTTTTTATTGTTTAACTGTCCTTCAGTAAAAATTGGATGATGTTCTACAAACCAAATTTCATCAAATGTATAAATATCACGTGATATTGTAAAATTATTCATTTTATCGACAGTTGTTAACCAATGTTCTATTCCTAAATCACGAAAAAAAATTATTTTTTTTTGCAAAAATTATCCAGTAAAAATTTAAATGTAAAAAAGTAGGTTAATGTAATAATCCCGGGAAAATAGTACTAATACCTGTACTAATAAATTCTATACCCAAAGACATTAGTAACAAGCCCATGATCCGAGTAATAATATTAATTCCTGTTTTTCCTAAAATTTGCACAACACATGGAGCTGCTTCAAAACATAACCAGCATACAAACGAAAATAAAAAAATTACAAAGCTACATATAAATAAATTTGTCCAATTTGTATAATAAGTACTCCAAACAATAGTAGAGCTAATAGCCCCAGGTCCTGCAATTAAAGGCATAGATAAGGGGACAACACTTATATTATCTAGATTATTCTCTTCTTTTTTGTCTTTTTTAGAATTTATTTTTTTTGTAAATTGTCCGCTAATCATAGAAAAAGCTATACTCATAATAAGTATCCCACCAGCAATACGGAAAGAATTAATAGATATGCCAAAAATATTTAAAATATTGCTACCGAAGAATAACGATATTAACAAAATTAATGATGCTGAAAAGTTAGCTACTAAATTAGTCTTTTTTCTTTCTAAGAACGACTGATTATTCGTCATACTTGTAAAGATAGGAATCATTCCAATTGGATTAACTAAAGCACATAAACCTATAAAGAATTTTATATATATAGATAAATCAAAAATTGAAATATTCATATTATACTCCTAATTTATGTTAAATTTTTATAACTTTTTTAAAATATTTTATTTTTTTAATTTTAAAAATGAGGTTTAGCAATAATATTACGTGTTTCTAAACGAACATCTGATAAAGTAACCTGAATTAAATCAGATATTTTGTAATGCATAATACCATTAATAAAGACTTTTCCTAGTTCTTTATTGAAATTTAACTCGTTTCTAATAGGATGTATAAAGATTCCAGGAATAAAAACATTAGCACCATTTTCTATTAATCGTGCTCTTATTCCACTTCGAGAAATATCAGTTATTTCAGCGTTAAATTTTTTATTTTGATATTTTTTTTGCTGTAATAATATGGCATAGAGCCAATCTGAAATATCTCTTTCAGCCATGCGATTCCGTCTTCTTTGTTCGCTTATTATTAATTTAATATCTTCACTAGGTTTAATTGGTTTTTCTTTTTTAATAATTGATTTTAACAAACGATGATTAATCATATCACTATATTTACGAATAGGAGAAGTCCAAGTTGCATATTCTGCAAAACCAAGTGCAAAATGAGGTCCTGGTGTAGTGCTAAAATCTCCAAAAGATTGAAAACGACGAATACGACTATCAATATAATTATTTGATAATATATTTAAAACACGTCTAAGATTACAAAAACCTTTTAAACTAGTTATTTCTTCCGTACTAAAATTTAAATTGTAACTTTTTAAAAAAGAAACTGCATTTTCAGCATTGATAAAATCAAAACCGGTATGTATATTATATATACCAAAACCAAGATTTTTAGATAAAAAATTAGCAGCAGATATATTCGCAATTATCATTGACTCTTCAATTATTTTATGAGCAATGCGTCTTTTTTCAATTACAACATCTATGATGTGTCCATTTTCAGATAAATGAAAACGATATTCTAGACTATCCTTGAATAATACCGCATTTATTTTACGCCATTTTATACGTAATAAACACAAACGATGCAAAATTAATATTTGTTTTTCAATAGATTTTGTTGATGGTTTCCATTGTCCAGTTTTTTCAATCCAATCTGAAACATGATCATAAGATAATTTTTCCTTTGATTTTATCCAAGCTAAGAAAAAATGAATCTTATCAGAAATTCTTCCATCTTTTAAAATATTAATATGACATGCTAATGCAGGACGACGTTCATTAGGTTTTAATGAACATATATCTTCTGATAAATGTCGGGGCAACATAGGAATGTTAAACCCAGGTAAATAATTTGTAAATGCTCTTTTAGATGCTGAAATATCTAATTTACTACCATATTTTATATAAGCTGTTGGATCGGCAATAGCTACAGTTAAAACAATTTCACCATTGATTTTTTCATCAACAAAAAGAGCATCGTCAATATCTTTTGTATTTATATTATCTATAGTAATGAAATCTAAATCAGTTAAATCTTTTCTATCATCATGTTCTTTTAATATGAGATCATTTTTTTCTGATAAAGGTTCTTTTCTACTAAGATTATAACGTGCTAAAGTCACTAACCATGGTATTAACGGATCATTTTTTTGCGTAATTTTTTCAATCAGTTCAGCACAGAAAAAGTGATCTCCTTTAAGTTTATGTTTTGTTAATTGAGCTATAGCCCAGTCTCCATTATTAAAAATATTAACGCAATTGTTATTAAATTGGCACATTATAAGATCTTTTAAAAATGGATGATCTGGTATGATAAATAATCGGTTATCTTTTTTTTCTATTTTTCCAACAAACCTATTTAAAAAAGGCTCGATTAATTTTTCAGGTTCAACTATTTCTCTATCTTTTTCTATTTTTAATAATGCAATTATTTTATCTCCATGCATCACGTTTTTCATATTTTTTGGAGGTATAAAATAACTTTTTTGCAAATCTACTTCTAAAAATCCAAATCCCCTTTCAGTACTTTTTACTATACCTTCAACACGTGGTGTTTTAGCATGTAGATGTTTTTTTAACTGTGTAAGTAATGGATTATTTTGGAACATCATAATACGACCTAATTGTCATAGTAAAAAAATAATAATTTTATAAATTTAAAAATGAATTTAAATATATAATTTATTTATGAAATAGCAGAGATAATTATATTTTTAATTTTTTTAAATCATACGGTATATCATGATACTTTTTTGATGATAGAATGTTATGTTTTTTTAAAAAATTCAGATAAATTTTAAAAAAATAATATTATAAGATACTATTCATACTGCTTATATTAAAGCCATTATCAACATAAATAACTGATCCGGTAATACCTAGTGATAAATCAGATAACAAAAAAGATGCTACATTACCTATATGTTCACTGTTAATAGCATTTTTTAAAAATGCAGATGAATAAGAATAATTTTTTATTTTGTTAAAATTTTTAATTTTATAAGAAGACACAGTTCTAATAGGACTAGATGATATAGCATTAACTCGAATGTTTTCTTTTCCTAGCGCATAAGCCATATAACGAACATTTGCTTCTAATGATGCTTTAGCTAAACCCATAATATTATAATTTGGTACTACCCGTTGAGCTCCTAAATAAGATAAAGTTAATAAAGAAGAAAAATTGTTTAACATTTTTCTGCATTCTTTTACTAACGCTAAAAAACTATAAGAACTGATTTCATGAGCAATATTAAATCCCTCTCTAGTAACAGTATCAATAAAATCTCCATGCAAATGTTCCTTAGGACAATAGGCAATAGCATGAACTAATCCGTCAAAATTTTTCCATACCTGACTTAAGTCGATAAATAATTTTTTAATATTTTTATCATTAGAAACATCACAAGATAATGTGACACAAGATTCCATTGAATTTGCCAAATTTTTTATTTTTTTAGTTATTTTCTCATTTTGACATACAAAACCTAATTCAGCTTTCTGATGATATAAAGATTTTGCTATACCAAAAGCAATTGATCTTACACTTGAAATTCCAATTATTAAAATTTTTTTACCTTTTAAAAAACCCATTTTTATATCTCAAAAATATTTTAATTTTGTGTATAATTTAAAAAATATTTTTATATTAAATTATAAATTATAATGACTTTCATTAAATAGCGAAATGCTTGAGTTGCTGGATGTTTTTTTTTATGTGTGTACAAAAAGATTTTGTTGTCATAGTATTAATTATATTTATTGCTTCCTTACTATTTTTAGAAAATGTTTTCAGAAGTGCACTCATTCCGTTAACATATGAAACAATAATAGCATATCTCATTATATCTTTATTTTTTATGCCAATTAATTTTTTTTGTAAAAAACTAATATAAGCAGTTCCTATATTAATATTCTTTTTTGGATTATATAGTTCTTTAATGGAAGGCTGACCCTTTTTCCCATGTAAACGATATACTTCTAATCCAGCTGTAGAAGGTTTGATTTGCATTAATCCAATAGCATTTGATTTGCTTTTAGCATAAGGATTACCAGAAGATTCAGCATAAATAATAGATTTAATTAATTTTTGATCAACTTTATATTGCTTTGCAGCCACTTGAATAATATCATTCCAATTTTTTAAGGTATGTTCTATACTATTTTTTTTTAATAGATAATTATTTTTCAAATTTGGGTTTTTATGTACGAATTGATTACATCCTGTTAATAGTAGAATAGAAATGATTAAAATTCCTAATGTCACAAAAAATCTCCTCAGTATTTTAAATCTTTTGAATGATTTTAGATAAATGTATATAATTTTTATTATAATATGTTTTTTAAAAAAATTTTTTTATTTTATTTCATCAATAATTTGACTGGCTCCACCAATATAGTTACAAGGAGTAATCTTTTTTAAACGGTATTTTTCTTGTTCTGGAATATTTAAACTAGAAATAAATTCATGTATAATATTTTTGTTTATATCTTTTCCTCTGGTTAATTTTTTTAAAGTTTCATATGCATTTTTAATTCCATAACGACGCATAACAGTTTGAATTGGTTCAGATAAGATAGACCAATTTTTATCTAAATTTTTTAACATTTGCAATTCATTGATTTCTAATTTATTGATTCCTGATAATACAGAATGATATGCAATTATTGAATAAGAAATAGCTACTCCTAAATTTCTTAATACTGTAGAATCACTCAAATCACGTTGCCATCTAGAAATAGGTAATTTTGTTATCATATGATTCATTAAAGAGTTAGATAGTCCTAAATTACCCTCAGAGTTTTCAAAATCAATTGGATTAATTTTATGTGGCATTATTGACGAACCTATTTCACTATCGATTAATCTTTGCTTAAAATAATTAAGAGAAATATAGCCCCATATATCGCGATTAAAGTCAATTAATATTGTATTAAAAAGTGACATACAACTAAAAAATTCTGCAATATAATCATGTGGCTCAATTTGTGTAGTATATGGATTCCAATTAATTCCAAACGATATTATAAAATCCTCACTTATTTTATGCCAATTAATATCGGGATATGCAGCTAAATGTGCATTATAATTACCAGTACTTCCATTAATTTTTCCTAATATTTCTATTTTTTTTAATATTTTATACTGACGTTTCATTCGATAATAAAAATTAGCAATTTCTTTACCCATAGTTGACGGAGTAGCTGGTTGTCCATGAGTTAAAGATAATAAAGAACTGTTTTTATATTTAAAAACCATTTTTTTTAAGGCATTGATGATTTTACACCATAATGGTAAAATTATTTGATCGCGAGCATCTCTAATCATTAACGCGTAGGCTATATTATTAATATCTTCTGAAGTGCATCCAAAATGTATAAATTCTGAAATTATTAAAAGATTTTTAGATTTAGAAATCTTGTGTTTTAAAAAATATTCTAAAGCCTTAACATCATGCTTAGTTTTTTTTTCTATATTTTTAATAAATATTGCATCTTTTTCATTAAATTTTTTAACGATATTATCAAGAAATAGTATTTCTTCATCTTTAATATTACTAATATCTATTATTTTAGGTATGCTAATTATTTTTTTTAGCCATTGAATCTCGATATTAAGACGATATTTTAAGAAACTAAATTCACTAAAAATATTTCTCAATAATATTGTTAAGCTGCTATATCGACCATCAATAGGAGAAATAGCAGTTAAAGAAGTTAATTCCATATCTTATATCCTAATTTCTTAATAATTTACAACAAGAATTAAGTAACATATTTTAAATTATATAATATTTTTTTTGCTTTTTTAATAATAGAATATCTAAAATATATTAATTGCAGTTGATTTCCACCATATTGTTTCCATAAAACTATAGCACGAATACCTGAAAACAATAAACATCGAATTTTTTCTTGTATTCGAAGATCTTGTAAAAAATTTTTTACTCCTTTTACTAAAATTCGAGATCCTAAAGAGCTAATAATATTAAGATATAATCTAGCTAATTTATTAATTAAATTTTCGATATTATAATTTAAGTGATACTCATTAGCTATAACTGATATTTTATATTTTAAAGAATAGATCGCTATACGATTTTTTTTTAACTTTCTTTCAATTATTATCATATTAAAAATATATTTAATTAATTCAAAATATGAATGAGAAAAACTAGAAAAAGTTAAAAGTGAAACTAAAATTTTCAATCCCACGATTAGGTTTTTTTCATGATTTCCATATATTGCAATTACAGATGCAGGATTGATTTCTAAAATACTTTTTAAACATATACTAAATGCATTATTATCACATTTTCCAGAATGAGCTAATTGCTGTACTAAATGAGCTGATTGACATATGCCTGCAAGTGATAAGGTAATTAAGTGTATTTTTTTCATTATAATTATCTCCTTACTATTTAAAATAATTAAAATGATAATAATGGCAATCTAGATTCAATAATTCCGCCCCCTATACATATTTCTGATAAATAAAAAACTATTGATTGACCAGGTGTAACTGCGATAACTGGCAAATCAAATAATATTCTTATAAATTTATTATTGATATATTCTATTTTACATATTATATCTTTTTGACGATATCTTGTTTTCGCCATGCATGAAAAAGGAAAAGATAATTGATCGCTGTTAATCCAATTAACATTTTTTGCAATTAAACCAACAGACATAAGATATCTATTATAAGAGCCTTGAGCAACAATTAATATATTTTTTTTGATATTTTTTTCTACAACATACCATGGTATATTGTATTCTCCTTTTATTCCACCAATACCTAATCCTTGTCGTTGGCCTAAGGTATAGAAAAAAATTCCATTATGTTTTCCAACAACTTGTCCAGCAATTGTAACTATATCACCTTTATTTTCGGGGAGATAAAGACTTAAAAAATTTTTTAGTTTCTTAGGTCCAATAAAACAAATTCCTGTAGAATCTTTTTTTTCAGAATTTTTTAAATCTATCTTTCTAGCAATGTTTCTCACTTGTTTTTTTTTTAAATGTCCAATAGGAAATAAAATTCTTTTAAGTTGAATTTTGTTTAAAGTATATAAAAAATAACTTTGATCTTTATTGAGATCTGTTCCTTTTAAAAGTAGATATTTTTCATTTATTTTTTTTATACGAGCATAATGACCTGTAGCAATATAATCGGCTTGGAGTTCCTGAATAGAATAATTTAAAAACATATTAAACTTAATTTCTTTATTACATAATATATCGGGATTTGGTGTTTTCCCTTGTTTGTGCTCATTTAAAAAATTCTTAAAGACATATTCCCAGTATTCTAAAGAAAAATTTATTTTATGAAGATGTATATTTAATTTTTCACATACGTTTTCAGCATCAAGTAAATCTTGAGTAGAATTACAATATCCTTCTTGATCATCTTCTTCCCAATTTTTCATAAATAAACCTTCTACTTGATATTTTTGTTTCTTTAACATCCATGCAGAAACAGATGAATCTACGCCTCCTGACATAGCAACAATTACTTTTTTATTTTTTTTGATTGTCATGTTAAATAATATTAGTTATTAATATTTTATTTTTAGGTTTTTTAATGTATTTAATATTATATTATATATTATAAAAAAAAATAATAAATGAATTATATTTTTAAAATACGCTTTTTTAATAAATTTTTATTCTTAAGTAAATTACTTTTTATTTAAAATTCATAAAAATAATAAAAAATATTTTTCATCGCATGTTAAAATATATAAAACATAAATATGGTATAAAAAAGATGAAAAATATAAGAAATTTTTCTATTATAGCTCATATTGATCATGGAAAATCAACTCTATCTGATCGATTAATACAAATATGTGGTGGCTTATCTGAAAGAGAAATGTCTAATCAAGTATTAGATTCAATGGATTTAGAAAAAGAACGGGGAATTACTATTAAAGCTCAAAGTGTTATGATTGATTATAAAAATAAGAAAGGGGATATTTTTAATTTAAATTTTATTGATACTCCCGGTCATGTAGATTTTTCTTATGAAGTATCTCGATCATTAGCAGCATGTGAAGGAGCTTTGTTAGTTGTAGATGCTACTCAAGGAGTTGAAGCTCAAACTTTAGCTAATTGTTATACTGCATTAGAGATGAATTTAGAAATTGTACCAGTATTAAATAAAATCGATCTTCCGAATTCTAATACAGAAAAAGTAGCTAAAGAAATTGAAGACATTATAGGAATATCTGCATTAGATGCAATTAGGTGTTCTGCTAAAACAGGAGAGGGTATTGAAGATCTTATAGAACGCATTATTACTGATATTCCTCATCCTAACGGGTCAGTAGATGCCCCTTTGCAAGCTTTAATTATAGATTCATGGTTTGATAACTATCTAGGAGTAGTATCTTTAATTAGAATTAAAAATGGAATTTTATTTGAAAAAGATAAAATCCAAGTAATGAGCACCGGAAAAAATTATTTTGTTGATCAATTAGGAGTTTTTACACCTAAAAAATTAAATAAAGTTGAATTAAAATGTGGTGAAGTAGGATGGATTATTTGTGGTATAAAAAATATTATTGCTGCTCCTGTTGGAGATACATTAACAATAGCTAAAAATCCAGCGAAAAACACATTAATAGGATTTAAAAAAATTAAACCTCAAATATATGCTGGTCTATTTCCTGTTACATCAGATCAATATGAAACATTTAGAGATGCATTAGGAAAACTCAGTCTAAACGATTCTTCTTTATTTTATGAACCAGAAAGTTCCGCAGCTCTTGGTTTTGGATTTAGATGTGGATTTCTCGGTTTATTACATATGGAAATCATTCAAGCACGTTTAGAAAGAGAATATTCTATTAATTTAATTTCAACTGCTCCTACAGTAATTTATGAAATAGAATTAAACAATGGCAAAACAATCTATTTAGATACCCCTTCTAACTTTCCTAATACAAGTGAAATCAAAAGAATTAAGGAACCTATAGTAGAATGTAATATTTTATTACCTCCTCAATTTCTTGGACCAGTAATAAAATTATGTATAAAAAAAAGAGGTGTGCAAACTAATATGGTTTATCATACACATCAAGTATTATTAAAATATAATATACCTATGAATGAAGTAGTATTAAATTTTTTTGATGAGTTAAAGTCTGTATCTAGCGGATATGCTTCATTAGAATACGATTTTAAATGTTTTCAACCTGTAAAAATAGTTCGAATAGATATATTAATTAACTCAGAAAAAGTAGATGCATTAACAATATTATCTTATCATAAAAATGCACAACATCGTGCTCGTGAAATAGTTGAAAAAATGAAAACATTAATACCTCGACATCAATTTGATATTTCCATTCAAGCAACAATTAATAATTCTATTATAGCACGTTCAACTATCAAACAACTTAGAAAAAATGTATTAGCAAAATGCTATGGTGGTGATATTAGCAGAAAGAAAAAATTGTTAAAAAAACAAAAAGATGGAAAAAAAAGAATGAAAAAAATAGGCAATATCAACATGCCTAAAACAGTATTTCTTTCAATTTTAAATACTAGCAAAAATTAATATAAGGAAATTAAAATGGCTAACGTCTTAACTATTTTTTTATTAATTAGCACATTAATAACTGGAATATTTTGGATTTCTTATCGTATTAAAAATATTAAAAATTATTTAATTAATAAAAAAATAATTAAAAATAATCATTTGAATCAAAAAAATACAGTAAAATTAAAAAATAAAATATATTTTTTTGAATCCTTAGCATCATTTTTTCCAATTTTTTTAATAATATTCATTATACGTTCATTTATTTACGAACCTTTTCAAATTCCTTCTGGTTCTATGATGCCTACTCTTTTAGTAGGTGATTTTATTTTAGTAGAAAAGTTTTCATATGATATTAAGGAACCAATTACACATAAAACATTAATACATATAAAAAACCCTGAACGTGGTGATGTCGTGGTTTTTAAGTATCCTAAAGATCATCATATAGACTATATTAAACGTATAATAGGATTACCTGGAGACAAGATAACATATAATATTAATAATAAACATATAAAAATATGCACAAATTATTTAAACAAAAAAAAATGTCAGGAAAAATTATTTATTAATTATTCAAAACCTGAATCAAGTAACTTTATTCAAAAAATATATTTCTTTAACAAAAAAGATAAATTAGAAGAAAAAAAAGTATATAATTCATTATATTTTGATCTTATTGAAGAAAATATTAACAATATTAAACATAAAATATTGTTATTAAATAATATTAATAATCCAAAGAAAGATTTTTTTCAACAAGAAAATATGCCTAAATTAACTTGGATTGTACCTAAAGATGAATATTTTATGATGGGAGATAATCGTGATAATAGTTTAGATAGTCGTTATTGGGGTTTTGTACCTGAGAAAAACTTAGTGGGAAAAGCCATTAAAATATGGATGAGTTTTGATAAAAATGAAAATGAATGGCCTACTGGTATACGTATAAACAGAATTGGAAATATATATTAGAAAGAATTAATATAGTAAAAATATAATTAGTATTATATATTTATATTGACATGCATCTTCAATTTTATCAAATTTTCTATTTTTCCTGTTATATATATATGTAATCAATGAAAATATTATTGAAATTGGTATAACATGAATCATATCGTAACAAAAAAAATACAAAAAGTACTAGGATATACTTTTACTCATAAAGATCTTCTAAAGCAAGCATTAACACATCGTAGTGCAAGTAGCAAACATAATGAACGACTAGAATTTTTAGGTGATTCTATTTTAAGCTTTGTAATTGCTAGTGCTTTATATCAACATTTTCCATATATTGATGAAGGTGATATGAGTCGTATGAGAGCAACTTTAGTTAGAGGTAATACCTTAGCAGAAATTGCATATGAATTTGATTTGGGGGAATATTTACAATTAGGTCAAGGAGAATTAAAGAGTGGAGGTTTTCGTCGTGAATCTATTTTAGCAAATACTGTAGAAGCTCTTATTGGAAGTATTTATTTAGATAGTAATATTAAAACAGTAGAAGAGTTAATTTTAAAATGGTACGAAAAACGTTTAGAAAATATTAGTCCTGGAGACACTCAAAAAGATCCCAAAACACGATTACAAGAATATTTGCAATCAAAACATTTATCTTTACCTACATATTTTATAGTTGAAGTATATGGTGAAGCTCATAATCAATTATTCACCATCCATTGTAAAATTAGTATAATTTCAGAATATTTAATTGGTACTGGTTCTAGTAGAAGAAAAGCTGAACAAGACGCAGCACAGAAAGCATTAATTCAATTGGGTGTAGAGTGAAAAAAAAACAACAATATTGTGGATATATAAGTATTATTGGAAAAGCAAATGTTGGTAAATCAACATTACTAAATAATATAATAGGAAAAAAAATTTCTATTGTATCAAGAAAAAAAAATACAACACAAAGTAATATTACAGGAATCAAAACACAAAATTATCATCAATTCATTTATATCGATACACCGGGGATTATTTTTGACAAAAAAAACAATCAAATTCAATACAAGAAAAATAATTTTTATGAAATAATAAAAACTTCAATATTAATAATTTTTATTATCGATCGAGTATATTGGACAGAAGAGGATGAAAAGATTTTAAACGAAATAAAAAAAAATAAAATACCAATTATTATTGCAATCAATAAAATTGACAAAATAACTAAAAAAATAATTTTATTACCTTTTATTGCTTTTCTTAAAAAGAAAATTGATATCGTAGAAATTATTCCTATTTCTGCGAAAAGAAAAAAAAGTATAATTACATTGAACGATATAATTAAATCTTATTTACCAAAAACATCTCATATATATCCTGAATTTTATATTACAACTAATTCTAAATTTTTTACAACATCTGAAATTATTCGAGAACAATTAATATTATTTTTAGGAGATGAACTGCCTTCTATAATAAAAGTAGAAATTGAATCTTTTTATAAAAAAGAACAAATATCACTTCATATAAGAGCTGTAATTTGGGTAGAGAATATAAGACAAAAGGGTATTGTAATTGGTCATAATGGAGAGAAAATAAAAAAAATTAGCATTATTGCAAGAAATAATATAGAAAAAGAATTTCATATTAAAACTCATCTACTCTTGTGGGTTAAATATAAAAATTAAAAAAATAATAGAGACATAACTAATTTTTTAAAATTAGTTAAAAGTTGAAATATTTAACTAATTTTAAAAAAAATAATCATGTTTTTAAACAATATAAATTTTACTTATAAAAGGTGTATTTTTTAAAATGTCAATTGTAGGCGTAGGAATAGATTTCATAGAAATATTACGTATTAAAAACATTTTTTTGAATTATGGCAACAAATTTGCTAAAAGAATTTTATCTCTAGAAGAGTGGAAAAAATATCTTTTGAGTAAGAACAATATTAATTTTCTTGCAAAAAAATTTGCTGCTAAAGAAGCGGCTTCTAAAGCATTAGGGACAGGTATAAATTATGGAATAACATTTAATCAATTAGAATTTTATAGTGATAAACTAGGAAAGCCAAAATTACGTTTTTTTAAGAATGCTTTAAAGAAATCTAAAGAAATAAAATGTAAATCTATACATGTAAGTATATCTGATCAAAAATTACATGCTTATGCTTTAGTTATTTTAGAAAATTAATTTAAATTGTTTACAAATATAAATTTTATTTTTTTCTTTTTTTTTTAAAAAAGTCAATTAAAATATTAGAACATTCACGTTTCATAACATTTTTTTTAATATCTAAATTATAATGTTTTTGTGAATCGAAAAAAATATTTTTAAAAGAAAATTTAGCATCTACTTTTTCACAATTTGTACCAAATACTAAACGTTTAATTCGACTGTGTATGATCGCTCCACAACACATGATACAAGGTTGTAACGTTACATATAATGTAGTATTTAACAAACGATAGTTTTTTATATTTTTTCCTGCATGACGCAATGCTATAATTTCTGCATGTGCAGTTGGATCATTAGTAGCAATAGACTTATTCCAGCCTATTCCAATTATACGTTCTTTAAATACTAATACAGCACCTATAGGAATTTCACCTTTTTCTTTAGCATAATATGCGTATTTTAAAGCAATAGTCATCCAATGTTTATCTTTTTTATATCTCATAAAATATTTTAATACATTTTTTTAGTTTTTTTAAGTATTTTTAATCTTTCTTTTTCCCAATCTTTATTTTTTATATTTATTCTTTTATCTTGTATGCTTTTACCTTTTGCCAATCCAAACTCTAATTTACACCAAGATTTTTTCCAGAATAAAGATAATGAAATCATTGTATATCCTGTATTTTTTTTCTTAAAAGATAATAAATCAATTTCATTTTTATGTAATAATAATTTTCTTTTTCTTGTTGGATCACAAAAAATATGATTTGAAGACATATTCAAAGGTTGAATTAAGGAATTACAAAGATACATCTCATTAAGATAGTTTGTTATATAACTTTCTGAAATATTTACTTTTCCTGATCTGATAGATTTAACTTCCCAACCTTCTAATACTAGACCAGATTGAAATACCTTTTCTATAAAATAATTATGATATGCTTTTTTATTAATTACAATTTTAGATGACTTGTTATGAGCTTTTTTTTTATTTAACATAATTAAATTTATTCCAAAGGAAAAATAAGTTAAAATAATCTTTACATTACATTTAAAAAAATAAATCAAAAAGAAATTTTGATAAAAATATGAATATTATTAAAGTAACTATTGTTTATGCTTTATCAGAGATTCAATATATTTATAATGTTAAGATTAAATCAGGATCTAATGTAAAAGATGCTATATTAGCATCAAATTTATTAAATTTAATAAATAATATTTCATTTTATAAAAACAGTTTTGGAATATACAATAAAAAAGTACATTTAAAATCAAAAATAAAAGATGGAGATAGAATTGAAGTTTATAGAAATTTAATTATAGATCCAAAAGAATGGAGAAGAAAAAATATTTTTAGATTTAATAACAGAAAAAAAATTTAATAATATTATTAAACCTAAAAAATATATTATTTTTATATTTTTTTCTTTGAAACTATAACCATGGCAGGACGTAATAAACGAGTTTCGTGAAGAATATAACCTGGCTGCATAACTGTAACTATTTGATTAGATTCTATTGTATCAGTATAATGAATCGACATAGCTTGATGAATAGATGGATCAAATGATATATTTATGTTATCTATTTTTTTAATATTAAATAAAGCAAAAGATTTTTTTAATAATTTATGAGTAAATTTTAACTTATTTAAAATCTCTATATAATTGGCTTCTGTTTTTTTTGTTTCCATTAAACTCAAAGCGCGTTCGATATTATCAACAATAGGAAGAAAGTCTATAATTAATTTTTCTAAAGAAAATTTAATAGATTTTTCAATCTCTTTATTAGATCTATTATAAACTAATGTTTTTTCTTTTTCTATTATTTTTTCTTTTTCTATTATTTTTTCTTTAGATTCTTTTAACTGAATTTCCAAAAATTGAATTAAATTTTTTTTTATTAAGTAATCACTGTCATTTTTTTCATTATTGATTTTTTTATTTTTTTCATCATCATTAGTTTTTTTTTCTAATTTTTCTTCTTTTTTATTCATCATAAAAACATCCTTTTTTAGTATGTATTTATTTTTAAAAATTTTTTAGTAAAAATATTGTTTTATTTAAGTAAGAATGTTTATTTGATTTTATATTTTTTAATAAGAGGAGGAATGTAAGAAATTGACATATCCCATGGTTGTTCGATCCATACATTTTGAGGGATATCTATAATATAGTCATCGACTAATAAACGACCCATTGGTTTGGCAAAAATAGTTACAAAGTATGCTTTTGGATATAAGTTACGAATAATTTTTGCAGTACCACCAGTGTCTACTAGATCGTCTATGACGATAATCTGTTCTCCATCACCTTCTGCTTTTTTAATTATTTTTCTATTTTTCCTTAAGCAATCATAATTATAACTTTCAATACATACAGTATCAACACATCGAACACCTGTCTCTCGAGCTAATAAAGCTGATGGAACAAGTCCACCACGACTTACAGCAATTATTCCATTCCAAGAATGTATTTTTTTAAGCAATCGATTAGCTAATTTTCTTGTATAAATTTGAAGCATATCCCAGGTAACAATGTATTTCTCACTCATAAAAAGAAATTCCGAAACTATAAAATAGTATTTATTAAAAAGTGGAAATAACTTGAAATTATTATAGGATTTTAGTGTAGTTAAAATAAATTATTTAATAAATATTTAGTTTTTTTGCATTTCTTTTTCAATGATTAATATCAATATGTGAATAATTTTAATATGCATTTCCTGTATTCGATCGGAATATCCGTAATAAGGAATACAAATTTCTATATCAGATAAATTTTTAATTTTACCTGCGTTATTTCCTGTCAAAACAACTACTTTCATGTCTTTTTTCTTTGCTGCTTCTATAGCTTTAATGATATTTAAAGAGTTTCCAGAAGTAGAAATTGCTAATAATATATCTCCTGTAGATCCCATGCTTTCAATAAATCGTGAAAATATTTGATCATATCCAAAATCATTTCCTACCGCAGAAATATAACTGCTATCAGAAATAGATATTGCAGGATATCCAGATCTTTTTTTTCTATACACACTAGTTAATTCTTCTGAAAAATGTAATGCATCACAATGCGAACCTCCGTTTCCACATGATATTACTTTTTTACCATTTTTAAATGATTCTGCAATTAAGATAGCTGATTTTTGAATTTTTTTTATTTGATCATCATCTTTTAAAAATTTTTTTAATATTTTTAGTGTAGCATCAAATTCAGAAAAAATTATTTTTTTATACATAAATTTAAGTTAATAATTTATTAATGGAAATAATGAAATATTATTTTTTAATTTTTTTCGGTGCGGACGGGATTCGAACCCGCGACCCCCGGCGTGACAGGCCGGTATTCTAACCAACTGAACTACCACACCTTGTTAGTATTTTTACATTGTACATATTTTAAAAAAATCAGTCAATAATCTTTTTTATATTTATTTGATAATTAATACCATAAACATATACTATTATCATCTATCATAGATTGTAGATATTTTTTATGTAAATCCATTTCTTTTAATGTAGGATATAATATTCTTAAAGAAGAATTTTTTCTCTTAATATTCTTTTTTAAATTTTGAGGGTTTTTTTTATGATCAATTGTATTGAAAGAAAACATAGATTCTTGACCACCTGTCATTAAGAGATATAATTTACCTAAAAGATAAGCATCTACAATGGCGCTATGTACTTTTCTATGAGATTTATTTATTTTATAACGTTTACATAAAGCATCCAATGTATTTTTTTTTCCAGGAAATAACATTCGAGCTATTTTTAATGTATCAATAATAGAACAAAATGTATTAATGTTTTTTATTTTATGATTTAAAATTTCTAGTTCTTGATTTATAAATCCTAAATCGAATGAAGCATTATGAATGACTAATTCAGAGTTTTTAACATAATTTAAAAATTGATCAGAAATATCTTTAAAGAAAGGTTTATCTGACAAGAAAGAATTAGTAATACCGTGAATTTTTAACGCTCCAGATTCTATTAATCTATTAGGTTGAATATAAACATGAAAATTATTTCCTGTAAAACGACGATTAATAATTTCTACAGCACCAATTTCTATGACTCTATGATTTATATGAGGAAGGCTTATTTTATTTATGCCTGTTGTTTCCGTATCTAATATGATAGTTCTTTTTTTATTCATGATTTTTTTAAATTACTTTAATATAATCAAAATGATTTACAGGAATAACTATAATTATGTTAAAAACAGTTAAAATATTTACAGATGGTTCTTGTTTAGGAAATCCTGGTGCAGGAGGATATGGCACAATATTACGTTATAAAAGACATGAAAAAATATTAACTGCAGGATTTTACTTAACTACTAATAATCGAATGGAATTGATGGCTGTGATATCAGGTTTAGAATTTCTCAATCAATCATGTTTTGTTGAGATTACAACAGATAGTTTATACGTAAAGAAAGGAGTTATTAATTGGATACCTATATGGAAAAAAAAAAATTGGAAAACTACAAAAAAAAAATCTGTCAAAAATATAGATTTATGGTTACGTATGAATAAATCTTTAAAAAAACATTTAGTAACCTGGTTGTGGATAAAAGCTCATATTGGTCATTTAGAGAACGAAAGATGCGATATAATAGCACGTCAATCTGCTAAAAATCCTTCAATTAAAGATACTTATTATGAAACTAGTAAATTATAAAATATAATAATTTTCTAAAAAATAGATATATTTAGAGAAAATAAATATGATGATAAAAAAAATACTGATTTTAGTGGATAACTATGTTTGGTTTCTTTATGATATTCGTGGTTTTTGTCTAATTGTAGATCCTGGATTATCTGAACCTGTAATACAACTAATAGAGAAAGAAAAATGGCAGCCAAGGGCTATTTTATTAACTCATAATCATATCGATCACACTGGAGGTGTGCAAAAAATTGTTGAACGTTTTCCTCAAATAACTGTCTTCGGACCTAAAGAAACAAAACAATATGGTGTTAATAAAATTGTTACCGAAGGGGATAAAATTATCATTTTAGATAAAATTTTTTACGTTTTTTTTACGCCGGGTCACACATCAGGTCATGTTTCTTACTATAGCAATCCATATCTTTTTTGCGGAGATACTCTTTTTTCTGGAGGTTGTGGACGTGTATACCTAAACAAATATTTAGAAATGTATAATTCTATACAAAAAATTTCTTCTCTTCCAAATAATACTTTTTTATGCTGTTCTCACGAATACACTGTATCAAATTTAAAATTTTCTATTTTTTTATGTCCTGATGATAAATTAATTAATTTATATTTTGAAAAAATTAAAAATAGATTAATACTTGGTAAGTCTAGCTTACCTTCTTATATTTTATTTGAAAAAAAAGTTAATTTGTTTTTAAGGACGAATGAAGACTCCCTTAAAAGAGCGATGGGATTAAAGAATAGTTGCACTTCTTTTGAAGTATTTTTAAATTTAAGATTAAAAAAAGATTTTTGGAGCTAAGCGGGATTGAACCGCTGACCTCCTGCGTGCAAGGCAGGCGCTCTCCCAGCTGAGCTATAGCCCCAGATAATTTTTATGGTAGGCCTGAGTGGAATTGAACCACCGACCTCACCCTTATCAGGGGTGCGCTCTAACCATCTGAGCTACAAGCCTTCTAATTTTTTATTAGATAATTTGTGTGGGCACTTTCAAAAAAGTATATATTTTTAAGGAGGTGATCCAACCGCAGGTTCCCCTACGGTTACCTTGTTACGACTTCACCCCAGTCATGAATCACAAAGTGGTAAGCGCCTTCCTTTTAAGGGGTTAGGATACCTGCTTCTTTTGCAACCCACTCCCATGGTGTGACGGGCGGTGTGTACAAGGCCCGGGAACGTATTCACCGTGGCATTCTGATCCACGATTACTAGCGATTCCGACTTCGTGGAGTCGAGTTGCAGACTCCAGTCCGGACTACGATTTACTTTATGAGGTTTGCTTGTCTTTGCAGATTTGCTTCTCTTTGTATAAACCATTGTAGCACGTGTGTAGCCCTGGTCGTAAGGGCCATGATGACTTGACGTCGTCCCCACCTTCCTCCGGTTTATAACCGGCAGTCTCCTCTGAGTTCCCGGCCGAACCGCTGGCAACAGGGGATAAGGGTTGCGCTCGTTGCGGGACTTAACCCAACATTTCACAACACGAGCTGACGACAGCCATGCAGCACCTGTCTCACAGTTCCCTAAGGCACTTCTTTATTTCTAAAGAATTCTGTGGATGTCAAGACCAGGTAAGGTTTTTCGCGTTGCATCGAATTAAACCACATGCTCCACCGCTTGTGCGGGCCCCCGTCAATTCATTTGAGTTTTAGCCTTGCGGCCGTACTCCCCAGGCGGTCGACTTAATGCGTTAGCTTCGGAAGTCACTTCTCTTGGAAACAACCTCCAAGTCGACATCGTTTACGGCATGGACTACCAGGGTATCTAATCCTGTTTGCTCCCCACGCTTTCGCGCCTCAGTGTCAGTATTCGTTTAGGAGGCCGCTTTCGCCACGGGTATTCCTCCAGATATCTACGCATTTCACCGCTACACCTAGAATTCTACCTCCCTCTACGAGACTCTAGTTTTTCAGTTTCAAATGCAGTTCCTAGGTTGAGCCTAGGGATTTCACACCTGACTTAAAAAACCACCTACGCGCTCTTTACGCCCAGTAATTCTGATTAACGCTTGCACCCTCCGTATTACCGCGGCTGCTGGCACGGAGTTAGCCGGTGCTTCTTCTGCGGGTAACGTCACGAAATAAAATTATTAGTTTTATTTTTTCCTCCCCGCTGAAAGTACTTTACAACCCTAAGGCCTTCTTCATACACGCGGCATAGCTGCATCAGGCTTGCGCCCATTGTGCAATATTCCCCACTGCTGCCTCCCGTAGGAGTCTGGACCGTGTCTCAGTTCCAGTGTGGCTGGTTATCCTCTCAGACCAGCTAGAGATCGTTGCCTTGGTAGGCTATTACCCTACCAACAAGCTAATCTCGTCTGGGTTCATCCAAAAGCATGAGGCCGAAAAGGTCCCCCACTTTGGTTTTTCAACTTTATGCGGTATTAGCTACCATTTCTAGTAGTTATCCCCCTCTTTTGGGTAGATCCCCAGATATTACTCACCCGTTTGCCGCTCGCCGACAAGAGAGCAAGCTCTCTTTTCGCTGCCGCTCGACTTGCATGTGTTAGGCTTGCCGCCAGCGTTCAATCTGAGCCATGATCAAACTCTTCAATTGAAAAACTTTTCTTAAAGAAAAAAAAATCTTTAAGATATTTTTAAATAAAAAAATAAATTTTGTACTTAATTGTCTGTGCCCACACAGATTATCTAATATATTTTTAAAGAGCGTTTTTATATTTGAAACTTTATGTTAAGAGATTACATTTTTTTTATTCTATTGTCAACACTTTTATGAAAAATTTTTAATTTTTGCTGTTCTTATTACCAGGCATTATTTTTATATCTTCAATAAAAAAACAAATAACTGAAAATTATATTTAATAAAAAACTAAAAAAATATAAAATAAAATGTATTTTTAAAAAATTAAAATTATGATTCTAATTTCATAAAATACTATAAAATATATATTTTTGCAATTTTTTAAAATACAACTAAAATATTTTATATAGTGTAACAAAATAAGGTTTTTATAATGAATTTAAAAAAAATAATACAAAAAGACATTGAAAACGCTTTAATTAAAATAGGTCTTATAGACTGCAACCCTATTATTATATCGAACAAAAAAATAGAACTAGGTCATTATCAACTTAATAATCTAATAAAAATAGCCAGTATATCAAAACTAGAACCATATGAATTATTTAAGATAATAATATTTAATATGAAAAAAGAACATGAATACATGTATAAGAAAATCACATTTTCTCAGCCAGGTTTTATTAATATCTTTATCAATAATCATTGGATCTCTGAACAATTAGAAAAAATTTTTATTTCATCACGTCTTGGTATCAATTACGTTAAATCGCAAAACATTGTGATTGATTATTCTTCTCCAAATATTGCAAAAGAAATGCATGTTGGACATTTACGTTCGACAATTATTGGAGATGTTATGGCAAGAACATTAGATTTTTTAGGACATAATGTAATTAGAGCAAACCATATTGGTGACTGGGGGACACAGTTCGGTATGTTAATTGCATATTTAGAAAATAAAAAACTAAAAAACTATGATATCTCTCTTTCAAAATTAGAAGAATTTTACTGTAAAGCTAAGAAAAAATACGATATTGATCAGTTATTTGCAAAAAAATCTAGAGAATACGTAGTCAAATTACAAAATGGAGATCAATATTGTTATTCTATTTGGAAAAAATTAGTATCTATTACAATGGTCGAAAATTATAAAATATATAAAAGACTGAATGTAACTCTAAAAGAAAATCATACTATGGGAGAAAGTTTGTATAATAAAATGCTTCCTAATATTATTCAAGATCTTCAAAAGAAAAAAATAGCAATTAAAAAAGACGGTTCTATAATTGTTTTTTTAAAAGAATTTAAGAATAGATTAGGAGAATCTATGGGTGTAGTTATTCAAAAACAAGATCAAGGTTTTTTATATTCGACTACTGATATTGCTTGTTTTAAATATAGATATCAAATATTACATGCTGATCGTATTATATATTACACTGATTCTCGTCAGAATCAGCATTTAATGCAAGCATGGACGATTGCTAAAAAAGCTAATTATATATCGCAGGATTTATCTTTAGAACATCATATGTTCGGAATGATGTTATCAAAAAATAAACGCCCATTTAAAACTCGTGATGGTAATACTATAAAGCTTTCGGCACTTCTTGATGAAGCCATAGAAAGAGCAATGTATTTAATTAAAAATAAAAAGTCTAATTTATCTAAAAAAAAATTGACTCAGTTAGCTAATATAATAGGTATTAGTGCAGTAAAATATGCAGATTTGTCTAAAAATAGAAATACAAATTATGTATTTGATTGGGATGAAATGCTTAGCTTTGAAGGTAACACTGCACCTTATATTCAATATGCTTATACAAGAATCATTTCTATTTTAAAAAAATCTATTATACCTATAAATAAATTAAAAGAAAAAATTATTTTAAAAAAAACAAGTGAAATAAATTTAGCTATTAAAATATTAGAATTTGAAGAAATTATTCTATTAATTTCTAAAAGAGGAACCCCTCATATTTTGTGTAAATATCTTTATCAACTTGCAACAAGTTTTTCTAATTTTTATCAAAATTGCTCTATACTTTTTTCTAAAAAAATAAAAACTCGTAAAACCAGACTTAAATTATCTATTTTAACAGCTAAAACCTTAAAAAAAGGACTAAACATGCTTGGTATCACAGTTGTAAAAAAAATGTAAAATACACAATTTAAGTTACATTTATCCTGATAATTTCAGCGAGGTGAGGAAATAATATAGTACTTAATATGCACTACTTACTACCACACCAATCTGCATAAAGAAAATATAAATAAAATAATTCTATAGTTTTTTACATACCAATAATATTAGTCATTTTTATTTTTTTAACATCTGCAATTTCAAATTGAGATAAAACAGTTAATTCTGGAAAACTGTTTCGCAAAAATTTTGATAAAAAATATCGTAAGGGATGAGTCACTAATAATACAAGAGGAGAACCTATTAATAATTGTTTTTTAATAGCTTCTTTTGTTTTTATTAATAAATTTTCAGATAAAGTAGGTTCTATCGTATTAGTTCCTGATTTTAAACTATTTAATAATAATTGTTCTAAATTTGATTCTAATCCTATTATTTCAATTATACTATTTTGATTAAATAATTTCTGTATAATAATTTTGCGTAATGCAATACGTACAATACTAGTTAATTCATTTGGATCTTTTTGAGTGTCTGCACACTCTGATAATGTTTCTAAAATAGTTCTCATATCACGAATCGGAACATGTTCTAATAATAAGTTTTTAAGAACTTTATGAAGAACTGTTAAATTAATTATATTTGGAATTAAATCTTCAGTTAATTTTGGCATTCCCATACCAACATGTTCTAATAATTGTTGAGCTTCTTGGCGACCAAATAATTCATCAATATGATTAGTAATTAAAAAATTTAAATGTGTTGAAATTACAACACTAGATTCTATAACAGAATAACCTTTTTTTTGAGCTGTATTTCTAAATTCTTCATCAATCCAATAACCAGATAAACCAAAAGTTGGTTCATGTATTTTTTCAAAAGGCAAAGGTTCTGTTTCTCTACCTGAATGAATAGCCATAAAACGTCCATAAAAACATTTTCCACTACCTACTTCTACTCCTTTGATAAAAATACGATAAATATTTCCTGATAAATTCATATTATTTTTAATACGCACTAACGGAGGTAAAAATCCAATTTCTTGAGCAATTTTTTTTCGAACTATACGAATCCTATCTAATAAGTCACCTTTTTGATTAACATCAGTCATTGGTGTTAATTTATAACCTATTTCTATTCTAATCGGGTCTTCTAGTTCAACATCATTCCAAGATGCTTCTAAAATTGAATCATGTATTAATTTATATTTTTTATCAGAACCTAAAAAATTACTTTCTAGATTATATTTTTTTTCATATGACCACCAAGACAAGATAAACAATAAAACTGTAAAAACTAAAAATATAATATTTGGCATGCCTGGTACTAAACCAAGAACACCTAAAACAATTGCACTTAATAAAATAACTTGAGGATTATAAAACAATTGACTAACCATTTGTTCCCCAACGTTCTGATTACTACTAACACGTGTTACGATAACTCCTGCTGCAGTAGAAATAACCAAAGCTGGAATTTGAGCAACTAAACCGTCTCCAATAGTTAACAGTGTATAGACTTCTACAGCTTTATTTAACAGCATATGATGCTGTATTAAACCAATAATTAAACCTCCAAAAATATTAATAATCATTATTAAAATGCCAGCGATTGCATCTCCACGTACAAATTTACTAGCACCATCCATCGACCCATAAAAATCAGCTTCTTGTGTTATTTTTATGCGACGTTTTTTAGCTTTTTCTTCACCAATCAAACCTGCATTTAAATCAGCATCAATTGCCATTTGTTTCCCAGGCATAGCATCTAATATAAATCGTGCTCCAACTTCTGCTATTCTGCTAGCTCCTTTAGTAATAACAATGAAATTAATAATTACTAAGATTATAAATACAACTATTCCAATAGCAAAATTTCCACCTACTAAAAAATGTCCAAATGATTCAATTACTCTTCCTGCTGAATCTGCTCCAGTATGACCTCTTAAAAAAATAATACGAGTAGAAGCCACATTTAAAGCTAAACGTAATAATGTAGAGAAAAGTAAAATAGTTGGAAAAGCAGTAAACTCTAAAGTATGACGAGTAAACATAGAAACAAGTAAAATTATTATTGATAATGCGATATTAAAAGTAAAGAAAACATCTAAAACAAAAGGTGCTAACGGTAAAACCATCATTGACAAAATCATTAAAATAAGTATTGGACCCGCAAGTATTTGCCATTGAGTTGTTTTTAAACTTTTTATAATACGAAAAAAAGAAGAAAAGTTAATCATTAGTTTTATGTTCTCCTGTAAAAATTAATTCTGACGGAACCGATATATTTCTAGGTTTTTCAGGGAAAATACCACCGTCTTTTTTCCATTTTCGTACTTTCCAAACCCATGCTAAAACTTCTGCAACAGCCTTGTAAAGAGGACTGGGAATATATTGTCCTATTTCAGAATAACGGTATAATGAACGAGCTAATGATGGTGCTGAAATAATAGAGATATTATTTTTGAGAGCTAAATGTTGTATTTTAATAGCCATTTCACCTATACCTTTACCTATTACTTTAGGCGCATTCATTTTTCTTTCATCATATTTCAGTGCAATGGAATAATGTATAGGATTAGTTATAATTACATCGGCTGTAGGAATATCTGAAATCATTTTTCTGCGCATAGCAGCCTTCATTGCTCGACGGATACGTATTTTAATATTTGGATTTCCTTCTTTCTCTCTTAATTCATCTTTGATTTCTTGACGAGTCATTTTTATTTTTTTATAGTAGTTGAATTGTTGCCAAATAATATCTAAAAAAACAATAGGCGCTAATCCAAATATAATTAAAAAACAACAAGAAAAAATTATATTACATCCATGTGATAATGCAGATATATAACTTTCTTTAATTAAAAAGAGTATTTCAGAAAAAGAAATTGACAAATACCAAAAAGATATACTACTAACTATAAATAACTTTAATATTATCTTTATAAGTTCTGCTATTATTTGCACAGAAAACATTCTCTTTAAACCATCAAAAGGATTTAATTTTGCAAAATTAAATTTTAATGATTTAAAATTTAACTCAATACCACTAAAAAGTATAGGAGGTATTATAATTACAATTAATAAAGATAATAAAAATGGAAAAAAAATAAAAAATATATTTTTTAAAGATATAAATATTTCTAGTAAAGTACTGTTTTCATTTAAAAAATCATTTTTATTGAAATCAAAACTATTACACATTATTTTACCGAGATTAAAAATAATTAAATCTCTATACCACCATAAATTTATAAATCCTACTAATAAAATAAATAAAGAATTCAGTTCTCTAGAATATCTTGTTTTTCCTTTTTTGCGAAATTTTCTAACACGATGCTCGGTGGGATTTTCTGTTTTTTCCTCACTAATATTATCGTTCATTATAAATATTTTTAACCATTTTTTTATAGATAAAAAATTTATTAAACCTCTGTATTAAAAAAAAAACAAGTTAATTTTATTAAAAATATAATTAGACTATAAATCAATTTTCTTAAAAATCGATATAATATATTCATATTGAGTTTTTTAAAAATATATAATATTCACGCTAATTAAAATATTATATATATTTATATTTTTTAAATATATTAATTTGAAATAAATTATTCAAGACAAGTTATTATTATATAATAAAATTACATTTACTATTAAAAAATTTTTTTGAGACCTCAAAAAATGCTTACAAGTCAATACTTATTATCAACTTTAAAAGATATACCTTATGATGCAAAAATTATTAGCCATCAACTAATGTTAAGAAGTGGAATGATTAGAAAAATTTCATCAGGTTTATATATTTGGCTTCCAACTGGAATTAGAGTGCTAAAAAAAATAAAAAAAATTATCAAAAAAGAAATGAAAAAAATAAATGCATTAGAAATATTAATGCCTATTGTACAACCTGAATATTTATGGAAAGAAAGTGGAAGATTAAATATATACGGAGAAGAATTATTAAAATTTTCGGACCGCCGTAACAACCAATTTATTTTAGGTCCTACTAATGAAGAAGTTATTACAAATTTTATTGGCTCTAAAATTCATTCATATAAAGAACTTCCTTTAATTCTATATCAAATACAAACAAAATTTAGAGACGAAACACGACCTCGTTTTGGAATAATTAGAACACGTGAATTTATGATGAAAGATGCTTACTCTTTTCATATCAACCAAAATTGTTTAGAGGATACTTATAATAAATTTCGTGACAGTTATATAAAAATATTTAAAAAAATGAAATTAGATTTTTGTATAGTAAAAGCTGAATCAGGTTCTATGGGAGGCAATATCTCTCATGAGTTTCAAGCTTTTTCTAACAATGGAGAAGATGAAATAGTTTTTTCTGACGATAAAACATATGCTTCAAATATTAATATGGCTGAATCTATAGAAACGATTAATTTTTTTAAAAAAAAAGATCAATATGAAATTGTTAAAGATAAAGCAAAAAGTAAAAAATCTATAATAATTTCTGAAAAATTAAATACACCATTAAAAAATCAAATTAAAACTTTTTTAGTGAAAACAAAAATAAAAAATATTACTTCAATAGCTGCATTATTAATACGTGGAGATCATGAATTAAATTTATTTAAAATAGAAAAGATCGATATCTTAAAAAAACCTTTAGTGTTTTTAGATGAAAAAGAAACTATTGCATTGATAGGAGTTAAAAAAAAATTCTTAGGTCCCTATGGGTTAAAAATTCCGATTATTGCCGATATATCCACATATACAATGAAAGATTTTACTATTGGTTCAAATATTGATAAACATTTCTTTATAAATGTAAATTGGAATATTGATTTACCTATTCCAGTTATTAAAGATATTAGAAAAGTAACAGAAGACGATTTAAGTCCTCATGGTATAGGATGTTTAAATATTAAAAAAAGTATTGAAATTGGTCATATATTTCAACTTGGACAAAAATATTCTAGAATAATGAAAACATCTTTTAAGACTAAAGATGGCAATCCAAGAAATTTATATATGGGATGTTATGGAATAGGAATAACACGAATCGTAGCAGCCGTAATTGAACAAAATCATGATGAAAATGGTATTATCTGGCCAAATTCTATTGCCCCTTTTGAAGTAGTTATTTTACCTATAGATATGGAAAAATCTAAAAAAATAAAAAAAATAGCAAATATTTTATATCAAAATTTTAAAAAAATAGGAATAGACATTATATTAGATGATAGATATGAACGACCAGGAGTTATGTTTAATGAAATGGATTTAATAGGCATTCCTCATCAAATTATTATTAGTAGACGTTCAATTGAAAATAATAACGTTGAATATTGTGAAAGAAAAAATAAGAAAAAAATTCTAATCAATATAAAAGATATAATAAATTTCATGATACAAAGACTAAAAAAATAAAAATTTCTATAAAATTTCATTAATTAATAAAAAAATGTTTTTTTAAAAATATTATTAATCAAATTTTTTTTAAAAAATTTGATTAAAAATATTATTTTATAAAATCTACTTATTTTTTATATTTTTAATATAAGATATTATCTTTAAAATATTTTATATAAATTATTTAAGGTATTTTTTTAAGCGTATTCTAATTTTATTTTTTTTGATCCTACTAGTAATTTTAATTCATTTAAAAAATCGTCGGTAATTATAACAAACCACTTTTGATTCAATGTTAAATTTAAACATACTCTTTTTTTATTATAAGAAATACAAACGGGCACATTTCCTTTAGGTTGTTTATCTAAACATTGATACAATTTTTTTAAAAAAGATGTATCTTTTTTATCTTCACTTAATATAATTGTTAGTTTATGTATGTTTTTGTCTCTTACCATACTTAAGCTCATAAGATCATGAGCCGTCATATTAATATATTTGTTAATAAAACTAATGTTTAAAACTCCTTTTACAAATAAAAGTTTATTTATTTTTAAAAGAGATTCATATATATCTAATAAAGCTGTAAAAATTAAGACTTCTAAACGACCAGTATTATCATCTAATGTTAAAATAGCTATTCGATTCTTATTTTTAGTAGTTTTAATTTTAATAGAAACTATAATTCCTACAACTAAAAATTCCTTTCTTTTCTCAGCAAATTTTAATTGTGACAATGTCATACCATTCACATAATTTTTTAGTTCTTTTACATATTGATCAATAGGATGTCCTGTAAGATAAAATCCTAATACTTGATATTCATTTTCTAATTTATTTTTTTCAGAACAAGAAAGATTAACAAAATTATTTTTCTTCACTTGATTTAATTGATTTTTAAAGACACCGAAAAGACTTTCTTGTTTAAAAAATTTTGTTCTAAAAGATTCTTTTGATGCATTTATAGCATCATCAATTGATTTAAGCAAATAATTTCTATTTGTATTAAAACAGTCACAACTACCAGACATAATTAATTTTTCTAAGACTCTACGAGTTATCTTATTAGAATCCATTCTCATACAAAGATCAAATAAATCATGAAACAATCCATTTTTCTCACGTTCTCGGATAAGATCTCGTACTGAGTTTTCTCCTATACCTTTAATAGCACCAATACCATAAACTATATTACTTTCATGATTCACATAAAATTCATATTTACTTATATTGATATTTGGTGGTATAATTTTTACTCTCATATTAAAAGATTCATTAACTAAAATAACAAGTTTTTCTGTATTATCTATATCAGATGTCATAGCTGCAGCTATAAATTCAGCAGGATAATGTGCTTTTAACCATAATGTTTGATACGAAACTAAAGCATAAGCAACAGAATGAGATTTATTAAAACCATATCCTGCAAATTTTTCTAATAAATCAAAAATTTTTATTGATAATTTTTTGTCAATACCATTCTTTAAAGCTCCTGATTCAAAAATAGCACGTTGTTTTGACATATCTTTCAAATTCTTTTTACTCATTGCTCGTCTTAAAATATCTGCACTTCCAAGTGTATAACCTGCTAAAACCTGTGCTATTTGCATGACTTGTTCTTGGTATAATATAATACCATACGTTGATTCTAATATAGGTTTTAATAATACATGTTGCCATTTATGATCAGGATATGAAATATTTTCACGCCCGTGTTTTCGATTAATAAAATTATCAACCATCCCAGACTGTAGAGGACCTGGTCTAAAAAGTGCTACTAAAGCAATAATATCTTCAAAACAGTCAGGTTGTAATCTTTTGATTAAATCTTTCATGCCATAGGATTCTAATTGGAATACACCAGTAGTTTCAGATTTTTTTAATAAATCAAAAGATGCAATATCATCAAGAGGAATTAAATTAATATTTATTAAGTTTTTTTTATTAAACTTTAATTTTATATTAATCATTTCAACTGCATAACTAATAATCGTAAGTGTACGTAAACCAAGAAAATCAAATTTTACTAATCCTACATATTCTATATCATTTTTATCAAATTGAGTTACTGGATTATCCCCTTTTTCATCACAATATAATGGACAAAAATCAGTAATTTTAGTAGGAGAAATAACTACACCACCTGCATGTTTACCAACATTTCTATTTGTTCCTTCTAATTTTTTAGCAATATCAATTAAAATTTTAACATCTTCATTATTTTTATAAAGATTAGATAATTCAGATTCTTTAGAAAAAGCTTCATTCAAAGTTATACCGGGATCTAAAGGTACTAACTTAGACAGTTTATTGATAAATCCGTATGGATATCCTAAAACTCGACCTACATCTCTAATAACAGCTTTTGCTGTTAATGTTCCAAAAGTAATAATTTGCGCTACCGCATTTCTACCATATATATCTGAAACATGATCAATTACTTTGTCACGTTTTTCCATACAAAAATCAATATCAAAATCAGGCATTGAAATACGCTCTGGATTCAAAAATCTTTCGAATAAAAGATTAAAAGATAACGGATCAACTTCTGTAATATTCAAAGCATAGGCTACAAGAGAACCTGCACCAGAACCCCGTCCTGGACCTACTGGAATACTATTATCTTTTGCCCATTGTATAAATTCCATAACAATCAAAAAATATCCAGGAAAACCCATTTTATTAATTACATTTAATTCCATATCTAGACGATTTTTATATTGATTATAAATACTTTTATATTTTTTATTATCTAAGCACCAAAGACTTAAACGTTTTTTTATGCCTCTATATGCTTGTGCAATTAAATAATTTTCAACACTAATTTCTCCAGTTGGAAACTGTGGTAAAAAATACTTTCCAGAAGATATGAAAACATTACAACGTTTCGCAATTTCTACACTATTAATAAGTGCTTCTGGAATATCTGAAAAAAGATCACACATTTCTTTTGTACTTTTTAAAAATTGTTGATTACTATAATTATTTTGAATTTTTGAATTTTGTAATGTTTCACCTTCATTAATAGCAATTCTAATTTTATGAACTTTAAAATCTTCTTTATTTAAGAAACAAACATCATTAGTCGCAACAACAGGAATTCCTGTAGATAAAGATAAATCTATAGCTAAATCTAAATATGTCTCTTCATTATTTCGGTTTGTACGAAATAATTCTAAATAGTAAGAATCAGGAAAATATTTCTGATAAAACGATAAACAATTAAATGTTAATGAGGATTGACCATGAAGCAAAACTTTTCCAAGTTCACCTTGAGGACCTCCAGAAAGTAATATTAATCCTTTATTGATTTCTGACAACCACTTTTTTTCAATAGTAACCTCGTTATTATTAATATATCCTTTTTGATGTGCATAAGAAATTAATAATATTAAATTTTTATAGCCTTCTTGAGTAGAGGCTAATAAAGTTAATTTTGTTAACTCGTTATTAATTAAATCAGAAAAAAATTTTACTGTAATACCGATAATAGGCTTTAAACCCACTTTATGCGCTATGTTATAAAATTTAATTACACCATATAAATTGCAATAATCAGTTATTGCAATAGCAGGCATATTTAAAAATGCTGCTTTTTTGACTAATTCTTCAGGTTTTGACAATCCATCAATAATCGAATAATCACTATGTACATGAAGATGAATAAATTTTGGTTCATTCATATATTTTCCGGAATGTATATATGGATATATGTTTTCAAAATGAATATTTTTTAGCAAAAATAATATTAGATTTACAAACGATATTATTATTGACTACAGCTATATTTTTAAAAATTAAAAGATTTTTATTAGATTTTAAAATTATTACTTCTATAAATATTTGATCACCAGGAATAACTATTTTTTTAAAACGAGTATTATCTATACCTACAAAATAATAAAATTTATTTATATTTAATTGTCCTGTACTTTTATATATTAGAATGCTTGCGGCTTGAGCCATAGATTCAATAATCAATACACCAGGAAAAACTGGTTCATCTATAAAATGACCTTGAAAAAACGGTTCATTTATAGTGCAATTTTTTATTGCTTGTAAAAATTTAAATTTTTCAAAATTTAAAACTCGATCAATTAGTATGAAAGGATAACGATGAGGTAAAATTTTTAAAATTTTTTTAATATTGAATGTATTATTTATAATATTCAAAATATTTACCTTATTGTATATACTTTATTATTATCAATATCATATTTCAAAAAATCTATATTAAATTTAAACTTGAATTATTGATTTAAAATAAAAAATCACAAAATTTTATTGCTTTATAATTGCATATGTTAAACAATTTTCCCATAATTTATATTCAAAACTACCAATTTTTTCCTATATTAAATTGAAATTGTTCTAACTGATAATTTTTATTTTTTTGAATGGGAATGCTGTAAGAAAAAACTAAAGGACCAATAGGAGAAAACCACTGTAATGAAAGACCAGCTGATGAATAAATATCATTTAATATATTATCTTGTAAAAATTGAAATAAATTAATATTTTTAGTATTATCAGATTGCGTGTCCCAAATATTACCAGCATCTAAAAACAAAGAAGCACGAAGAAGTTCAGAATATTTATTATCTAAGAAAGGCAGAGGTATAATAAGTTCTAAATTACTAACTAAAGTTAAGTTTCCACCAATAGAATCAATTGATTCACATAAATTATTGTTTTTATATCCAACACAGCCTTCTAAATTAGTACTGTCATCAATTGTTTTAGGACCGATAGTATTTAAACGAAAACCACGAATATTATTTTCGCTACTAGCATAGAAATTCTCATAAAAAGGAAGTTTTTCTTTATTAAAAATATTTCCTATTCCCAAGTGAATATGACTTAAAAATATAAAACTTTTTTCTTTATTTAATGGAATATATTGCTCACTATCTAATATTACTTTATAGAAATTATTATCAGAACCAGGAACAGTACTTTTTCCACTAATATAAATCTGATTACCAGAAGTAGGGAAATAAAGGTAGTCTAAATTATTATATATCCAAGAATAATTTATAGTAAAATCATCTACTAAACTATTTTTTATGAAAAATGTATCTAACGATTTTTTTGTTGATAGAGGAGCTTCTATTCTTTTTTCTTTATTGTTAATGCCGTTGTGAATATATCCAAATCCAAAGTTTATTTTATGAGATTCATTGATTAAAAATCCTAAATTACTTTCAAAACCATAGTTCTTTTTAATAAGATTTGAAATACTATTAAAATTATATTTAAAATCATTATAAAAAAATCTAGTATTTAAATCTATACTATCAGAAAAAAAATATGGATAACTTATTGATATATCAGCATATTTTTGATTTTCGTTTTTAATAATACTGGATTTTAAAGAATTTCCAGATCCTAATATATTGTCTTGAGAAAAAGAAATATTAAAACTTACACCACTATCGATACCGTATCCTAAACCAAAATTTATAGAACCAGTAGTTTGTTCTTTAACTTTGTATATAATGTCAATTTGATTTAATTCATTAGAGTTTATTGTTTTAATAATTTCAACATTACTAAAATATTTTGTTTTTTCTAATAATTTTTTACCTAATTCTACCAATTTTATATTAAAATATTTACCTTCCATTTGTTTAATTTTACGTCGTAAAACCTTATCTTGAGTTATTTGATTTCCTAGAAAATGAATTCTTTTTACAAAAAAACGTTTTTGAATATCAATATTAAAATCTAAAATTATTGTTTTTTTTTCATGATTAATTTTTGGATCAACTATTACTTTGGCGTCAATATATCCAAGTTCAGATAAACATCTGATTATTTTTTGTACTATAAAATTAATTTTTTCTTTATTATAAAATTCATAAGGATCAATTTTAATTAAATTTAAAATTAATTTTTTGTATGGAAATAAATCGCCATTTACAAAAAAATTTGAAATTCTATACTTTTTACCTTCAGAAATATTTATTGTAATATCTACTTTATTTGTGTCTTCTAAAAAATCTACTTTTGTATCATTTATATTAAAATAAAAATATCCATGACTCAAATAAAAATGTTTTAAATGTTCTAAATCATTATTTAATTCTTTTGGAGAGTAAATACATTTATCTAAAAAATTCCACCAAGAATGATGATGTTTTAATCTTAATAATGAAAAAATTTTTTCTTTAGAAAAATCTTGAATACCAAATATTTTAATATTATTAATTTTTATTGGAATACCTTCATTAATGACTATTTTTAAATTAACAGTATTATTTTTTAAAAATACTTTTAATATTTTAACACTTGATTTATATCTTCCAAGATCATAATAAAAATCCTCTATTTTTTTAATAAATATATTAATAAAAAAGTCATTGAATGGTCTTTTTTTTTCGATATTTAATTTTTTTAAAAATTCATCTAAAATAGATTTTTTAACAATATGATTCCCAGAAATCATAAGACCCAAAATAATAGGTCTTTCTTTAATATTAAAGATAACAGTTTTTTTTGAAAGAACTACTTTGATATCTTCAAATCTTCCCGTTTTAAACAAAGATCTAATGCTGTTTTTTATATCATATTGAGATATTTCACTTCCGATACTAAAAACAACATTTTTTAACGCTTCATTTTGTGAGAAATTCTTCAATCCTTTGAACTGAATATCTTGTACAATCAATGTATTGTTTGCATAAACTGCTACACTAAAAAATATCAAAAAAGCCATGAAAAAATTTTTAATTAACATTGTTGTTATAATTATTCCTGCAATAAATTTCTTGTTTTTTAAAATTTATTAAATAAAAATTACAAATTATAAGTAATCATAATAAGAATAAAATTAAAAAGACACCTAATTATTTATATTTTTTTTAAATAGATTGAAGCGGCATTGTTTAATATGAATTAAAATTTTATTTGCTTAAAAATACTAATAATATAAAAATGTAGCATTTCTAATATTTTTTAAATCCCCCAAAACGACGTTCACGAGACGCAAAAGATTTTATGGCATCTTGAAAAATATATTGGTTAAAATCAGGCCATAAAACATCAGTAAAATACAATTCAGAATAAGCTATTTGCCATAATAAAAAATTACTAATTCTTTTTTCTCCTCCTGTTCTAATAACTAAATCTACCGGAAGAAATTTACTAGTAGATAAATATTGAGAAAGAGTGTTTTCTGTAATTTTATTTGCATCTAAAATTCCTTTTTGAACCTTTTTAATGATTTTCTTAACACTTTGGATAATATCCCATCTTCCACCATAATTTGCAGCTATATTTAAAATTAGACCACTATTGTTTACGGTTTTTTGTTCTGCATTACAAATACTATTTTGTAATTTTTTATTAAAATATGTTATATCACCAATAACTTTAAATTGAATATTATATTTTTTGAAATTTTTGATTTCACTATCTAATGAAAAGGAAAACAATTCCATTAACGATTCAATTTCCAATAACGGACGGTTCCAGTTTTCACTACTAAAAGCGTATAGTGTTAATACTTTTAAGTTATTTATAATAGAAAATTTTATTGCTTTTTTTACCGCTTTAAAACCTTCTTTATGACCTAAAATACGCATTTTACCCTGTTTATTAGCCCATCTTCCATTTCCATCCATAATGATTGCTACATGACGAGGAATATTTTTGTAATCTTGTTTAGTATATTCTGATAAAGATTTATACTCCATAGTACCTATATATCTCTCTTAAAAAAATAAAATTTTCTTCAAATATTCTAAAGGAAATTATTAAATAAATTAGTGTATCAAAAAAATACATATTTAAAAATTCAAAGATAAGACTTTATTTTTAGCTAATATTCTTGTTTTTCTATCAATTTCTAGAATATCTTCAATACAATTAGGTTCTGAAAAAGAGCTACACATTAATACTTCCATATTTATCTCGTAAATTTGAGTAAAGGAAATTCTAGAATGAAGAAAAGCTGATACAGCAACTTCATTCGTAGCATTTAAAACAGTCATAGAAGATTGACCTTGAGAAAAAGAATCAATAGCTAATTTTAAGCATGGAAATTGAATGAAATCAGGTTCAAAAAAAGATAGATTATTTGTTTGAGAAAAATTTAAACAGCTAACATCTGTATGAATACGATTAGGCCAAGACATTGCATATGAAATAGAAATTCTTATATCGGGTACTGATAATTGTGCTAATAAAGCACCGTCACAAAATTGCACCATAGAATGAATAATTGATTCTGGATGAATTAAAATTTTAATTTCTGATTTTGATGCATTAAATAACCATCTTGCTTCAGCATATTCTAAACCTTTATTCATCATAGTTGCTGAATCTACAGAAATTTTTTTCCCCATAGACCAATTTGGATGAGAACATGCTTGAGCCGGAGTTACATTAGATAAATCAGATGCAGAAAATTTGTAAAATGGTCCACCAGAACCAGTTAAAATAAGATGTTTAATGCCGTTTTTTTTTAAGCTAGCTCTTCCTAAATTTTTTTGAATCTCTAAAGATAAAACTTGAAAAATAGCATTATGTTCACTATCAATAGGAAAAATTTTAGCACCACTTAAAGCAAGAGCTTTCATAAACAAATTACCACATGTAATCAAAGATTCTTTATTAGCTAATAATATTGTTTTTCCAGCTTTTATAGCAGATAATGTTGGTAATAAACCTGCTATTCCAACAATTGCAGATATTACTTGATCTATTTCTTTTAATGAAGCTAAAGCACAAATATCTTTTTCCCCAAAAAGAACTTGAGTTTTTATTTTTTTACGTTTTAATTCTTTCTTTAATATATTAGCAGATTTTTCATCTCTCATTGCTACCCAATGAGGAGAAAATAACTCACATTGTCGTAACATAATACTAATATTTGTATTAGCTACCAAAGCAATTACTTTAAATAAATTCCGATTTTTTTGAATAATAGATAATGTGCTGATACCAATAGAACCAGTTGATCCTAAAATCGTGATTTTTTTCATAAGTATTCTTATTTAAAACATTGATAAATTTTTTATACAAGCTTATTGATTTATACTTTATTACATAAAATGTATTTTTTAAAAAATAAAAATTTCAAAATTTCATAAGTTCTAGTTCTTTTTTCGATAAAATAGAATCTATTTTTTTAATATATTCATCCGTCATCATTTGTATTTTAATTTGGGAAGTATGTTCATTATCTTCACTAATAATTTTATTTTTAAACAGTTTCTTAATTTTATCGTTTGAATCTCTTCGAATATTACGAATTTTAATACGACTACTTTCAGCATCGCTACGAATTACTTTAATTAACTTTTTTCTTCTTTCTTCCGTTAATGGAGGTATTGGTATCAATATATCTTTACCCTGTAAAATAGGATTTAAATCAAGATTTGAATTTAAAATAGCTTTTTTAATTAACGATGTAATCGAATTATCAAAAACATTAATTTTAAGAGTGTGAGAATCTTCAACTATTATATTAGATACTTGACGTAAAGAAGTTTTAGAACCAAAATATTCAATGTAAATATTGTGAAGTAATGTTGGTGATGCTCGACCAGTTTTAATATTATTAATATTATCATTGAACCTTTGAATACATATTTCCATTTGTTCATAAGTTTTTGTATTGATCTGATTAATCACATGATTACCTATCTAATATGTTCTTAATTGAATAAAATATGATTTTATAAAATAAATCTTATTACATTTTTAAAAAATTTATCTAGTAATAAGAGTACCCTCATGATCACCTGTCATAATACGATATAAAGATCCAGGATTATTTATGTTAAAAACTCGAATTGGCAAATGATAATCTCTGGCAAGAGTAAAAGCAGCTAAATCCATTACTTTGAGTTCTTTTTTAAGAACATCTTTATACGTTAATCTTTTATATAAAACAGCATGATCATCTTTATATGGATCTTTTGAATACACCCCATCAACTTTAGTACCTTTCAAAATAATATCAGATTCCGTCTCAATACCCCGTAGACAAGCGGCTGAATCAGTTGTAAAAAAAGGATTACCTGTTCCCGCAGAAAAAATAACAATGAAATTATTAGATAATAACTTTATTGCTCGCTCACAACTATATACTTCACAAATACCATTTAATGGTATTGCAGACATTAAACAAGTCTTAATAGAAGAAATTGAACTTATTGTATCTCTCATCGCCAAACTGTTAATAACTGTTGATAATATACCAATATGATCAGAAACTACTCGATTAAGACCTAATTCAGACAATGTTGCACCACGAAATAAATTACCACTTCCAATAACTAAACCTACTTGAACACCAATTGTAACTATAGATTCAATTTCTTTTGCTATTCTTTTTAGAGAATTAATATCAATACCAAATTTATTGACTCCTTGTAATACCTCTCCACTTATCTTTAATAAAATACGTCGATATATAAGCTTCTTATTTGTAGACATATTTCTCAACCTAAATATATTTTATATTAACATGTTTTTTAAATTTATAATTTACTCAAAGATAGCTTCACCTAATTCAAATCTGACAAAAGATATAATATATGAATTGTTTTCATTTAAAATATCTCCCACTGTTTTAGTAGGATCCATAATAAAATTCTGACCAGTTAAAGAGATATTATTGATAAATTTCTTCATTCTACCATCTATAATTTTTTTTAATAGATTAGGAGGTTTATTAAGATTGTTCGCTAACTCTAATTGAATTTGATATTCACGTTTGAAAACTGTACTAGATACATTTTCTGGATGTAAATATTCTGGTTTGCTTGCAGCTATATGCATTGCAATATTTTTTAATACTCTTTCATTCAAAGGACTCGCACTGACTAAAACACCAATTCGAATTCCATGAAGATAAGAAACAATATTTTCACCTTGCATAAAATAAAAACGACTTATACTAATATTTTCACCTACTTTTAAAACTAAATCTGTTCTTTTAGATTCAAACATATCTTTTAATTGATCAATATCTTTTATTTTTTTTTCTAATGATTTTGATAAAATATCTTTTCCTAAAGAAATAAACAAATCATCTTTAGATACAAAATCAGTTTCACAATTCAATTCAAGCATAACACCAATATTATTTTTAATCTGGGAAAAAATGGCACCTTGATTAGTAATATTATTTATTTTTTTTTCAGCACTAAGTTTTCCTGATTTTCGTAAATTATCAATCGCTGATTCTATGTTCTTATTTTCTTCTAATAATGCTCGTTTACATTCTAAAAAACCAGCTCCTGTACGAGATCTCAGCTCTTTAATAAGACGAGTATCAATATTAGTATTCGTCATGTCATTCTCCTTTTTTTCACAAAAAAAGTTAAAACTTTATAAAGTTATTTTTTATAAAATTTTATATATTTTTTCTATTGAACATCAATATTATTTTTAGAATTGATTAAAATTTCATCTGATATATTTTGATTGTTTGTTTTAGAAATGATGAGCGCTACAGATTTTAAGTATAAATTTACTGATCGAATAGCATCATCATTACCAGGTATAATGTAATCTACGCCATCGGGATTCGAATTAGTGTCAACTATAGCAAATACGGGAATGCCTAGATTATTAGCTTCTCTTATTGCAATATTTTCGTGTGCAGCATCAATGACGAATAAACAATCAGGTAATCCTCCCATATTTTTGATACCACCTAAACTATTTTCTAATTTATACAATTCCCGTGTTCTTATTAAAGCTTCTTTCTTAGTTAACTTAGAAAAAGTACCATCTTTAGATTCTATTTCTAGATCTTTTAAGCGTTTTATAGACTGTCGAACAGTTTTCCAATTTGTTAACATTCCACCTAACCAACGATGATTTACATAAAATTGTTCGCAATTAATAGCAGCTTCTTTAATTCCTTTACTAGCAGCTCTTTTAGTGCCTACAAATAATATCCTCCCTTTTCTTAAAGAAATTTTTTTCAGTTCAGAAAGAGCAAAATTAAACATCGGAAGAGTTTTTTCTAAATTGATAATATGTACTCTATTACGAGTTCCAAAAATAAAAGGTTTCATTTTTGGATTCCAGTAACGTGTTTGGTGACCAAAATGAACTCCTGCTTTTAGCATATCGCGCATTGATACTATTTCCATAATTACCTCTAATTTAAAAATATTAAATATTTTATAAGTATTATCTTAAACAAAAATAAAGATCAATACATTAATTTTTTTATTTTTATTTTTTTTATATATTAAATAAAATAATTTATATCATTTTTTTATATTTAAAAAAACGAATAATTATTAATATTTTTTATATAGTTTTATAATTAAATTCTAAAAAAAACATATTCTAAAGTATAATTTAAATATATCTTAAATTCAGAAAATTGATATAAAAAACGGTCAAACATCATGATTTGTATAATTAAAACAAAATCAGAAATACAAAAAATGCGAATATCTGGAAAATTAGCAGCTGAAGTATTAGAAATGATAGAAGAATATATTCAACCAAAAATAAGTACAGAGGATATTAATCAAATTTGTCATGATTATATTATTTACAAAAAAAAAGCTATTTCAGCATGTTTAGGCTATCATGGCTTTCCAAAATCAATCTGTATTTCTATTAATGATGTAGTATGTCATGGAATCCCAAACAAAAAAAAAATATTAAAAGAAGGGGATATAGTTAATATAGATATTTCAATTATCAAAGACGATTATTATGGTGATACTTCAAAAATGTTTTATGTAGGTAAGACCAGTATTTTATCTCAACGTCTATGTCAAGTTGCTCAAAAAAGTCTTTATTTAGCTTTAAAAATAGTTAAACCTGGTCTGCCTCTATACAAAATCGGTGAAATCATTCAAAATTATGTTGAAAGTAATAATTTTTCTGTTGTGAAAGAATATTGCGGCCATGGGATAGGTCGTAATTTTCATGAAGAACCTCATGTTTTACATTATAAAAACAAAGAAAATAATATTGTTTTAGAAAAAGGAATGATTTTTACTATTGAACCTATGATTAATTCTGGAAATGCTCAAGTAAGATGTATGAAAGATGGGTGGACTGTAAAAACTAAAGATCGTTCTTTATCAGCTCAATATGAACATACTATATTGGTGACGGAGTATGGATGCGATATTTTAACATGGCGCAAAAACGAACATATTCCTCCAAAATTAGTTAATAAAAATTAAATTCTATTAATTTTTTTATAATAAAAAAACATTTCTTATTCATTAATAATAAATTAGGTTAAATAAAAAGATGCAAGAATTAAAAAAAGTAATTGAAGAAGCATATAAAAATAAAAACGAAATTAATATTAACAATATCGATTGTGATATTTTTAAAACTGTTTCACATGTTATTGAATTATTAAATCACGGTACAATTAGAATTTCAGAAAAAAAAGATGATACTTGGATTACACATGAATGGTTGAAAAAAGCGGTTTTATTATATATGTATATAAAAAAAAATAATTTTATAAAAGGTAACCATACTAATTACTATGATAAAATTCCATTAAAATATGAAAAATATGATGAAAAAAAATTTAAAAAAGAAAAAGTTCGAATAGTACCACCAGCAACCATAAGATATGGTGCATTTATTAATTATAATACAGTAATAATGCCTTCTTATATTAATATAGGTGCATATATTGATCAAGGAACAATGATAGATACTTGGTCTACTATAGGTTCCTGTGCTCAAATTGGTAAAAATGTACACATCTCTGGAGGTGTCGGTATAGGAGGTGTTCTAGAACCACTTCAAAATAATCCAACAATTATTGAAGATGATTGTTTTATTGGTGCTCGTTCGGAAATTGTAGAAGGAGTTATTATAGAAAAAGGATCTGTAATTTCTATGGGTGTTTTTATTGGACAAAGCACCAAAATATATGATAGAGAAAATGGAAAAACATTTTACGGAAAAGTACCTGCTCATTCTGTAGTAGTTTCTGGAAGTTTACCATCTAAAAATGGCAATTGTAATCTTTACGCCGCTATTATTGTAAAAAAAGTAGATTTAAAAACATTAAAAAAAACAGAAATTAATAAATTATTAAGAAATATACAATAAAAAATAAAAAACCGCCCGTATTTTTTCGGGCGGAATCGTATTTATTATTCACTTACTAGATATATATTATCATTAGCTCTTTTTACACTAAAAACTAATATTTTAGGTTTCGTGTCTAAAATTTTCTTTAATTCTTCTAAATTGGTTGTTAATTTTTGATTAACTCCGATAATAATATCATCTTTTTTAAAACCAATTTTTGAGCCCGGAGTATTTAATTTTACGTTTTCTACTTTTATACCTTTTTGTTCATTAGATACATAGTTACTTAAATCTATACCTTCAATTCCTATATAATTATTTTCTGGGTTTAAATTATGTTTTGCAGAATGTTTTAATTCAACAATAACATTTTTAATTCTACCTTCTCGAAATATTCCCAATTCCATTTTAGTTTTAACTGGCAAAGATCCTATTTCAGCACGTAATGATGAAAAACTAGAAATAGGTTTTTTATTTAAAGAAATTATAATATCACCAGCTTTAATGCCTGCTTCAAATGCTGAAGAATTAGGTAAAACTCGACTAACAAACGTACCTTTTTGCGCATTTATTTTCATAATTTGTGCTAAATCTGAATTTAGTTCCATACCTATTATTCCTAATTCTCCTCGTCTTACTTGTCCAAATTGAACCATTTGTGCGGTTAAATTTTTTACCATATTTCCAGGAATAGCGAATCCTATTCCAATATTTCCACCGTCTGGGGCTAAAATAGCAGTATTAATCCCTATTAATTCACCGTTCAAATTAACTAGTGCTCCACCAGAATTACCTCTATTAATTGCAGCATCAGTTTGAATAAAATTCTCATAATGTTCAATATTTAAACCGCTTCGTCCTAAGGCTGAAATAATACCTGAAGTAACAGTTTCTCCAAGACCGTATGGATTCCCAATAGCTACAGTATAATCTCCTACTCGCAAATCATCAGAATTAGCAATTTTTATTGCACTTAAATTATTTGCGTCTTTTAATTGTATTAAAGCAATGTCAGAACGTGGATCTTTTCCGATTATTTGAGCATCATAACGACGTCCATCACTTAATTGAACTTGAATTTTGTTTGCATGTTCAATAACATGATTATTTGTTACTGCATATCCTTTATCAGCATTAATAATGACACCAGAACCTAACGCGCGAAATTTTTCACTTGTATTGTTAGAATTAGGATTAATTCGACAAAAAGGAGAATTTCGAAATGGTGAGTTTTCTTGACAAAAAGGAGAATTATCACCAAAAAATGGTTGAAATTGATGAGGTAAACGAGAGGTACGTACAACAGTACTTCCTTCAATATTAATACTAATTACTGAAGGCATAACTTTTTCTAACATTGGTGCTAAACTAGGAGATATTTCTTTCGAAACAGTGCTATTTTTTGTAGTAGGAGCAATGTTGCTCCAAGACATTCCAAAACTTAGTAATAGCATCAAAATCAGTATTACTTTGCTGAATACTATGGCTGGTTTTTTCATTATTTCTTTCTCATAATTACAATCTAATCTGCAAATAAAAATATTATTATAATATATTGTGTAACCGAATAAATGTTTATTATACACTCCATCGATATTTAACTCCATTCCTCGTTAATATCTATAATATAAAAATTTATACTAATATCAAGATTCGAGAATAGAACATAAAATAATAAATTTTTATTTTTAAAAAAATACAAAAAAAATAATAATAATCATTATAAAAAAATATATATAATTTTGATTATAATTTATTTTTTAAAATCTACTTTAATATGGAGAAATACGTTATTTATGTCTTTTAACATTATTTATGTCGTTTTTTTTTGTATCGTATTCATCATGTTTAACTTTTATGATAAACCTTTAAAAAAAGAAAAAAAAAATATTTTAATATTAACAGGAAAAACCATGGGGACATATTGGCAAGTTAAAATACCTAATTTAAAAAATAAAGTACATATAAAAAATTTAATACAAAAATATTTAGATCAAGATGAAAATATGCTTTCATCTTGGAAAATAAACTCTATAGTATCTCAATTTAATAGACGCAAAAAAAATCAACCACAAATAATAAATCAAGATTTTTTTAATATCATTTCAACAGCTCTCAAAATTAATAAAAAAACTAATGGAAAATTAGATATTACAATTAGTCCATTAATTAATATATGGGGTTTTGGTACTGAAGAAAAGCCAACTAATTATCCTTCTCAAAAAAAAATAAAGAAAAAAATTCATCTTTCAGGCAGTCAACATTTAAAAATTATTAAAAATGCTTTCGGAATATTTCTAGAAAAAGATATGAATGGAATAGAAATTAATCTTTCTACTCTTGGTGAAGGTTTTGCTGCAGATCATTTATCATATATACTAAAAAAAAAAAATAAAAAATTATACTATCTCAGTTGGTGGAACTGTATTAGTTAAAACAGAAAAAAAAACTAGATCTAAAATTATTGCTATTCAAAAACCAATTGATCAAAAAAAATCGATACATTTACTTATACATTTAAAGAACAATTCAATTAGTACAGCAGGTACTTATCGTAATTACTATTACCTTAAAGGAAAATATATTTCACACTTAATTGATCCAATCAACGGAAAACCTATAAATCACAATTTAGTTTCAGTTAGTGTTATCTCTTCTACAGCTTTAGAAGCAGATGGATGGGATACAGGATTATTGATATTAGGTTTTGAAAAAGCTAAAAAATTAGCATTAAAAGAAAAATTAGCTGTTTGTCTTATCACTCAAGAAAAAAATGTTTTTACAACATGGGTTTCACCTAAATTTAAAAAATTTTTAGTTAAAAAAAAATCTACTAATTTCGATATATAAAAACTAAAATATATAAATCAAACTTAATTCTTTCTATTAATTGATAATCTCTGATATATTTGCAATAATAAAAATTAAAATTAATCTTCTATTTTAAGATTAATCAAGAACTAAATTATTTTTTAAATGATTTATTAGGATATAAAAATAACATTCAAAAAATAAATTTTTTGAAATACTGTTTCTTCAAAAATTTTATACTAAAATAGCGCTAATTTTATCTAGATAAACTACAGGATAAACTAATAGATAGCGAAATAGGAAAAAAAACCTAATAAATTACTATCCTGGAGGAAAAAATGGAAATATTATCAGGAGCCGAAATGGTCGTTCGATCATTAATTGATCAAGGAATACAGCATATATTTGGTTATCCTGGTGGTGCTGTACTAGATATTTATGATGCTCTAAAAACTGTTGGTGGAATTGAACATATTCTAGTAAGACATGAACAAGCTGCAACGCATATGGCCGACGGTTATTCTCGTTCTACTGGGAAAACAGGAGTTGTATTAGTTACTTCTGGACCAGGTGCAACTAATGCTATTACTGGAATTGCTACAGCATATATGGATTCTATTCCTATGGTTGTTATATCAGGTCAAGTTGCTTCTTCATTAATCGGTTACGATGCTTTTCAAGAATGTGATATGATTGGTATTTCTCGTCCTGTAGTTAAACATAGTTTTTTAGTAAAAAAAACTGAAGACATACCAATTATTTTTAAAAAAGCTTTTTGGTTAGCATCAACTGGACGTCCAGGACCTGTAGTAATTGATTTGCCAAAAGATATTTTAAAGAAAGAAAATAAATTCTACTATAAATGGCCAGAAAATATTAATATAAGATCATATAATCCAACAACCAAAGGTCACATAGGACAAATAAAAAAAGCACTATATACATTATTAAAAGCTCAAAGACCCGTAATTTATGCAGGTGGCGGAATTATTAGTTCTAAAAGCAGCAAAGAATTACGAATATTTGCAGAAAAAACGAATTGTCCAGTTACGACTTCTTTAATGGGACTAGGTGCTTTTCCAGGAACTCATCCTCAAAATATTTCAATGTTAGGAATGCATGGTACATATGAAGCTAATATGACAATGCATCATGCCGATGTAATTTTTGCAATAGGTGTTAGATTTGACGATCGAACTACAAATAATTTAAATAAATACTGTCCACATGCTATTATTTTACATATTGATATTGATCCTACTTCTATTTCTAAAACTGTTTCCGCTAATATACCTATTGTCGGAGATGCAAAACACGTCTTGCAAAAAATGCTAGAATTACTAAAAAAAGAAAAGAAAATTTCATCTTTAGCAGATTGGTGGAATACTATTAAAAAATGGAAAAAAGTCAATAGTCTAAAATATAATCAAAATAGCAATAAGATAAAACCTCAAACAGTAATTCAAACTCTTTTTAAGCTCACAAAAGGTACTTCTTATATCACTTCAGATGTCGGACAGCATCAAATGTTTACTGCATTATATTATCAGTTTGATAAGCCTAGACATTGGATTAATTCGGGCGGATTAGGTACTATGGGATTTGGTTTTCCTGCAGCATTAGGAGTTAAATTAGCTTTACCTAAAGAAACTGTAATTTGTATTACTGGAGATGGTAGTATTCAAATGAATATTCAAGAATTATCTACAGCACGACAGTACAATTTAGCTGTATTGATATTAAATCTTAATAATGCTTCTTTAGGCATGGTTAAGCAATGGCAAGACATGATTTATTCTGGAAGACATTCTCATTCTTATATGGACTCACTTCCAGATTTTGTAAAATTATCAGAATCTTATGGACATTTTGGTATTAAAATCACTAAACCTATAGAACTAGAAGAAAAACTAAGACTAGCGCTAGATAAATTATCTCGTGGTCATTTAGTTTTTGTAGACGTTCAAATAGATAATTCTGAGCATGTTTATCCTATGCAGATTCAAGGGGGTGGCATGAATGAAATGTGGTTAAGGAAAAAAGAGGTTTCCTAAAATATGCGAAGAATTTTATCTATTCTGCTAGAAAACGAATCAGGTGCATTATCTAGAGTAATAGGACTATTTTCACAAAGAGGATATAATATAGAAACTATTACATTAGCACCTACTGAAGATCCTTCTTTATCAAAAATGACTATACAAACAGTAGGAAATGAAAAAGCAATTGAACAAATTGAAAAACAACTTCATAAATTAATAGATGTATTAAGAGTAGTAAAAATTGGACAATCTTCTTGTATAGAACGTGAAATTATGCTATTAAAAGTCCAGATAAATAACTATAGAAGAGATGATGTAAAACATATTACCGAGGTATTTCGAGGACAAATTATAGACATAACATCAACAACTTATATATTACAATTATCTGGTACCACAAAAAAAGTCGATTCCTTTCTTAAAATTATACGCAATATATCAGAAGTGATTGAGGTGACTCGTTCTGGAGTCGTTGGTATTTCTCGAGGATAATTTTTTTAAAAAATATATTATATTTATATCTACTAAAAATTTTTAATTTATTTATAAATTTTTTCAATGTTTTGATGAAAATATTAAAAAAATTTTTTAAAAATAAAGAAAATTTTTAAAATTAATAAATAATATTCAATATAGCAATATTTCTTATAACATATTTAACATGGTCATTTTTTTTAAATGACCATGTAATATATTTTAATTTACATTATATATATTTCATAATGAATAATACACTTAAACATATTCCAGTAATGAAGAAAGAACTAATTCATTCTTTAAAAATTAAAAAAAATGGTATTTATATTGATAGTACATTTGGAACAGGTGGACATTCACATGAGATTTTAAAAAAATTAGGAAAAGATGGAAAATTATATTCTATTGATAAAGATCCTATTGCTTTTTCTATAGGTAAAAATATTAAAGACTCACGTTTTCATATCATTAACGAGAATTTTTCAAAATTATTAGATTATGCAAAAAAGAAAAAAATTGTAGGACAAGTCAATGGAATTATATTTGATTTAGGAATTTCTTCATTGCAAATTGACAATCATAAAAGAGGTTTTTCATTTAAAAAAGATGGACCTTTAGACATGCGTATGAATCCTAATCATGGAATTCCAGCTTCAGAATGGCTTTTTAAAAGTAATGTTGAAGAAATTGCTTTTGTTTTAAAAACTTTCGGAGAAGAACGTTTTTCTAAAAAAATAGCTTATAGCATTAAAAAAATAAGTCAAAAAAAAAAAATTACAAGTACTTTGGAATTAGCTAATATTATCAAAAAATCTATACCAATAAAAAATAAATTCAAACATCCAGCAAGAAGAAGTTTTCAAGCAATTAGAATCTACATCAATCAAGAACTAGAAGAAATTAAAAAAGCTTTAGAAAGTACACTGAAAATATTGAAACCAGGAGGACGCGTATCAATTCTAAGTTTTCATTCTTTAGAAGACAGAATAGTTAAAAAATTTATGATTAAAAATAGCATAAAAGCAATTGTTCCATATGGTATGCCTATTACGGAAAAACAATTAAATAAACTTAAAAAATGTAAATTAAAAATTATCAGTCGCCTATTACCAACTCAAAATGAAATAAACGATAATCCTAGAGCTCGAAGCTCTATACTTCGTGTAGCAGAAGTACGAGAATAAAATGAAAATTAAACGTTACGATTTACCAAAAATAATAAAAAACGATTTTCTTTTGCATGGAAAAATTCACTTAATACTATTAATAGCTATTATATTATCTGCTAGTTTTCTCGTTATTATAGTTTATAAGACTCGCTTATTAATTACTCAAGAAGAACATCTTATTGTAAAAAAAAAGAAAAAGATAATCAATGGAGAAATTTAATAATTGAAAAAAATTCTTTATCTGTGCATGCTCCACTTGAAAAAAAATAATTTTTATTTGATAAAGAAAACGTATAAAAAAGAACAAAATAATTTTTTTAACGAAAAAAAAACAAAAAAAACGAATTATATAAATTGGCGTTTTTTCGTGTTATATAGTTTTGTTTTTCTATCTTTACTTATTTTGACACTACGCGTAATATTTTTGCAAATAATTAATCCCAATCCACTTATAATAGAAGGAGATCATAGAACATTAAGAATTCAATCTTTTCTAGACACAAGGGGAATTATTAATGATCGAGCAGGATATCCGCTAGCAGTGACTGTATCAGTCAATGCCATTTGTGCTGATCCTTCAGTAATTCTTAATACTAAAAATATTAAAAATAATAAACACTGGAAAGCTTTGTCAAAAACTCTTTCTATTCCATTAAAAGAAATTTTTTTGCGTATAGACGCTTATAAAAAATCACAATTTATTTATTTAGCTCGTCAAATAAGTCCTGAAATTGCAAAATATATTAAAAAATTACAGTTGCCTGGTATTTTTTTATTAGAAGAATCGAAAAGATACTATCCTTTTGGAAAAATTTCAGCTCAACTTATAGGTATAACTAATATAGACGGAATAGGAATTGAAGGAATAGAAAAAAGTTTTAATACATTTTTAACAGGAAAACCAGGTAAAAGAAAAATAAGGAAAGATAATAAAGGGAAAATTATTGAAAATATATCTTTAGTTAATAAAAGTTCATCTAATAATTTAACACTTAGTATTGATACAAAATTACAAACTATTGTGTACCATAAATTAAATGAAGCAGTAGAGAAAAATAAAGCTGATTCTGGAACTGCAATTTTAATTGATATTAAAACTGGGGAAGTTCTAGCTATGGCAAACAGTCCTACATATAATCCTAATAATACACGATATATGATAAAAAAAAATGTTCGTAATAGAGCAATTACAGATATTTTTGAACCTGGTTCAACAGTCAAACCTATAGTAATTATGGAAGCATTAAAACTTGGTATAATTCAAGAAAACTCGGTAATTAATACAAAACCTTTTTTAGTTGCAAAACATCAAATAAAAGATGTTTCTTATCATGATAAACTTACTATAACTGGAATATTAAAAAAATCTAGTAACGTAGGAGTCTCAAGAATTGCATTATCTATGCCATTTTCAAAACTACTTGATAGTTATATTAAATTTGGATTAGGACAGCCAACTCAACTAGGATTAATTGGAGAAAAAAGTGGTTTTTTCCCCACAAAAAAAAAATGGTCTGATTTAGATAAAGCTACCTTTTCTTTTGGATATGGACTAATGGTCACTCCTCTTCAACTTGCACGATTATATGCTACTATTGGAAGTTATGGAATATATCGCCCTCTTTCAATAATAAAAATAAATAGTCCAGTATATGGAAAAAGAATTTTTCCAAAAAAATATGTACAAAAAGTAATTCATATGATGGAAAGTGTCGCTAAACCAGGAGGAGGAGGTATACAAGCCGCAGTTAAAGGATATCGTGTTGCTATTAAAACCGGAACTGCAAAAAAAGTAGGAATTCATGGATATTATATTAAAAAATACACTGCTTATACTGCAGGAATTGCACCGGCTAGCAATCCAAGATTTTCATTAATCATTATCATTGATAACCCTAAAGGGAAAAAATATTATGGAGGTGCAATTTCTGCTCCAGTTTTTAGCAATATCATGAAATTAATATTAAAAAAAATGAATATAAAACCAGACGATTTATCACATTAAATTGAAAGGCACTGAATGAATAAAACTTGTTTAAAATATTTATTATCACCATGGATTAAAAATATTCCAAATAAATATATTTTAAATTTAAAAATGGATAGTAGAACTGTATGTAAAGGAGATTTATTTATAGCAGTTCGAGGAAAAAAGAAAGATGGACGTAATTTTATTTTTGAAGCTACTTATAAAAAAGTAGCAGCAATTCTATATGAAACCGAAAAAAAAGAAAATCACGGAATATTTAAATATATTAATAATATTCCTATTATATACTTTTTTAAGCTATCTGAAAATATATCAATGCTAGCAAATCGCTTTTATAAAGAGCCAGGAAAAAAATTAACAATAATTGGTGTAACTGGTACTAATGGAAAAACTACTGTTATACAAATCATTAATCAATGGAGTAATATTTTAGGTAATAAAATAGCAACTATGGGAACTTTAGGAAATGGTTTTGACAACTCCTTGTCTCCTACAAAAAACACAACTTCTTCTCCTCTTTTTGTTCATTCTTTCTTATCTCAAGCTTTAAATAAGCAAGCTAAATTAGTTACTATGGAAGTTTCTTCACATGGTTTGATAGAAAACCGTGTTAAAGAAGTTCCTTTTTATATTGCAATATTTACAAATCTAACACAAGACCACTTGGATTATCATGAAAATATGAAGAAGTACGCATCAGCAAAATGGTTATTATTTAGTACGCATAAAGTCAAAAAAATTATATTAAATGCTGATGATAAATATGGAAAAATATGGTTAAAAAAACTATTTGATTACTATACGATAGCAGTTACTATTAAAAATTCTAAACCAAGAAAATATTCTACAAAATGGATAAATGCTACAGATATCAAAAATTATAACAATTCTATTATTATTAAATTTGAATCAAGTTGGGGGGCAGGTGAAATATCATCTTGTCTAATTGGATATTTTAATGTGACAAATATTTTATTAGCATTAGCTTGTCTTTTAGAATTAGGCTATAGTTTGTCTGATTTAATTGATACTTCTCAAAAAATAATACCTGTAAATGGTCGTATGGAAATATTTTCTTTTGCTGAAAAACCAATTTTTATTATTGATTATGCTCATACACCTGATGCATTAAAAAAAATACTTGATGCAATTCGTTTACATTATCAAAAATATATATGGTGTATATTTGGATGTGGAGGAGAAAGAGATAAAAAAAAACGTTCTATTATGGGATCTATTGCAGAAAAAATGTCAGATCAAGTTATTATTACTAATGATAATCCAAGAAATGAAAAAGAAGAAAAAATTATCCGAGACATTTTAAATGGCTGTGAAAATAAGAAAAAAATATTAATTATTCAAAATAGAAAAAAAGCAATATCTTATGCTTATTTTAAAGCAAAATACAATCATATAATTTTAATAGCTGGAAAAGGACACGAAGAAAAACAAATAATTAAAAATAAATATATCAATTATTCAGATAAAAAAACAGTCTTAAACTTATTGGAAAAAAAGATATGATTTCGTTATCATTAAAAAAAATTGCTTTTATTACTAACGGAAAATTATGTGGAATAGATTTATTAATAAATGAAATTATTATTGATACTAATAAAATTATTCCAGGTTGTCTTTTTATTGCTTTAATCGGTAAAAAGTTCGATGCTCATATATTTATAAACGAGGCTATTAAAAAAGGATGTTCTGCATTTATTACCCAAAAAGATATAAAATCTTATGTATCGTATATTATAGTAGAAAATACATCTATTGCTTTAGGTCAAATTGCTGGTTGGATTCGAAATAAAACAAATGCAAAAATATTAGCTATTACTGGTTCTTGTGGAAAAACTTCAGTAAAAGAAATGACAGCATCTATATTAAAAAAAAATGGAAATACAATATCAACTATTAATAATTTAAATAATAATATTGGGGTGCCTATTACTGTATTGCAGTTAACAAAAAAACATAAATATGCTGTAATTGAATTAGGAGCAAGTAACCCAGGTGAAATTTCTTATACCAGCAATATTATTCAACCAGAAATTATATTAATTAATAATATTCATTGTGCTCATTTAAAAGGATTTAAATCATTACTAGGAGTATCTAAAGCTAAATCAGAAATATTTTCTGGTTTAAAACCTAATGGTACAGTTGTAATTAATTTAGATAGTCATCATCTTTCACAATGGAAAAAATATATAAAGAAAAACAATATTTTATACTTTTCTATCAAAAAAAAAAACATAGTAATTTTTTTTCCAGCAACATTAAAATTCATGCATATGGCACATCTTTTACAATGCATACACCATTTGGAAAAACAAATATTTCATTACCATTTTTAGGTTATCAAAACATATCTAATGCATTAGCAGCCAGTGCTCTTTCTTTTGCGCTTAAAATACCTTTAAAAAAAATAAAAACAGGACTATTAGAAACGCCTATAATTTCAAGAAGACTAGAATCTATCATATTAAAACCTAATAAAATTTTAATTGATGATACTTATAATTCTAATGTTTCATCTATGATTTCAGCAATAAAAGTCTTAGAAAAAATGCCTGGTTATAAAATATTAGTTACTGGAGATATGGCTGAATTAGGAGAGAAAAGCACTTTATATCATAAAATGATAGGCAATACTGCTAACTTATCTAATATTAATAAAATTTTTAGTATTGGCAACATGAGTCATGAAATTACCAAGATTTTTGATAATGGTAAGCATTTTTTTAATAAAAGAAATCTAAGCGAATATTTAAAAAAAATTGTTTGTAAGGAAAAAAAAATAACAATATTAATAAAAGGATCTCGTAGTGCAAAAATGGAGGAAGTGGTAGAAGATCTTATTAAGGAGAGCAAAAAAAAATGTTAATATTTTTTAATAAATATTTAAATTTTAACTTAAATATTATTTCTTGTATTCCATATCGTGCAATATTTAGCTTATTAACTTCTTTTTTTATTAATTTATATATTGGACCACATTTTATATATCATCTTAAAAAATTACAAAAATGTCAAATCATACGAAAAAATGGACCGAAAACACACTATATAAAAAATAATACACCTACTATGGGTGGAATTTTTATAATTTTTTCTATATTATTTTCAATAATATTATATTGTAATTTATCAAATACTTATGTTTGGTATGTTGTAAGTATTTTAATAGGATACGGTGCAATAGGTTTAATAGATGATTATAAAAAAATAAGATATAAAAACACTCAAGGATTAAAAATAAAATGGAAATATTTTTGGTTATCTATTTTTGCTTTAGGATTTATTTATATAATAAATGCTAATAATAAAGATTTTATGATCACTACATTAATGATTCCTTTTTTTAAAAAATCTTTTGAAATCAATTATTTATATATATTTCTTGCTTATTTCATAATAGTTGGCACTAGCAATGCAGTAAATCTCACAGACGGATTAGATGGATTAGCTATTATGCCTGTTGTTTTTTTAACTTGTGGTTTTACATTAATATCTTTATTCAGTGGAAATATAAATAGCTCTAATTTTTTACATATTAATTATATAAAAAATTCAGGAGAATTATCTATATTATGTATGGCAATTATTGGTTCAGGATTGGGTTTTTTATGGTTTAATAGTTATCCAGCTAAAATTTTTATGGGAGATGTTGGTTCTCTATCACTAGGTGGTGCTTTAGGAACTATAGCAATATTATTACATCAAGAATTATTGCTAATTATTATGGGTGGTGTTTTTGTTGTTGAAACAATATCTGTTATTCTACAAATCATATCATTTAAAATGAGAAAAAAAAGAATTTTTAAAATGGCACCAATTCATCACCATTATGAAATTATAGGCATATTAGAACCTTTAATTATTGTAAGATTTTGGATTATTTCATTGATTTTATTGTTAATAAGTCTTATTTCCTTAAAGGTATATTGATGTCATGTAATTATTTTGGTAAGAAAATATTAATTTTAGGTATGGGATTGACAGGGATATCATGTATAAATTTTTTTCTAAAAAAAGGAATAAGACCTAAAATTATTGATGAATCTATACATCCTGTAAATTTTTTTAAAATTCCTAAAAATATTGAGTATAGTTTGGGAAACTTAGAAAATAAATGGATTTTAGAATCAGATTTAATTATTATCAGCCCGGGAATTTCTTCATTTAGACCTATTTTAATTAAAGCACGTTTGTTAGGAATTGAAATTATTAGCGATATTGAATTATTTTCTAGAGAAGCAAATTTTCCTATTATTTCAATTACAGGTACTAATGGAAAAAGTACTGTAGCTACAATAATTAAAAAAATTGCACAAAATGCAGGTTATAAAGCTTGTTTAGGTGGAAATATTGGTTTTCCTGTACTAGACATGCTTGATAAAAAAGCAAATTTATACATAATAGAACTATCTAGTTTTCAACTAGAAAATACATTTTCTTTGAAATCAAAAATAGCAGTTATTCTTAACATTAGTGAAGATCATATTAATCGATATCCAAAAGGGTTTCAACAATATAAAAAAACTAAAATATCTATTTATAATAAAGCAGAAATTTGTATAACTAATTCTAACGATAAACTGAATGATCTTCTTTATATCAAAAATAAAAATTGGATTAGTTTTGGAACAAGAAAAAGTGATTATTATATCTGTTATGAAAACAAAGATACTTTTTTATTTTATAAAAATAAAAAAATATTAAATACTAATGAAATATTATTATATGGTCATCACAATTATAATAATGTATTAGTCTCTATAGCTATTTCAGATGCAATGCGATTTCCTAGAAATTATACAATAAATACACTTAAAAGTTTTTCAGGCTTGCCTCATCGATTACAAATAATAAAAAATAAAAAAGGTATAAATTGGATAAACGATTCTAAATCTACAAATGTAAATAGTACTGAAGTTGCTTTAAAATCTATAAAAACAAAAGGAACAATACGATTATTATTAGGTGGAGATAGTAAATCTGGAAATTTTAATATATTAAAAAATGATTTTGAAAAACTAAAAATAAAAATCTACTGCTTTGGAAAAGATGGTATTAAACTATCAAAAATCTGCAAGAAAAAATCTATTTATGTTCAAAATTTAAAAAATGCAATGATCTTGATTTTAAAACAAGTTAAATCAGGTGATACAGTACTCTTATCTCCTGGATGTAGTAGTTTAGATCAATTTTCTAACTTTGAAGAGAGAGGTAATCTTTTTATAAAATTAATAAAGGAAATGACTTGATATACTTACAAAAAAAAAACTCAAAAAACAAAGGAAATATTGAAGAAAAGTATAATACAAAAGATTCTTTTTTCATACTTTATGATCGTATGCTGGTATGGTTAACTTTAAGTTTATTTTCTATTGGATTCATTATGGTTCTCTCTACATCAATTCCTATAAGTCAAAATATATACCATGATCCATTTTTTTTTATAAAGAGAGAGATTTTTTATTTTTTTTTGATATTTTTATTATCTTTTATCTTTTTACGTACACCAATTGTTTTTTGGGAAAAAAATAGCAATATTATACTGATTTTTTCAATTTTATTACTAGTTTTTGTCTTGCTAGCAGGGCATTCAATACATGGATCTTTTAGATGGATTAATATAGGTTTCTTACATATACAACCCTCTGAAATATGCAAAATTTCTTCTTTTTGTTATATATCTAGTTATTTATCACGAAAACCCAACGAAGTGCGTAATAATTTCTGGGGATTTTTTAAACCTTTAAGTATTATCATAATACAATCTATTCTTTTATTAGCAGAACCTGATTTAGGAACTGTAATTGTTCTTTTTTTTACTACTTTATCAATTTTATTTATTTCTGGTGCTAAAATAGGACAATTTTTTATAATTATTTCTTTTAGCATATTAACAGTAATTTTATTGATATTATTAGAACCTTATCGAATTAAAAGAGTTTTGTCTTTTTGGAATCCTTGGGAGGATCCGTTTGGTAATGGATATCAACTAACACAATCATTAATAGCATTAGGTCGTGGAAATCTTTTAGGACAAGGCCTAGGAAATTCAATACAAAAACTGAATTATTTACCTGATGCTCATAGTGATTTTATATTTTCTATCATAGGTGAAGAATTGGGTTATATTGGTTCTTTTTTAATATTGTTAATAATTTTTACTTTGTCTTTGCGGGCTATGTATATTGGGGAAAGATCTTTAGAAAAAAAACAAATTTTTTCAGGATTTTTAGCATGTTCTATTGGTATTTGGTTCAGCTTTCAAACATCAATTAATGTTGGTTCTGTTACTGGCATTTTACCAACTAAGGGATTAACTTTACCATTTATTAGTTATGGAGGTTCGAGTTTAATCATTAATTCAATAGCTATTTTTTTTCTGTTAAGAATTGATTTTGAAACTAGATTAAGAACATCACAAGCATTTCTTAGAGGACCTAAATGATTTCTAAAAAAATAATAATTATGGCAGGTGGAAGTGGTGGTCATGTTTTTCCAGGACTAACTATCGCACTTTATTTGATTAAAAAAGGATGGTCTGTTCATTGGATAGGCACAAAAAACAGCATAGAATCTAAAATTATACCTAAATATGACATTCAACTTCATTATATTAAAATTAAAGGATTACGTAATGCTAGCTTAAAGAATATAATTATTTCACCAATATATATAATACGTGCTTATTATGATGTTAAAAAAATAATAAAAAAGTGGTCTCCAGATATCATACTAGGAATGGGAGGCTATGTATCTGGTCCAGGAGGAATAGCGGCTTGGAATTGTCAAATTCCATTTATTTTACATGAACAAAATAAAATTGCAGGGATTACAAATCGATGGCTTTCTAAAATATCTACAAAAAATATGCAAGCATCTCCTGGTGTTCTAAAAAACGCAGATGTAGTTGGAAATCCCGTTCGTGAAAGAATTATAAATATTCCTTCTCCTATTCATCGTTTTAGAAATAGAAAAGGTCTTTTACGAGTATTGGTTATTGGTGGTAGTCAAGGTTCTTCTATTTTAAATAAAATTTTGCCAAAAGTATCATTCTTATTAAAAGAAAAAATTATTGTTTGGCATCAAACAGGAAGTTATGAATTAGAAAAAACAAAGAAAAAATACAAAAAATTTCAATTAAATCAATATTCAGTTACCTGTTTTATAAAAAATATAGCTGCTGCATATGAATGGGCTGATATAATCATTTGTCGTTCTGGGGCGTTAACTGTAAGTGAAATCTCTATAGTAGGATTAGCTGCTATCTTCATACCTTATCCACATAAAGACAAACAACAACATAGAAACGCAGAAGATTTAGAATCAATTGGTGCAGCAAAAATAATTGATCAATCAAATTTTAATGCTACATTAATAGCCAATATACTTGATTCGCTTAATAGAGATAAACTTTTATTAATGGCAGAAAAAGCCTATTCTCTTGGTATTCGTGATGCAATGTTAAATATTTTTAATATTATTAATGATGTTGTTAAAAAAACATAAATCTTACATATTTCAAGAGAAAAAATTAAAAAGATAAAAGTATGAATATAAAAAACATAAAAAAAATTAACTTTTTTGTTTCTGAAAAAAAAAATAAAAATATTCATCTTATCGGCATCGGTGGTTCAGGGATGGTAGGAATTGCTCTTATTTTATTAAAATTAGGATATAACATTAGTGGTTCTGATTTATTAAAAAGTTCAATTACAAAAAAATTGATTCATTTAGGAGCAACTATATATTTTACACACTCTAAAAACAACGTGAAAAATGTTGATTTTATTATTAAATCTAGTGCTATCTCCTCAAAAAATAAAGAGATTATCGCCGCTAAAAAATACAATATACCCGTATTATTAAGATCCGAAATGCTTGAAATATTAATGAATTTTAAATTTGGTATAGCAATTTCTGGAACTCATGGAAAAACTACCACTACATCGATGATTTCAGATATTTTTATACAAAATAATCTAAATCCTACTTTAATTAATGGCGGTTTAATAAAATCTATTGATTCTCATGCTCAACTAGGTTCTTCTCATTATTTTATTGTAGAAGCAGATGAAAGTGATTCTTCTTTTTTATATTTAAATCCAAAAATAGTTATTTTAACTAATATTGAATCTGATCATATCGATCATTATGATAATAGTTTCAAGAAATTAAAAGAAACTTTTTTAATTTTTTTAAATAAAATTCCATTATATGGAACAGCTATAGTATGTATAGACAATAGTGCTATTTGCGATATTTTACCTAATATTAAATGCAAAGTAGTTACATATGGATTTAATAAAAATGCAGATATTCGAGTTTTTGGCTATAAACAAAAGAACTTTATTGGAAACTTTCAAATAATTATAAAAAACAATAAAAAATTAAATATAATATTAAATATACCTGGTAAACATAATGCATTAAATGCAGCAGCTGCTATTGCTCTAGCAATAAATGAAGGTGTAAAAGATGATGATATAGTTTCATCATTAAAAAAATTTAAAGGTACCTGTAGAAGATTTGAATTTCTTGGATTTCTTTCAATCAAAAAAGATATTAATAACAATACTAGTTGTATGTTAATAGATGATTATGGACATCATCCTACAGAATTATCTGAAACTATTAAAACTATACGCACTAGTTGGCCAAAAAAAAACTTAGTCATGATATTTCAACCTCATCGATACACAAGAACATATAATTTATATCATGATTTTGTTAAAATTTTATCTCAAGTCGATGTTCTTTTGATATTAAATGTATACTCTGCAAATGAAAAATTTATTATTGGAGCAGATAGTCTTTCACTTTGTAATGATATAAAAAAATTAGGGAAAGCTCATGCTACTTTAATTTCTAATCACAATCTAATATTAGATAATCTTATTTCTAAATTAAATGGAAACGATATTATTTTAATACAAGGTGCTGGAAATATAGATACAATAATACATAAAATATTAATTAAAAAAATAAACAAGTGATACAATGAATAAAAAAATAGCTGTTTTGTTAGGTGGAACATCTTCTGAAAGAAAAATTTCAATTCAATCAGGATATGCTATTCTTGAAAGTTTATTAAAATCTGGATTAAATGCATATCCAATTGATACACGTGATCACTCTATAATACAATTAAAAAAAGAAGGTTTTAATAAAGTTTACATTTCATTACATGGAAAGGGTGGTGAAGATGGTAGTGTTCAAGGAGTTCTTCAATATTTAAATATTCCCTATACGGGAAGTGGAATTATGGCTTCTTCTATCTCTATAGATAAATTTAGAACTAAATTATTATGGAAATCTCGTGGTCTTTTAACAGCACCTGATATTTATATTTCAAAAAAAAAAAATATCTCCTCTTTATATAATTTTATAATTAAAAAAATATTAAAATTAGGATTTCCTATTTTAATCAAACCAAATAATCAAGGATCAAGTATAGGTATAACAATAGTATCATGTTTTGAACAACTTGATGACGCTATAAATATAGCCTTTAGTTACTCTAATGATATTCTTATCGAGAAGTTTATAAAAGGAAAAGAATATACAGTACCTATTCTAGGTGAACAAGTGCTACCTCCTATTTGTATTTCTACAAATAATAATTTTTATGATTACAACGCTAAATATATATCATCTTCAACTCAATACTTCTGTCCAAGTGGATTAAACACAATTCAAGAAATAGAATTGAAAAAAATAGCAATGTTAGCATGGAATACACTCGGATGTAGTGGATGTGGAAGAATTGATGTTATATTAGATGACACAGATAAATTTTGGTTATTAGAAGTAAATACTATACCTGGCATGACAAACAGAAGTTTGGTTCCAATGTCTGCCAAAGAAATAGGAATATCATTTGATGAACTGGTATTGTTTATTTTAAACATGAATAATAAAAAATTATTTTAATAAAAAGTCAACTAGAACAGTTAATATTTTCAAAAAAAAGCATTAATTATAATTTTTATACTTTATTTGTGATAAAAAACGAAAAAATAAATTTTTCTTCTTTAATTCTATTATAGCATAAATATAAAAAAATAAGAAATCAGTTTGTCAAAAAAAGCAATAACTAAAGAAATAAAGTACAGGCTAAAAAATAATGATCATATCAAAAGACAGAAAATTAGTAGTCGGATTAGAAATTGGTACTACTAAAGTCACAACTTTGGTAGGAGAAATATTAACAGATGATACGATTAAAATTATTGGATTTGGGATCTGTTTGTCTAAAGGAATAGATAAAGGAAGAATCAATAATTTAGATTCAATAGTTTCATGTATACAAGAATCTATTAATAAAGCTGAAATTATGGCAGATTGTCAAATTACTTCTGTATATCTGTCTTTATCTAATAAGTACATTAATTGTCAAAATGAAATAGGTATAGTTCCAATTTCTGAAGATGAAGTAACAAAAGAAGATCTAGAAAATGTAATACATATTGCAAAATCTGTTCAGATTCTTAATGAACATCATATTTTACATGTGATACCTCAAGAATACTCAATTGATCATCAATCTGGAATAAAAAATCCTATAGGTCTATCCGGAGTACGCATGCAAGTAAAAGTACACTTAATTACTTGTCATCAAAACATGGCTAAAAATATGATTAAAGCTGTGGAAAAATGTGATATTAAAGTTGATCAAGTTATTTTTTCAGGTCTTGCTTCGAGTAAAGCTGTTTTAACTGAAGACGAATGCAATCTTGGTGTGTGTATGATTGATATAGGCGGAGGAACAATAGACTTTACTATTTATATTGATGGTGCTATACAATATAGTCAAGTCATACCATATGCAGGAAATATTGTAACCAGTGATATCTCGTATGCTTTTAGTACTTCTTTCTACGACGCAGAGAATATGAAAATAAAGTATGGTTCTACAAAAAAACCATCTTTAGGATCATCAAAAAATATTGATTTTTCTGATATGAATAATCATTTTCAAAAAACTTTACAGGAAGATGCATTAATAGAAGTAATCGAATCAAGATATATTGAATTATTATCTTTAGTACAAGATAAAATTATTGATGTACAAAAAAAACTTTATAAAAAAGGAGAAAAATATGAATTATTAAGTGGCATAGTACTTACTGGAGGTGGTTCAAATATTTCATATTTAACTGACTGCGCAGAAAAAGTTTTTCATAAAAAAGTACGGATTGCTAAACCTTTTAATATTTCTGGATTAATAGAAAAAATAACTGAACCAAATTACTCAACAGTAATTGGTTTATTATATTATGGAAAAGAGTCTTATAAAAATATCGACAATAAAAAAAAAGAAAATTCTTTTTTTGGAAAAATTTTCAAACAAATTAACAATTGGTTTAAAAAAGAATTTTAAAAAACATATTATACTTAGAACTTTATAAAATATAGATATATATAATGGAAACAAATCATGTTTGAATCTTCAGAATTAAGTAGCAATGCAATAATTAAAGTAATTGGCGTTGGAGGTGGAGGTGGAAATGCAGTAGAACATATGGTCAGAGAACGTATTGAAGGTGTTGAATTTTTTGCAATTAATACTGATGCACAAGCATTAAGAAAAATAGAAGTAGGACAAACTATACAAATAGGAAATAATATAACAAAGGGATTAGGAGCTGGAGCCAATCCAGAAATTGGACGAACCTCAGCAGAAGAAGATAAAGAATTATTAAAATCTGCACTAGATGGTTCCGATATGGTTTTTATAGCAGCTGGTATGGGAGGAGGAACCGGAACTGGAGCTGCTCCTGTAGTGGCAGAAATTGCAAAAGAATTAGGTATCTTGACTGTTGCTGTGGTGACAAAACCCTTCAATTTTGAAGGTAAAAAAAGAATGATTGTAGCAGAACAGGGAATAATTGAACTATCAAAATATGTAGACTCTTTGATTACAATTCCTAATGATAAGTTATTAAAAGTACTTAGCCGAGGAATTTCTTTACTTGATGCTTTTAGTGCGGCTAACAATGTTTTAAAAGGAGCAGTACAAGGTATTGCTGAATTAATTACAAGACCCGGTTTAATGAATGTAGATTTTGCTGATGTACGTACTGTAATGGTAGAAATGGGATATGCGATGATGGGAACTGGAATATCTTCTGGAGAAAATCGTGCAGAAGAAGCTGCAGAAATAGCTATATCTAGTCCTTTGTTAGAAGATATAGATTTATCTGGTGCACGGGGTGTATTAGTTAATATTACTGCTGGTTTTGATTTAAAACTAGATGAATTTGAAACAGTTGGAAACACTATTAGATCTTTTTCTTCAGACAATGCAACAGTTGTTATAGGTACTTCTTTAGATCCTGATATGAATGATAGTCTTCGTGTAACAGTTGTGGCTACTGGTATTGGAATGGAAAAAAAATCAGATATTAATCAAATAAAAAATAAATCTTCTAGGGAAGTGTTAATGGATTATCGTTATCAATATTTAAATGTATCTCCAACAAAAACAGATAAAAAAAATATCAAAAAAGAAATAAAAAATACAGAAGAAAAAATTAAAAAAGAACCAGAATATTTAGATATTCCATCCTTTCTTCGTAAAAGAGCAGATTAATTTCTTTAATATTATTAACGTATCTTTTAAAAAGTAATTGAATTAAGTTTTTATTAAGAATATTATGTATTTAATAACCTGCGCCAATGACGACTAAATTCTTTATCGGCGCACGGATGTGCTTGTGAATTTCAAATGCATATAAAATTCTTTAAAAAATGTTTGTTTATGATAAAATCAGTATGACAGATATTTGTTAAATATATAAATTAAAATATTATGAGAATAAAATAAAAATGGAAAAATCTTCTAAAGATTATCTTAAATTTACTGAAAAAGCAATAAAAAAAATAAAACATCTTATTGCAATACAAAAAAATATTAATTTAAAACTAAGAATTTATATAAATGGTGGCGGATGCAATGGTTTTCAATATCAATTTATTTTTGATTCCTCAATAAATAAAGACGACATTATCATTACTCAATCAGATGTTTCATTAATTATTGATCCCATTAGTTTACAGTATTTATATGGTGGTCAAATAGATTATTTAGAAAACTTAGAAGGTTCTAAGTTTATAGTTTCTAATCCAAATGCAAAAAATACATGTGGATGCGGTTCATCATTTAGTATTTAAATAGACACAAGATATATTAGATATTTTTGTGTATCATTTTTACCATTAAATATATATTATATTAAAATGAATATCGGAATAATAAGCGCTATAAGTAAAGAGACTAAAACATTAAAGAAGATAATACATCCATATGTAAAAAAAACTATTAGTAATTTTAAAATTTATGAAAGAAGATTTAAAAAAAATAATATTTTTTTAATACAATCAGGGATAGGAAAAGTTTCTGCTAGCATTTCGACTATGATTCTTATTAATTTATATCAACCAGATATCATTATTAATAGTGGTTCTGCTGGAAGTTTAAATTCATTGCTAAAAATTGGTGATATTATCATTCCAGAATACACATGTTATTATGATGTAGACTTAACAAATTTTGGATATGCTCAAGGACAAATACCTAAATATCCAAAAAAATTTATCATTAATAAAAAAATACATGAATTTTGTAAAAAAAATGCTCTTAAATACCAGTTAAAATTTACAAAAGGACTTATTATTAGTGGAGATTCATTTATTAGAGATAATGCACATATAAAAATTTTAAAAGTTCAATTTCCTTCTGCAATAGCTGTTGAAATGGAATCTGCCGCAATAGCTCAAGTTTGCTATAAATTTAATATTCCTCTTATTGTAATAAAATCTATCTCTGATTCATCTGATAATAATGCTACATTTAATTTTAAAAAAAATATTTCAATTGCATCGTTTCAATTTTCTAAATTTGTAAAAATAATTTTAGAAGATTTAATCAATACATAAATGATATATAATCTATTTAATAATAATTAGCATTATTATATTATTTTTGATAACCTCTATTAAGATAATATTTTTTTCTTAAACAATTTTTCATAAAAAAAATTAATACAAATCACATATTTATTTTTAAAAAGTAGTTTTTTTAAGAATCATTATGCTTATTTTTAAAAGTCTAAAAATAAAATCTACTCTTTCACAGTACTCGTAATTTTTTATTAATCCAAAATAATCTATAACGTGACATTTTATAGGATATATAAATATAACTATGGATCACAAAAAAATATGGCATGAAAAACTTCATTGTAATCTTGGACAATATTTTTTAATTGAAGAATTGCTATATCAAGAAAAAACTTCTCATCACAAAGTGATGATTTTTAAAAATTCTATCTTTGGTAGAGTTATGGTTATAGATGATATTGTTCAAACAACTGAACGCGATGAATTCATATATCATGAAATGCTAACTCACGTACCTATTTTTGCTCATGGTTTTATAAAAAAAGTATTAATAATAGGTGGAGGTGATGGAGGCATACTTCGTGAAGTATGTAGACATAAAACCATTGAAAATATTACTATGGTTGAGATTGATGCTAATATTATTGATTTATGTAAAAAATATTTTCCAAATCATAGTAATAATTCTTATCAAGATTCTCGTTTAAAATTAATAATTGATGATGGTTTGAATTTCATAAAAAAAACTAAAGATAAATTTGATTTAATCATATCAGATTCTACAGATCCTATTGGTTATGGAAAAAATTTATTTTTATCAGAATTTTACTTTAATTGTAGTAATTGTCTACAAGAAAATGGCCTTTTTGTAGCACAAAATGGAGTTTTCTTTCTTCAAGAAAACGAAACTATTCTTACCTATAAAAACTTAAAAAAATATTTTTGTGATGCAAAATTTTATCAAGCAAATATTCCTACTTATTATGGTGGAATGATGATTTTTGCATGGGGTACTAACAATATAGAACTTCAAAAAATTAGTCTAAAAAAAATACAATCACGCATAAAATATACAAAATTAACTTTTAATTATTATAATGCTAAAATTCATATGAGTAGTTTTTATTTACCTCAACACATTCTTAATGCATTGAATGAAAGTTAAAAATCCTTCCATAGGAGAGTAATTAAATTGCAAAAACTAAAATTATATGGCTTTAATAATTTAACTAAAAGCCTAAGTTTTTGTATCTATGATATTTGCTATGCGAATACTAACGATTCACGTAATAGTTATATTTCTTATATTGATGAACAATATAGTGCTACTAGACTAACTAAAATTCTAAAAAAAACTTGTTCAATTATTGGTGCTAATGTTTTGAATATATTTCATCAAGATTATGAACCTCAAGGTGCCAGTGTAACTATTTTAGTATGTGAAGAACCAATTAATATAGAGAAAATTAATATTTCAAAAAATAATATCGTATCATCTTCTGTACTTGCTCACTTAGATAAAAGTCACATTTGTGTACATACTTATCCAGAAAGTCATCCTCACAGTGGAATTTGCACTTTTCGAGCTGATATTGAAGTTTCAACATGTGGAATCATATCACCTCTAAATGCATTGAATTACCTTATACATCAATTAGAATCAGATATTGTAACAATTGAATATCGAGTTCGAGGATTTACTAGAGATATTCTCGGCATAAAACATTTTATTGATCATAAAATAAATTCTATTCAAAATTTCATGTCGAATGATATAAAATCAATGTACGATATGGTTGATGTAAATGTATATCAAGAAAACATTTTTCATACTCGAATGTTATTAAGAGAATTTAATTTAAAGAATTATTTATTTAATATTCATTTAGAAGATCTTAAAAAAGAAGAACGTTCATATATTATAAGATTACTCTGGAGGGAAATGCGTGAAATTTATTATGGAAGAAATATATCTATGGTAGATAGTACTTAATAGGTATTTAACAGGTATTTAGATTAAAATAAATTTTTTCCAGGAAAAGAAAAGATTATAGAAGCTTAATTTCTATAATCTTTTCTTTTTCTGGAAAAAATTTATTAGAATAAAGAATTTTTTAAAAAATCAAAATTACTTATTAAATTTATAATTTAACACATCTGTTGCTGTACCCTGAAAAATTTCTGCACACAAACCAATAGATTCATGTAAAGTAGGATGAGCATGAATAGTTAATGCGATATCTTCAGCATCACAGCCCATTTCAATAGCTAATCCAACTTCACCAATTAGCTCGCCAGCATTCGTTCCTACTATAGAACCACCAATAATTTTATTATTTTTTTTATTGAAAATTAATTTTGTCATGCCTATACTAGAATTTGAAGCAATAGCTCTACCAGATGCATTCCATGGAAAAATTGAAATTCCATAATTTATATTTTCTTTTTTGGCCTGTTTTTCATTTAATCCTACCCAGGCAATTTCAGGTTCAGTATATGCTATTGATGGAATTACTTTAGGTTCAAAATAATGCTGTTTACCAGAGATAACTTCTGCTGCAACATGACCTTCATGTACTCCCTTATGAGCTAACATAGGTGCACCGACTACATCACCAATAGCATAAATATGAGGTATATTTGTTTTTAATTGCTTATCTACTGCAATAAAACCAAAATTATTTATTTTTAATCCTATATTATCTAATCCCAACGTATCAATGTTTGGAGTTCTTCCTATTGCTACTAATACAGTATCATAAAATACATTTTTTTTAATAATATCATCTTGCATAATATCGACTGTTAAACCAGTTTCTTTTAGTTCAACTTTATCTGCATGAGTATTTAACATTAAATTAAATCTTTGATTAATAGACCTTATATATGTATCAGCAATATCTTTATCTACTGAAGGAAGAAAATGATTGAATCGATCAATAACATCAACTTTTGAACCTAAAGCACTATATATCGTAGCCATTTCTAAACCAATAATACCACTTCCTATAATTAAGAAACGGTTGGGTATTTTTTTTAATGATAGAGCATCAGTCGAATCCCAAACTCTCATATCATCATTGGGTATTGAAGGAATTTTAATAGGTTTAGATCCTGTTGCAATAATTGCATTATCAAAAAAAACAGTCAATTTTTCTTCTTTGCTTGTCACAAAAAGACTTTTGTCAGTATTAAAAATAGCATTTCCTTGAAAAATTCTTATTTTTCTTTTTTTTCTCATACTAGATAAACCACTAGTCAGTTTATTTATAACATTTTCTTTCCAATCTTTAATTTTTTTAATGTCAATTACTGGTTCACTAAAAGAAACACCAGTTTTACATAATTCTTTTGCTTCTTTAATTACTTTAGCTATATGCAATAATGTTTTTGAAGGAATACAACCAACATTTAAACAAACACCTCCTATTTTATTATAACGTTCTATCAAAACAGTATCTAAACCTAAATCTGCACAACGAAAAGCTGCAGAATAACCTGACGGACCTGATCCAATAATTACAACTTGTGCATAAATTTTTTGATGCATTATAACCTCTTAAAAATAAATTTTAATTACATGATATTTAAATAATATTAAACATATAAAACTACATAATTAAAAAATGTATATCAGATAAAATTTTATTAATATATGTAATAAAACGCGCTGCATAAGCTCCATTTATTACACGATGATTATAAGATAAAGATATTGGTAACATTAAAGATGGAATAAATTCTTTTCCATTCCATAACGGTTTTATCTGAGATTTTGAAACACCAAGAATTGCTACTTCAGGTGAATTAATAATCGGGGAAAACCAACCTCCTCCAATACCTCCTAGATTAGATATTGTAAAACATCCTCCTGTTGTATCTGAAATATTTAATTGTCTTTTTCTAGCTTGTTCTGATAATAATATTAATTCAGAAGATAATTGTTCAATATTTTTTTTATCAACATTTTTTAAAACAGGAACGAATAAATCATTATTTACATCTACAGCAAATCCAATATTAATATATTTTTTTAAAATAATTTTTTTATTATCAATAGTTAAAGAACTATTGAATATAGGAAATTTTTCTAATGCATATGCAACTACTTTAATTATGAAAGCTAGTATTGTAATACAATTACTGGTTTCTTTTTGAATTTTCTTGTCATTATTATATTTTTTACGAAATTCTTCTAGATTGGTAATATCCACTTCATCAAACTGTGTAACATGAGGTATATTCATCCAATTCTTATGTAGATTATTACCTATAATATTTTGAATGTCACTTAGTTTTAATTCTTCTATTTTTTCTTCAGAATAATAATTAGAATCCATTTTTTTTCGTTCTTTTAAGATATTATCTTTTATATTATTCTGATATAATTCTATATCTTCTTTTAAAATTCTATTTTTAGGACCAGTAGCAATGATATTACATAAATCAATATTTAAATTTCGAGCTAAACGTCTTACAACTGGCGTTGCATGAAAAAAATTATCTTCTTTAGAATTCTTCTTAAAATTTAAATGAATATTTTCATCTAGACAATTTTCTTTTTCTTTTCTTATACAAGAAGTAGCATCTTTAACTTTAAAAACCATTATCAAAGAACTAGTTTTTATTTTTTCACCAACTTTTACACAAATATTTTTTACAACACCTGATATAGGTGATGGTATTTCCATAGAAGTTTTATCTCCTTCTACAGTTATTAAACCTTGTTCTAGTTCTACTGTTTCATTAATATTAACTAATATTTCTATTACCTCTACTTCATCTAATCCAATATCAGGCATTTTAACTTCTATATCCACTGTTTTTTCACCTCTTAAGCTAAACGCGGATTAATTTTATCAGTATTAATATTAAATTTAATAATTGCATCTTCTACTACTTTTTTATTAATATTATTTATATTAGCTAATAAATTTAAAGCAGCTACAACAATATAATGAGAATTTACTTCAAAGTGATCACGTAATTTATCACGACTATCTGAACGACCAAAACCATCTGTTCCTAATACATGATATTCTTTCGATGGAATGTAATGACGAATTTGCTCAGCAAATAATTTCATATAATCAGTAGCTGCAACAGTAGGACTTGTATTCATAACTTGCTTCACATATGCTATTTTATTTTTTTTATTAGGATGTAACATGTTCCATCGTTCACAATCTTCTCCATTCCTAGCTAATTCTGTAAAAGAAGTAACGCTATATATATCTGTTGTAATAGAGTAATCTTTTAATAAAATTTCTGCAGCTTCGCAAACAGAACGCAAAATAGCACCAGAACCTATTAACTGTACTTTTGATGCGGTACCATGTAAAGTTTTTAATTTATAAATTCCTTTACAAATACCTTCCTCTACTCCTAAAGGCATAGCAGGCATATAACAATTTTCATTGATTGTAGTAATATAATAATATATATTTTCTTGAGATGGACCATACATACGTCTTAATCCATCTTGTATAATCACAGCAACTTCATAAGCAAATGAAGGATCATAAGAAACACAATTAGGAATAGTTAAAGATTGTATATGACTATGTCCATCTTCATGTTGCAATCCTTCACCATTTAATGTAGTTCTTCCTGAAGTACCCCCGATTAAAAAACCTCTTGCTTGTTGATCTCCAGCAGCCCAAAATAAATCTCCTATTCTTTGAAAACCAAATATTGAATAATAAATATAAAAAGGAATCATAGGAAAATTATTGGTACTATAAGAAGTTGCTGCAGCTAACCAAGATGAGGCTGCACCTAATTCATTTATCCCTTCCTGTAATATTTGGCCTTTTTTTTCTTCTTTATAGTATGCTAATTGTTCTCGATCTTGAGGAACATATTTTTGACCACTAGAACTATAAATACCAATTTTACGAAATAATCCTTCCATCCCAAAAGTTCGTGCTTCATCGGCAATAATTGGTACTATTAAATGTTTAATAGAATTATTTTTTAAAATAATATTTAAGACACGTATAAAAGCTATAGTTGTAGAAATGTCTTTCTTTTGTTCTTTCAATAATGATTGAAAATCTATTAATTCTGGTAAAACTAATTCATTAGTAAAACGAGATAAACGAAAAGGGATATAGCCACCTAATTTTTTACGTTGTTCATGTATATAACAATATTCTTTAGAATTTTTTTTGAAAGTCACATAAGGTAATTTTTCTATATCATTATTCGATACAGGAATATCAAAACGATCTCGAATATGTATTATTCCATTAATATTTATTTTTTTGATTTGATGAGCAATATTTTTTCCTTCTGCAGTTACTCCCATTCCATATCCTTTAACAGTATGAGCTAGAATAACTGTAGGTTTGTATTTTGTTTCTTTTGCTTTTTTTAAAGCATTAAACATTTTTCTTGGATCATGTCCCCCTCTATTCAATCTCCATATTTCCTCATCAGTCATATCTTTGACTAAATCATATGTTTCTTTATATTTCCCGAAAAAATATTTACGAACATACGCACCATCTTTGGATTTAAAAGTTTGATAATCTCCATCAATTGTTTCATTCATCAACTGGATTAATTTTCCAGTAGTATCTTTTTTTAATAAACAATCCCATCTGCTTCCCCATATTACTTTTATCACTTTCCATCCTGCACCACAAAAAAAACTTTCTAATTCATTTACAATTTTTCCATTTCCTACTACTGGCCCATCTAACCTTTGTAAATTACAGTTAATTATAAATATTAGATTATCTAGTTTTTCACGTACAGCTATAGAAATTGCACCTTTAGATTCTGGTTCATCCATTTCACCATCACCTAAAAAAGCATATACTATTTGTTTTGAAGTATTTTTTAATTCTCGATTTTGTAAATATTTTAAAAATTTTGCTTGATAAATAGCACAAAGTGGTCCTAGACCCATAGATACAGTAGGAAATTGCCAAAAATTCGGCATTAATTTAGGATGAGGATAAGAAGATAAACCTATTCCATCAACTTCTTGTCTAAAATTATCAAGTTGTTTTTCTGATAAACGTCCTTCTAAAAAAGAACGAGCATAAATTCCTGGAGAAATATGACCTTGAAAATAAACTAAATCACCTCCATCTTCACTACCTTTAGCTCGAAAAAAATGATTAAAACAGACTTCATATATCGTAGCAGAAGACTGAAAAGATGATAAATGTCCACCTAATTCTAAATTTTTTTTTGATGCACGCAATACCATCATTATAGCATTCCAACGAATTGCTGAACGAATGCGTTTTTCTAAAAAAAGATTTCCAGGATATTCGTATTCATCTTCGCTACAAATAGTATTAACATAATCACTAGTAAAAGAAGAACTAAAAAATTCTACTCTATTTATTTTAGCCTTTTTTAAAACCTGTTCAATTAAAAAATATGCTCTTTTACGACCTTCTTGACGAATAACAGATTCAATAGCTTGCACCCAATCACTAGTTTCAATTGGATCCACGTCATTATATAAATGTTCTGACATGGTATAAATTCCTTATGCATTATATATATATTTAACGATTAAATTAGTATTCAATCTAAAAAATTATTATAATTAATTTTATTGTTTTAAAAAATATTATTTTTTTATCTTGTCATCTTGATTCAAAATCAATCATCAACGTCTAAAAAAAATCAATAAAATTAAGTACATATAAATATATTTAATTTTATTGATCTTAAAATGTATAAAAAAATTTTAAAATTAATATTATTTATTCTTTAAAAATGTTAAAAATACAATTTTCTTGTTCAGTCACTCGTATAAATGTAGTTCTTTTTGTCAGTTCCTTTAATTTTTCTGCACCAACATAAGTACAAGAAGACCGTAATCCTCCTAGAATATCACGTATTGTAGTATCTACACTACCACGAAAAGGTATTTTAACAGTTTTACCTTCAGATGCACGATATCCTGCAATTTTACCTTCATAACGTTTCATAGCAGAAATAGAACTCATACCATAAAACATCATATATTTTTTTGATTTTTCTTCAATTATATCTCCTGAACATTCTTGATGACCTGAAAGCATTCCTCCTAACATGACAAAATCGGCCCCACCTCCAAATGCTTTAGCAATATCCCCAGAAACAGTACACCCTCCATCGCTGATAATTTGTCCACTCAATCCATGTGCTGCATCAGCACATTCTATAATCGCAGAAAGTTGAGGATAACCAACACCAGTTTTCACTCGTGTAGTACATACTGAACCTGGACCAATTCCTACTTTAACTATATCTGCCCCAGAAAGTATTAATTCCTCAACCATTTCTCCAGTCACAACGTTTCCAGCACAAATAATTTTATCTGAAAAATAATTCCTTACTATTTTTAAAAAAGAAACAACATGCTCAGAATAACCATTTGCAACATCAATACAGATATATTTCAACTCGGAAGACAATAAAAAAATTTTTTTAATTTTTAAAAAATCTGTATTAGAAGTTCCAATGGACACAATTACATGATTTAATACCTCTTTAGAAGATAATTGAATGAAATTTTTCCATTCTTCAAAAGAATAATATTTATGAACTGCTGTTAGTATATTGAATTGTGATAAAGACTTTACCATCTCAAATGTACCTATTGTATCCATATTTGCTGCAATAATAGGAATACCGGACCATATGTTAGAAGAATACTTAAAAGAAAAACTACGAACCAGATTAACTTGAGCACGACTTTTTAATATAGAACGTTTTGGTCTAATTAATACGTCTTTAAAACCTAATTTAATATCTTCTTCAATTCTCATGAAATTATTATCCTAATTTAAACTTGCAATACTGATAATGAAAATTTAAAACATTATGACTTATATTGTAGCACTTACTGGAGGTATTGGTAGTGGAAAAACTACTCTCTCTAATGAATTTAAAAAAATAGGTATTGATATTATCGATACAGATATCATCGCAAAAAAAATAATAAAATTTGATTTACAAATATTATTTTCTATTCAAGAAAAATTTGGGAAAAAAATACTAAATATAGATAATTCGATTAATCGAATGTTACTTAGAAAGTATATTTTTAATAACAAAAACGATCGTTTGTGGTTAGAAAATCTATTATATCCTAAAATTTATAAAGAAACTAAATATCAAATAAAAAATGCAGAATCAAATTGGTGTTTATGGGTAGTGCCTTTATTAATTGAAAAAAAATTAGAAAAACAAGCACATCGGATTCTTTTAGTCGATACTTCTGTAAAAGAACAAATAAGACGTATAATTAAAAGAGATAAAATTAGTTTTTTAGAGGCTAAAAAAATTATTGCATTACAGACTACTAGAAAAAAAAGAATTTCTATTTCAGATGATATTATTGTTAATAGAAAAGACATGAAAAAAATACATCTGTATATTCACTATTTTAATTTATTTTATTCATATTTATCAAATAAATATCATAAAAAAAAAACAACAGATACCAAAAAAAACTATTTAACAAAATTTTACTAAGATATTCAATATACTTAGTTTTTGATGTTTAAATAACTCTTGAAAATATAAATATTTTTATAATAAAGAAATTTAAATATTAATATTTTTTTTAAGGGAAGTTATAATATTATGGTTAGCTGGTGGAAAGTCAAGAGGTCTTAAATTACATAAAAATATCCAACGATAAGAATATCCCTCAATACTGTAAGGGTGACCTTTCCATTTTGTTATTAAAAAAAAATATAATTTTATTTTTTTTTCAAGACTGATATCCTCCACATATTGGAAAAAACTACTTTTTAATATAATAATTCCAACTTCTTCTAATAATTCTCTTTTTAATGCATGTATGACATTTTCATGTTTTTTGACTTTTCCACCAGGAAACTCCCATGTATTTTCATTGTATTTACCTCTAGTTATATAAACTTTATTTTTTTTTAAAATAATCCCAATTGCTGCTTCTATAGAATGCATAAAATACATCTCTTTGATAAAAAATATCACTATTTTTTTCATATTTATAAAACTTTATAAACTACCATGGCAATGCTTGTATTTTTTGCCTGAACCACATATACAAGATGCATTTCGACTAATTTTAGGATTACTAGGAGTTAATATTAAGTGTCTATTTAAATCTATATATTTTTTTGCATAAGATAAATTAATCTTACTGAGAAATAATACTACTTCATACTTCAATAAGTCTAACATGCTAGAAAACATATTAAAAGATTCTCGTTTGTATTCTTGTTTCGGATCTTTTTGAGCATAACCACGTAAATGAATGCCTTGTCTAAGGTAATCTATAGCTGATAAATGCTCTTTCCAAAGTGAATCTAATGTTTGTAACATAATAATCTTTTCTATCATACGCATATTATTTGAACCAATTAGTTTTTCTTTTTTTTCATAATTAATTTTTGCAAAATCAATTATTTTTTTTATAATTTTTTTATCTTGTAAATGAGGTTCTATATTTAACCAATCTAAAATTGGTATGTTTAAATGAAAATCTATATTTAATTTTTTTTCTAAATCAATCAAATTCCATTTATCTTGTACTGTATTTTTAGGAATATATAAAATAATATTTTTTTTCAAAACGTCTTTTAAAATATCAAAAATTATTATTTTTATATCTTTAGTATCAATTAATTTATTACGTTGAGAATAAATGGCACTACGCTGTTCATTGATAACATCATCATATTCTAACAATTGTTTTCTAATATCAAAATTTCTATTTTCTACTTTTTTTTGGGCATTTTCTATAGCTTTTGTCACCCAGGGATGTTCAATAGCTTCATTCGTAGATACTCCTAATTTTCGCATCATATGAATAACTTTATCAGACGCAAAAATTCGCATTAAGGAGTCTTCCATAGAAAGATAAAAACGTGAAGAACCACTATCACCTTGACGACCAGAACGACCTCTTAGTTGATTATCAATCCGGCGCGACTCATGACGTTCAGTGCCAATTATATGTAATCCTCCAGCAGAAACAACTAAATCGTGTTCTTTTTGCCATTTTTTTTTAATTTTATGAAGATCAGTAGAAGAAATATTTTTATATCGGTTTAATTCTACTTCTAAATTACCACCAAGAACGATATCTGTGCCTCTACCAGCCATATTAGTAGCAATTGTGATTGATTTAGATTTACCCGCTTGTGCTATAATCTCTGCTTCTTTAGCATGAAATTTAGCATTCAAAACACTATGATTAATGTTTAATTTCAATAATTCTTTCGAAATAATTTCTGATTTCTCAATAGAAACTGTACCAACTAACACCGGTCTATTTAATGCTATACAGTTTTGTATATCTTTAATAATAGCGTTGATTTTTTCTTTTTGAGTAATATATACTAAATCAGGCAAATCTTTACGTATCATTGTTTTATTTGTTGGTATTACAATAGTGTCTAGATTATAAATAGAACTAAACTCAAAAGATTCAGTTTCAGCAGTACCTGTCATACCAGATATTTTTTTGTATAAACGAAAATAATTTTGAAAAGTAATAGATGCTAAAGTTTGATTTTCATTTTTTATAGGAACATTCTCTTTAGCTTCTATTGCTTGATGTAATCCATCGGACCATCTTCTTCCTGGCATAGTACGACCTGTATGTTCATCTACAATAATCACATCATTATTTTTTACAAGATAATCAACGTCTCGAACAAATAATTTATGAGCACGAAGTGCAGATAAAACATGATGCATTAATATTATGTTATTTGAAGAATATAATGATTCACCCATATTCATCAATTTTTTATCAAACAATATTTTTTCAACTTCAATCAATCCTCTTTCTGTTAGATGCACTTGTTTTGATTTTTCATCAATAGAAAAATGTCCTGTTCCATGAAAAAAGTCTGAATCTTCTTTTTTTTGAGAAACCAAGAAAGGAACAATTTTGTTGATTTCTTTATACAATTCAGAGCTATCTTCTGATGGTCCTGAAATAATTAAAGGTGTTCTTGCTTCATCTATCAAAATTGAATCTACTTCATCTACTAATGCATAATTTAAGTCTCTTTGTACTCTTTCCTCAGGAGAAAAAACCATATTGTCACGTAAATAATCAAATCCATATTCATTGTTTGTGCCATAGGTAATATCAGAAAAATAAGCTTTTCTTTTAGAAAAAAAAGACATTTCAGATGAATTTAAACCTACTGTTAGACCAAGAAATTCAAATAACGGAGAATTTTTTTTAGCATCTCTATCAGCTAAATAATCATTCATAGTTACTATGTGCACACCTTTTCCACTTAACGCATTTAAATAAGCTGGCAATGTTGATGTTAAAGTTTTTCCTTCACCCGTCCGCATTTCTGCAATACATTGTTTATTTAAAACTATCCCTCCAAGAATTTGCACATCAAAATGACGCATACCAAAAACGCGCTTACTAGCTTCTCTAACTGTGGCAAAAGCTTCGGGCAAGATATCATCTAAAGTTTCACCATTACTTAATCGTAAACGAAATAATTCTGTTTGTTCTTTCAGTTTTTTATCTGATAATCTTTCGAGATTTTGTTCTAATTTATTAATAGACAATACTATTTTTTTAAACTTTTTTAAAATACGATTGTTACGATTGCTAAATATTTTAGTTAAAAATTTAATTAACATACTATAAATTCTCATATTTAAAATCTTTAAATTAAGAAACAATTCAATAAAAATTTTATTTTTTATTTTAAAAAAAATCTTTTAACCAAAATAAAAAATTCCTTTTCTGTTTTGTTAAAAAATATTCTAATAAATTTTTAGGATTGCAAATTTTGTTATTTTTTATAGACCATATTGGTAAAATTCGATTGTATTCATTATTTTTTTCACAATATAAGTCTCCTAGATTATTCATATAAAATATATGAATATTTTTCGGTGGTTTTAATACTAGTGAGATTGGACGTTGATACTGAAGATATCTTCTGTAAATTTGCATGGCTCCAGAAGAACCATATAATTTAGTCGTTTTATTATTATCTCTGCCTATCCAAGTAATAACAATTTGTTTTCCATCAATACCTACAAACCAATTATCAACTAAATTATTAGTAGTCCCTGTTTTACCGGCTAAAGAAAACTTCTTAAAAAAGATTCCTAATGTCTTTGCTGTACCACTATTAACTGCTTGTTGCATAGCATAAAGTATTAAATAAGAAGCTTCAGAAGAAGCTATATGTTTTGATTGAGGCAAAGTTTGATAAAATACTTTACCATCATCAGATATAATTGATCTGACTGATGATAATGTCGACTTATAACCTCCACTAGCAATAATTTGAAATACTTGTGCTATTTCAATAGGTGTTAAATTAATAGAACCTAAAGATATTGATGGAAAAGCAGTAATTTGACTTTTAGAAACACCTAAATCCAACCAAGTATTAACTATGTTTTTTAAACCTATATCTATACTAAGATTAACTGTGGGAATATTAATCGAGTTAATCAAAGCATCTAATAACATTACTTTTCTACTAAAAGGAAAACTATGATTTTTTGGTATCCAATATTTGCCATTATCTAACTTAATTGAAACAGGATCATTAGAGATCCAAGTATTTAAATTATATTTTTTTGGTTGTGATAAAGCAGTTAAATATGTTATTGGTTTAGATAAAGAACCAATGGAACGACGAGCTTTTAAAGCACGATTATAACCATTAAATTCTGGCTTAGAACTTCCAATAACTGCTTGAATTTCTCCAGTAAATCTATCTATAACTATCATAGCAACTTCTAAATCTTTTAGTCTTTTTTTTCTTTTTAATATAGGTATTCCTATTTTTACAGCTTTTTCTGCTGCATATTGCGAAATAGTATCAAGAGTTGTAAATATTTTTAGTCCTGAAAAGTTTTCAATTGAATTATTAATATTCTTTTTGAATTCTTTAGAAACAAGTTGTATAAAAGAAGGATGAGGTGAAATAACATTTCCTTTAGGTTTAACATTTAAAGATCGCTTAGATAAATCTTTATAAATTTTTTTTGTGATATATTTTTGTTGATATAATAAAAATAAAACTAAATTTCTTCTTTTTAGTGCAATATTAGGATGAGTCCAAGGACTATATAAAGATGCGCCTTTTACCATTCCAACTAATAAAGCATATTGGTCTAAAGTTAATTCATCGATTGGTCGACCAAAATAATAAATACTAGCGAGAGGAAACCCTCGAATTTGTTCATCTCCATCTTGTCCTAAATAAACTTCATTTAAATAGAGTTCTAAAATTCGATCTTTTGTATAAAAACCATCTAAAATCAAAGCCATATACATTTCATTAATTTTTCTTAATATTGAACGAGTATTTGTTAAAAATAGATTTTTTATTAATTGTTGAGTAAGAGTACTTCCGCCTTGAATTGTACGACCAGCTATAGTATTTACTAATAAAGCGCGACCTATAGAAGATATATGAATACCATCATGTTCATAAAAATATTTGTCTTCGATGGCCAATAGTGTTTTAACTAACATTTCTGGATATTTATTTCTTGTAATAAATATGCGTTTTTTACCTTCAGGTGATTTTAACATAGCAATTAATTTAGGTTCTAAACGAAAAAAATTAAAATCACGGTTATTTTCAACATTTTTTATTTTTGTTAATACATTTTTATTAAAAAATAAAAGTATATGAAACTCACCTTCTCTAGTATCAGGAAAATCAAAAGAACGTCGTATGAATTCGATAGTATTATCTTTTACACTGTATTCTCCTGGTAACATAACTAAATCTACTTTTTTATACATTGTACTTTTTAAAAGATTTAATATTTCTTTTTGAGAATATAAACTACCTGGTTCTAAATTAACTATTCGCCCATATATTAAAGTAGGAAAACTCCATACTTTTCCATTGATTGCTCGATCTATCTTAATATACAAATACAATCCATAAAAGATAAATAAAATTAATATAAATAAAAATATTTTTATCAAAATTTTTCTTTTTTTTTTATATTTATATACATTAATAACTTCCTTGAAGTTTATCGAAAAGTTCTTTGTATAAATCAATGAATAAAAAATAATTTTAACTTGTTTTATTCAAAGAATGTAGAAGTATATGCTGATCTCGGAAAATTAAAATATGAAGGATATTCTACATATACTAAATATAAACCTTGAGCTGGTGCAGTAGCTCCTGCATAACTTCTATCTTTTTTTCTTAATAAATCTTTCATCCAAAATTCTTTTTTTTTAGACATTCCAACTTCAATTAAAGAACCAACGATATTTCTAACCATATGATGTAAAAAAGAATTAGCTGTAATATCAATTACTACCCAATGATTAAAACGAAAAACATTTAATTTTTTAATATTTCTATAAGGAGAATATGATTGACAACCGAGTGCTCTGAAAGATGTAAAATCGTGTTCTCCTAATAAAAATTGTGCTTCAGAATGCATTTTACTTACATTTAATTTCCTATAAACATGATTTAATTTAGTCTGAAAAATAGCAGAACGAAAGCTATAATTATATATTATATAACGATAAGAGCGTGTAATCGCACTATAGCGAGCATGAAAACTTTCTGGAACTGATTTTACCCATACAATAGAAATATTTTTAGACAAATAACTATTGACTCCTATTGACCAAGACGATTTTTTTCTAACAGCTGTAGTGCTGAAATGTATAACTTGTCCGATACTATGAACTCCAGCATCAGTTCGACCTGCACATATTACATCTATCTTATGATTTGCAATTATAGATAAAGCTCGTTCTATTTCTTCTTGAATGCTAGACACTCTTTTTTGACGCTGCCATCCATGATAAAAACTTCCATCATATTCAACTCCTAAAGCGAATCTTTTAATATTATTAAGTGCCATTTAAAAAAAGTTCCATTAATGAATATTAACTAAAACAATAAAATTATGTTGTTTTATACAGAACAATATATATTTTAAAATAGATTCAATTACATAAAAAAATATTTAATTATAGTTTATGTTAACATAATTTATTATAATGGTTTATTTATACAAAAAAAATAATAAAAAATTATATTTAATATATCTTAAAAAAAATATTTACTAAATTTAAAAATATAAAAACGATATAATAAATTAAATATTTTACTTATAATTTTTCTTTATGTTCAATATTTAATAAAAATATTATCTCGGAGAGAACTATGGAAAAAAGCAAAAAAACATCATCTTTAAATGTTCTTTCTATTGCAGGTTTACAACCTTATCAAAGAAAAATAGATGAACAATATATGAATAAAGATCAAATATTACATTTTCATAAAATTCTTGCGACATGGAAAAATCAATTAAAAGATGAAATTAACCATACTCTACTCTACATGCAAGATAAAGCTACAAATTTTCCAGACCCTATTGATCGAGCTACGCAAGAAGAGGAATTTAGTCTAGATTTACGAAATCGTGATCGCAGTCGAAAATTGATTAAAAAAATTGAAATTACTTTAAAAAAAATTAAAGAAAGAAATTTTGGCTATTGTAGCTCTTGTGGTATTGAAATCGGAATTCGTCGTTTAGAAGCTAGACCTACTGCTGATCTTTGTATTGATTGTAAAACATTAGCAGAAATTAGAGAAAAGCAAATGACTGGGTAATTTATAATTCAAAATATATTAGATAAGGATGTTTGAATTATGCAAAATTTATTCAAACATCCTTTCTTAATGCAGTATATATTATTATAATATGGTTTTTAATATAATTAAATGGAGTTAATATGGAACGTATTACAATTTCCCAATTACAAAATTGGAAAAAAACAAAAAAAAAATTTGCAGCCATTACAGCTTACGATTTTAGTTTTTCTAGACTATTTTCTAATCAGGGTATACCAGTAATACTGGTAGGCGATTCTCTTGGAATGACTATACAGGGTCATACTTCCACATTACCGGTTAAAATTAAAGATATTGAATATCATACAAAAGCAGTTAGAAAAGGAGCACCAAATACTTTCTTATTGTCTGATTTACCTTTCATGTCTTATTATGACACGAGAGAAACTCTTAAAAATACGGGGAAGATTATAAGATCTGGTGCGAATATGATAAAAATAGAAGGTGGAAAATGGTTGGTTGAAATTGTTAAAGAACTATCTAATAGATCAATATTAGTATGTGGTCATATAGGTTTAACACCTCAATCTTTTAACTATTTAAGCGGATATAAAATTCAAGGAAGAGACAAAAATGACGCAAATAAATTAATAGATGAAGCGTATTTATTAGAAGAATCTGGAATTAAAATGCTTGTGGTAGAATGCATTCCAGAAAAATTAGCAGAAAAAATAACTGCAAATTTATCTATTCCAGTTATAGGTATAGGATCAGGTAAAAATACTGACGGACAAATTCTTGTAATGCATGATTTATTAGGTATTACTCAAGGGAAAATACCTAGTTTTGCAAAAAACTTTCTTTCTGAGAGTGGAAGTATTCAAAAAGCAATTAAAAAATATATAGATGAAGTTGAAAAAGGCATTTATCCTGGTAAAAAATATAGTTTTTAAAAAATCTGGAGTTAAAGTGTATATTATAAAAAAAATAAAAATTTTACATCAGAAAATAATACTTTTAAAAAAAACAAATAAAAAAATAGGATTTGTTCCTACAATGGGTAATTTGCATAATGGTCATATCAAGTTAATATTATTATCAAAAAAATATGCAGATATCATTATAGTAAGTATTTTTATTAATCCAATGCAATTTGATAATTTATTAGATCTAAAAAATTACCCTCAAACTTTTAAAAAAGATTGCGTAATATTACAGAAACAAAATGTAGATATAGTTTTTTTCCCTGATATAAATGAAATATATCCTAATGGTATAAAAAACCAAACCTTTGTTGTCGTTCCTAAATTGTCTAAAATTCTAGAAGGTCGATCACGACCTGGACATTTTAAAGGTGTTACAACAATCATTTCTAAATTATTTAATTTTATACAACCAGATTTTGCTTTTTTTGGAGAAAAAGATTATCAACAATTATTAATAATAAAAACTCTTGTAAAAGAACTAAATTATACGATAAAAATAATTAGCTTACCCATAATACGCCTAAAAAATGGACTAGCTTTAAGTTCAAGAAATAACAACTTAAATACTAAAGAAAAAAAAATAGCGCCTTATTTATATAAAATCATGAAAAAAACATGCGAAAAAATCATAAAAGAAGATAGTGATATCAGAAAAAAAATTATTCACTCATCTAAAATTTTATTAATTAAAAAAGGCTTTTCTGTTGATATATTTAATATATACAATGCCCAAACATTAGAACCTCCATCACAAAAAATCAAAGAAGTTATTTTTCTAGCATCTGCATGGTTGGGAAAAACCCGTTTGATTGATAATAAAAAAATTTTTCTCATTTATTGAAATATTTTTGTTTTTCATTTCACTTTTTAAAAACTACTTTGCCTATGTATGGTAGATAACGGTAAGATTGAGCATAATCAATACCATAACCTGCTATAAAAAAATTTTCTAAAATAGAAAAACCTATAAAATCAACACTAATATCAACTTCCCGACATTCTGGTTTATCTAAAAGAGTACAAATGGATAATGATTTTGGATTTCTAAGTTTTAAAATACCTAATACTTTACTTAAAGTTTTTCCTGAATCAATAATATCTTCTACAATTAAAACATTTTTGTCATAAATATCTTCATCTAAATCTTTTATAATTTTTACATCTCCATTCGATAACATACCTCTTCCATAACTAGAAGTTGTCATAAAATCTATTTCATGTTTAATATTAATTCTACGGCATAAATCTGCTATAAAAACAAAAGAACCACGTAGTAATGCTATTAATATCATTTTATTTTTACTGTCTCTATATTTTTTATTAATTTCTTGACCTAATTCTCGGACACGGATATCAAGTTCTTTTTCAGTAATGATAACTTGAAGAGTATGTTTCATAATATCAACTAAATGGTTAATGTGAATTGAATTATATTAAAAATGCAAAATAATATACTAATATATTATTCAAATCATATAATATATTGAACAAATAAAAAGCTAATATAAAATTAAAAGTCAAATATTTATTTTTTTAACTATTGCACTAATAATGATCATTATGTTATAAAAATTAATTAAATAAAAAAAATTAAAGAAAATAGTTATTTCAAAAATTAAAATAATTAAAAAAATGTATTCTATCTATATCAAAATATAATTTATGTTATATTTTATAACTCATTATAAAATACGATATTAGATAAAATAAAACATTAAATTTAAAAAAAATACTACATACCTTTGTAATATAAAAGAAATACTTTTTTAGTATAATATTTTTTTATAAACATAAACATATCTAATTTATGATAAAATCAAAAAAATTTCTTTTAGAGTATTTTAAATAAAAATTATTTTTAGTTAAAAATGTAAATTGTTTTAAAAGATACAAGCTAATATAATTAATTAATAAATTTTACGTATTTATAAAAAAACATTAATTTCTATTTATAGCCTCTTCACTAGAATAGCTGTTTTAATTATTATAACTAGACATGATGTAGGCTCAGATAATCTTCAAACAAACCTGCTCATACTGAAGGCGGGTTTTTTTATGACATAAATACAAGGAATTATAAAACATGAAATTATTAAAATTTGGCGGCACTTCATTGGCTAATGCAGAAAAATTTTTATGTGTAGCTAATATTATAGAAGAAAATATTAAAATTGATCAAATTGCAGTAGTGCTTTCAGCACCGGCTAAAGTTACTAACTATCTAGTTGCGATTGTAGAAAAAACAATTGAGAATAATCAAATTTTAGAAACAATGCATCTTGCAGAAAATATATTTATTCAGTTAACAAACAATATTTTCAAAATACAATCTAACTTTCCCTATCAAAAAGTAGAAAAAATAATAAAAAACGAATTCAATAAATTAAAAAATATAATACATGGCGTCACATTGCTAAAACAGTGTCCTGATAATATTCGTGCAATTATAATTTCTCGTGGAGAAATACTTTCAGTTTTTATAATGAAAAGCATATTAGAATCTAAAAATCATAGTGTCACTATTATAAATCCTGTTGAAAATTTTATTTCTATAGGTAATAACTATTTGGATTCAACTGTTGATATATCTAAATCTAAAAATAATATTAACAATATAAATATTAATAAAAATGATATTATTTTGATGGCTGGTTTTATTTCAGGCAATCAAAAAAAAGAATTAGTAGTCTTAGGACGAAATGGTTCTGATTATTCTGCTGCAGTTTTAGCGGCTTGTTTAGATGCAAATTGTTGTGAAATTTGGACTGATGTTGACGGAGTTTTTACTTCGGATCCAAGAAAAATTTCAAATACTTATTTATTAAAATCGATGTCATATCAAGAGGCAATGGAATTATCTTATTTTGGTGCTAAAGTACTGCATCCCCGTACTATTGAACCAATTTCTCAATTTAAAATTCCATGTTTTATTAAAAATACTACTAATATTAAATCTATTGGAACTTTAATTTGCCAAGAAAATTATTCTGAAAAAGATTTTTTAAAAGGAGTAACTCATCTTGATGCAATAGGAATGTTTCATGTGTCTGGACCTTGTGTAAAAGATATAGGAAATATAATTCCGCGTATATTTACTATCACATCAAGAAATGATATTAAAATATTATTAATTACTCAATCATCTTCAGAAAACAAAATTAATTTTTGTGTTTTTGAATATGACGTTTGTAAAATTCTGTACTTATTAAACAAAGAATTTCAACTAGAATTAAAAGATAGATTATTAAATCCTTTTAAAATAAAAAAAAATTTATCTATTCTTACAGTTGTTGGATCAAAAATTTATAAAAAATATAATATTGCATCAAAAATTTTTTCTGCTTTAGGTTCTTCAAAAATTAATGTTCTTGCAATTGCACAAGGCTCTTCAAAACATTCCATTTCACTAGTAATTAAAAAAGAACATATTTTACGAAGTGTTCAAAGTGTTCATAATATACTATTTTGTAATAAAAAAATTATCCATGTTTTTTTGATAGGAATAGGTGGAATTGGTAGTACATTATTAGATCAAATATCAAAACAAAAATCATTTCTAAATGAAAAAAACGTAGAAATTAAGATTTGTGCTATCGCAAATTCTAAAAAAATATTATTTTTAGATGATACAAATAATTTATCTAATTGGAAAAATAATTTTAAAAAAACAAATAAAAAATTCAATTTAGAATTATTAAATAGTTTGATAAAAAATAATAATTTTTCAAATGCAGTCATTGTTGACTGTACATCTGATCAATCATTGTCAGAACAATATGTCAATTTTATCTATCATGATTTTCATGTGGTGACTTCAAATAAAAAAGCAAATACTAGTGAATGGACTTACTATAAAAAAATAAGGAATGCTGTTGCTCAAACAAATAAAAAATTTTTATATGAAACCAATATTGGAGCAGGATTACCAGTCATAGAAACTCTTCAAAATTTATTTAAAACAGGTGATACTTTAATTCGTTTTAAAGGAATATTATCTGGATCATTATCTTTTATCTTTGGAAGATTGGAAGAAGGTATCTTACTATCACAAGCTACTAGAGAAGCTAAAGAATTAGGATTTACTGAACCAAATCCATTTGATGATTTATCGGGTATAGATGTAGCAAGAAAACTATTAATTTTAGCGCGTGAGTCTGGATATAATATAGAACTAAAAGATGTTAAAATTGAACCTTTATTACCAGATATTTTTAAAAAACATGAAGATGTTGATAAATTCTTATTAAAATTAGAAGAACTAGATTCGCATTTTTTAAAAAAAATTAATCTAGCACGTGAAGCAGGAAATGTACTAAGATTTGTTGCAACAATAGAACAAGAAAGAAAATTTTTTATAAAACTTGAAGAAGTTAATATTAATGATCCATTATATAAAGTAAAAAATGGTGAAAATGCATTAGCATTTTATACTAATTATTATCAACCAATTCCTCTTGTACTAAGAGGTTATGGTGCTGGTAATAATGTTACAGCGTCTGGAGTATTTTCCGACTTACTGCGTACACTATCATAAACGTCAGGAGCATAGTAATGATTAAAATTTATGCACCAGCTTCTATTGGTAATGTTGGAGTGGGATTTGATATTTTAGGTGCAGCAATTATACCTATAAATGGTGCTTTATTAGGCGATTTTGTAACAGTAAAATTATCAAAGAAATTTAACTTGATTAACAAAGGCATATTTTCTGATAAATTACCTAAAAATACTCAACAAAATATTGTTTGGAAATGCTGGTTAAAATTTTGCCATGTTATAAAAAAAAATATTCCAGTTTCTATTATACTAGAAAAAAATATGCCTATTGGATCAGGATTAGGCTCTAGTGCTTGTTCAGTAGTAGCTACTTTAGTTGCTATGAATGAACTTTGTAACAAACCTTTAAACTCAAAAGAATTATTACTTCTGATGGGAGAAATAGAAGGTGAAATATCAGGCAGTATACACTATGATAATGTTGCTCCATCTTATCTTGGAGGACTACAGCTCATATTAGAAGATTCTGAAATAATAAGTCAAACTATTCCAAACTTTAAAAACTGGTTTTGGATAATAGCCTGGCCAGGAATAAAAGTTCCAACTTCAGAAGCAAGAGAAATACTACCAGAAAAATATAAAAAAGATATTTGTATCAAAAATAGTCGTTATTTAGCTGGTTTTATTCATGCTTCATACAGTCAACAACCTTATTTAGCAGCACGATTAATGCAAGATTTCATAGCAGAACCATATCGTATTAAATTATTGCCTGATTTTTTAAAAGCTAAAGAAAAAATTAAAAAAATTGGAGCAATAAGTTGTGGGATATCTGGTTCAGGACCAACGATTTTTTCTATTTCCGACAACATACATACAGCCCAAAAAATATCTTTATGGTTAACAGAAAATTATTTACAAAATGAAACAGGATTTGTTCATATTTGTTTTTTAGATTCAAAAGGTGTACGTAAAATAGGATAAAAAATGAAACTTTATAATTTAAAAGATCACAGTGAAAAAGTAAATTTTGAAACAGCTGTAAAACTGGGATTAGGACGGCAACAAGGATTATTTTTTCCAGTAGAATTACCCGTTATTACACCTACAGAATTATCAAAAATATTAAAAATGGATTTTATTACTCGCAGTACTGAAATACTTTCTAAATTTATTTATCATGAGATATCTAAAGAAAAACTATATGAACATGTCAAACAAGCATTTTCATTTAAGGCTCCATTAAAAATAAAAATCACAGAAGATATACATTGCTTTGAATTATTTCACGGTCCAACATTAGCGTTTAAAGATTTTGGAGCGCGTTTTATGGCTCAAATGATATTATCACTAAATAAAAAAAATGAATCTGTTACTATTTTAACTGCAACATCAGGTGATACAGGTGCAGCAGTAGCACATGCGTTTTATGGAATGAAAAATGTACGAGTAATTATTTTATATCCCAAAGGAAAAATTAGTGAATTACAAGAAAAACTATTTTGTACATTAGGTAAAAATATAAAAACTATATCTATTAACGGTAGTTTTGATGATTGTCAAAAATTAGTAAAAGAAGCTTTTAATGATAAGAAACTTAAAGAATCAATAGGATTAAATTCTGCAAACTCTATTAATATAAGCAGATTATTAGCACAAATTTGTTATTATTTTGAAGCTTTTTCTTTAATTTCAGAACAAGAAAGAAAAAATTTAGTTATAGCGGTTCCATGTGGAAACTTTGGCAATTTAACTGCTGGACTATTGTCTAAGTCTCTTGGTTTACCAATTAAATCATTTATAGCATGTACTAATGCTAATGATACAGTACCAAGATTTCTTAAAAATGGTACATGGCATCCAAAAAAAACCGTATCTACAATCTCAAATGCCATGGATATTAGTCAACCTAATAATTGGACTCGAATTGAAGAATTATTTAATCGAAAAAAATGGAATTTGAAAGAACTTAGATTTGGTAGCGTATCGGATGATTCTACAGAAGAAACATTACAAGAATTATTTAAATTAGGTTATGTTTCTGAACCTCATGCTGCAATAGCATATCGATTATTACGAGATCAATTAAAAAAGAATGAGTTTGGTTTATTTCTAGGTACTGCACACCCAGCTAAATTTAAAAATACTGTAGAAAACATATTAAAAAATAAAATTTCGTTACCTGATGAACTAAAAAATAGAATTGATCTTCCATTATTATCTCACAATATCAATCCTATTTTTAGTAAATTAAAAAAATTTTTATTAGAAAAGTAAATATTGTATTAGAGAGGATAAATAATGTTTTCCTCTCTAAAAATATTATAAAAATTAATCATTTTAAATATTAAATAAAAAATGAATAATATCACCATCTTGAATATAATATTGTTTTCCTTCAGTTCTAAATTTCCCCATTTCTTTAATTTTTGCTTCACTTTTATATTTTATAAAATCTACATATTTAATAATTTGTGCTCTAATAAAACCTTTGCTAAAATCGCTGTGTATTTTATGAGCAGCTTGAATACTAGTGCTTCCATTAAGAATTTCCCAAGCCCTAATTTCCTTTTTTCCTACAGTAAAAAAAGTTATTAAATTTAATAATTTATAACTAGAAGAAATAATTTTATTCAAACCTAGAGTTTTTATATTAAATTCTTGCATAAAAGATTTTTGTTCTTCATTTCGCATTTGAATTAAATCTAACTCTAGACTTGCATTAATTGGCACAACTATAGCACTTTCTTTTTTAGCCATATTATTTAATTGATCTAAAAAATAAAAAGAGTCTTTTTCTTCATTAATATTAGCAATATACATTGTTGGTTTTAAAGTTAAAAAACGCAAATATCTAATTAATTGTTTTTCATCTTTATTTAAATTAAGAGTTTTTAACATTAAAAACTTCTTTAAATGATCCATACATTTTTTTAAAACATTAATTTTCTTTTCTGTTTCATTATTTTTTAATAAATTTTTTTTTTGTAAATGTAATATAGTCTTTTCACAAAGATCAAAATCAGACAATATAAGTTCACTATTAATAATATCTACGTCTTTAGTAGGTTGAACTCGATTATAAATATGAGTAATATTATCATTCTTAAAACAACGAACAACATGAGCTATAGCATCCGTATCTCGTATATTAGATAAAAATTGATTACCCAATCCTTCACCTTTAGACGCTCCTTTAACTAAACCTGCAATATCTATAAATTCTATAAATGCATGAACTATTTTCTGAGTAGAAATAATTTTATTTAAATTATTAATACGTTCATCAAAAACTGGAACAATACCTATATTGGGTTTAATAGTACAAAACGGAAAATTAGCAACTTCTGAATTCCCTTTAGTTAAAAGGTTAAATAAAGTAGATTTTCCAATATTAGGCAATCCTATAATACCACACTTAAAACCCATATCTTATACGCCTTGAAAAATAGAAAATATATTTATTCGATTAAAATGTTAAAATATTCGAAATAAAATTTTCTTCTATTGCATGTGAAATTGATTTTTGAATTAATGTTTTCTCTTTTTTTGTAGGACTTGATAATACAAAAGAAGCTATTTGATCACGATTTATTGGACGACCGATACCAATTCTAAATCGATAAAAATTGACTTGTGTATTAAATATACTAATAATATTTCTTAAACCATTATGTCCATTATGTCCATAACTATATTTAACTTTTATAATCCCAGGATCAAGTTCTAAATCATCATGAACTATTAATATTTCGCTTAAATTAATATTATAAAAAGATGCCATTTTGAACACCGAATGACCATTTATGTTCATAAATATATCAGGAATAAGACATCGAATATAACTTGACTCCAGACTAAAAGAAGCAGTAAAACCGAGAAATTTTTTTTCTTTTTTTAGATTTTTTAAACAACTTTTTACTAAAGAATAAATGTACCAAGAACCTACATTATGACGTGTATTATGATATTCTATTTTTGGATTAGATAGTCCAACTATCATTTTAATGGTATTCAAAAAATATCCTTCAACCTAAATATTAAAAAACATATAATATACGTATTATATGTTTTTTAAGATAAAAAAATTCAAAAAAAATAATGACACAATATGTTATCTACAAAAAAATACTCGTTAGTATAACTAATACATTATTTCTGTAACCGATCAGAAGCTTTTTCCCAATTAACAACATTCCAAAAAGACTTAATATAATCTAATCGTCTATTTTGATATTTCAAATAATAAGCATGCTCCCAAAGATCTAAACCAATAATAGGATAACCATATGTATTAGATATTAATTTACCCATTAAAGGATTATCCTGATTAATAGTGGAAACTATAGATAAAACACCATTTTGATTTACTAACCATACCCAACCAGATCCAAAATGATTAAGTGCCACCGTTTCAAATTTTTCTTTAAAAGCTTCAATCGTACCAAATTGTTTTTCTATTTCTATTTTTAAATCATTTGTTAAAACTGTACCTAATTTTAAACTTGTCCAAAAAAAACTATGATTGATATGACCGCCTGCATTATTACGTAACAAATTTTTGTCTTCTACAATAATCTCATTAAAGATAGATATTAATTCGTCAATAGATAATGAAGAAAAAGGTGTGTTTTTTAAAATAGAATTACTGTTATTAATATAATTTTGATGGTGTTTAGTGTGATGAATTATCATAGTTTTTTCATCAAAAAATGGTTCTAATGCATTGTATGAATAAGGTAAAGAAGGAAGAGTATAAGTCATTTTATTTTCCTAAAGATGATTTCTATAAAATTATAGTATTATTTTTTTAAAAACGTTAAATTGACAATTTAATGTTAAATATTTTTATAAATTATAGTACACTTATTAAATTATTCGCAAGAATCATGATACATATTTTAAAAGTGTCTAAAATTAAAATTGTAAAAATATAAAAATTAACTATATTAAACACAAAGTTTTTTAAAAAATGAGATTTTGATGTCTACCATTCAAGAATTCAATTTATTAAGTAATCGATTTCGTACTTTTTATCCTGTTGTTATAGATATTGAAACAGCAGGATTTAATGCAAGTACTGACGCAGTATTAGAAATTGCTATAATAACATTAAAAATGGATAAATCAGGATGGTTAGAAAAAGAAAATATGTTACATTTTCACGTAGAACCATTTAAAGGTTCTATAATAAATTCCGATGCAATAGCTTTTAATAAAATTGATCCATTTAATCCATTACGCGGTGCAATTAGCGAAAAAATAGCAATTCAATCTATATTAAAAATGGTACGTAAAGGTATTAAAATACAGGGATGCAGTCGAGGAATTGTTGTCGCACATAATGCTAATTTTGATCATAATTTTTTAATGGCAGCAATTCAAAGAGTAAAAATAAAAAATAATCCTTTTCATCCATTTGTTACATTTGATACAGCAGCGTTAAGCGGATTAGTAGTCGGTCAAACAGTTTTATCTAAAGCATGTAAAGCTATTGGCTTGTCATTTGATAATCATCAAGCCCATTCTGCACTTTATGACACTTTGCAAACTGCTGATCTTTTTTGTGAATTAGTAAATCGTTGGAAACGTTTAGGTGGATGGCCTCTTAACATGAAAAAAAACAATATTAATAATATATAAATCCAATATTAAAAATATAACTATTGTATATAATTAAATATTTTCTTAATAAAAAGATATGACATTAGTAATAAAGATTAAAAGTTTAATACTATTTATTTAATGTCATATCTAATTTTTCATATATATTATTTATATTAATATTTTCTGAAATATTATATTTTGTATTTTTTAACTGTTTTTGATATCAGTTCTCTTAATTGACCATTTTCTAACATTTCAAGTATAATACTACAACCACCAATTAGTTCACCATCTATCCATAATTGAGGAAATGTCGGCCAATTTGCATATTTTGGTAATTCATTTCTAATTTCAGTATTTTCTAAAACATCTACATAAGCAAACTTTTCCCCACAAATTGATAAAGCTTTTACTGCTTGTGCAGAAAAACCACAACTAGGAGATTCAGGAGTACCTTTCATGTATATTAAAATAATATTATCTTTAATTTGTTTTTTTATTGTTTCAATAATGTTCATATTAATTTCCATTTTTTAAATTTATATAAAATATGTATTTCAATGATCTATAATAAAAGTTTTATTAAAATACTGTAAAATTATTAATAGACAAAATTATTTTTTTTTGTAATACTACATTGTTATAAAAAGGGGCTGCTTTTGGATTTGACAAAATTATCAACAAAGTAAAGTGCATGCCGAGGAACGGTTTGCCTCGATAAAAGCCGTAAAAAAATAATTGCAAATAATAAACAAAACTACGCTTTAGCAGCTTAAAAAACTGTATGAAGCCCTTCCTTCTCAGCCTCTCTCTCTTAGGACGAGAAAACAGGAAGGTCAAATAAGAGAAAACGTAGCTATCAAGCTTGATGATAGCGCGAAGTAAATTTTCAAGCTATATACCTAAAATGAGTTTTTCCAAATTAGGTAATGAATTGAAAAAAGAAAAAACTAAGCATGTAGTACTTTATTCGTAGAAATTTTGGACGCGGGTTCAAATCCCGCCAGCTCCAAAAAAATTTATGTAATATTTAAAAAATTTTATAAAAAACTATGTAAAATTAAACTTTAAAACCTTATTATCTTTAAAATAAAAATTCAACATTTTTTTTTGAAATACATTGTTATTTTTTGGATTATTGACATAATAATGATATACATCATTGAACGAATCAGAAATAATAGGCATCCCAAATATATAAACTATTTGTTGTCTTGTCATCCCAATATAATTTTTATTCAATACATTATGATTTAAATTTATTCCCTCTAAAAAATTAGAATCATATTTTTTGTTATCTAAAATTGAACAACTAGAGAAAAAAATTACTATCAATAGCATTTTGACATAGTTATTCATAATAATATCCTATTATAGTTTACATAAAAAATAATTAATACTCTTTATTCCTATCTGAGTAATATTTTTTATAAATAAAAAATATTAATTATTCTAAAAAAATTTTTTAGACCAACTTAATTTAGAACTTAGAGTTTTAAAATAATTATAACTTTTAGGGTGAATGAGATTTAAATAATAACAACTTCTTCGAATAAATACACATTCACCTTTTTTAATTGTTAAAATAATTTGACTATCACAGCTTATTTTTAAATTAGTCTGAACATTAGAAAATTTCAAACAAATTATACTATCGCTATGAATGACTAAAGGACGAGTAGATAAGGCATGTGGAAACATAGGCACTAATACAATTGCATCTAAAGAAGTTGAAATAATTGGTCCACCAGCTGAAAGTGAATAACCAGTCGAACCTGTAGGTGTTGAAACAATTAATCCATCTGCACGTTGAGAAAAAGAAAATTTATTATCGATATAGACTTCAAATTCTATCATATGAGCCAAGTGCTTTGTATGTAAAACTACTTCATTAATAGCTATGCTAGATCTCGAAATCATTTTTTTTTGACAGACTTGTGCATCTAATAAAAATCGATTTTCTAATAAATAATTTCCAGATAATACTTCCGATAATTTTTTTAAACCGGTGTCAGGGTTTAAATCAGCAAGAAAGCCTAGATTACCTCGATTGATACCGATAATTTTAATATTATAAAATGATAAAACACGCGCTGCACATAATAAATTACCATCTCCTCCTATAACTACTGCCAAATCACAAAATTGACCAATTTCAATCAATGTAGCAGTATTAGGATTGTTTAATTTTAATTCTTTAGCAACAGTGTGTTCAATAAAAACTTTATAACCATTTTTTATCAACCATTTATAAAGTTTTTTATGTGTTATTAATGCACTCGCATAACGCGGACGTCCAACAATACCTATACAAGTGAAATGTTGCTTCATTAAATAAAAATTCCTAATAAAAATAATGTATATTATATTATAATAACAAACAGTCTTGAAAGATTAATTACAGTCTTTATAATAGTTTGATTATTAATATAATTAATGGTGAATTTTATGGAAAATAAAGAAAATAAATCAAATAATGAAAAATTTTTTAAAAAAAATCACATAGTAGAAGAACAAGAAAAAGTACTTGATATGAATTCTATTCAAAATCAAAAAATAGATAGCCTCAAACTAGAACTGCTCCAGAATCAAAAAAAAATAAATGATATTGAATTACGAAAATTAGCTGATATAGAAAATATAAAAAAAAATATTGAAGAAAAAATAAGAAAAATAAAAAAAACAGAAATTGAAAGATTTTTAAAAACAATAATTCCAGTAATAGATTCTTTAGAAGAAATTCTAATATCATCTAATACATCAAGTATAAAAGATGAATCTGTAATAAAAGGAATCGAACTTATATTGCAATCTTTATTAAATATATTATATAAAATAGGAGTTAAAATTGAAGGTCAAAAAAACGAACTTTTTAATCCTGAAATTCATACATTAATTTCAACAGAATCATCTAAAAAAATAGCACCTAATCATATTGTTTTTACTCATAAAAAAGGATTTACTTTTAATAAAGTATTATTACGAAAAGCAACAGTTACAATTTCTAAAAATTAATATTTTTCATTTTTTTTAAATTTCTACTTAATCGATACATTTATAATATTTAAAAATAGAAAATATTTTTCTATTTTTAAATTACAAACCAATTAATTGGCTTTTTCTTGTTTTTAAGGAGTATTTTATTAGTTAAAGAAAAATGTTTACATCCAAAAAATCCTCGATATGCTGATAATGGAGAAGGATGAGATGCTTTTAATATATAATGATTATTTCTATCAATTAAATCACACTTTTTTTGTGCATCGTTTCCCCATAGTAAAAAAATAATAGAATGTTTATACAAACTTATTGTAGAAATTACTTTATCAGTAAAAATATTCCAGCCTATATCACTATGTGATTTTGGTTTTCCTGATTCAACTGTTAAAATCGTATTCAATAAAAAAACACCTTGATTAGACCAGTTTTCAAGACATCCATGATTAAAAGTATGCTGCTTTTTAAAATCTGTATTTAACTCTTTGTATATATTCTTTAAAGAAGGTGGTATAGTAAAACCTTTAGGCACAGAAAATGATAAACCATGTGCTTGATGCTTAGAAAAATATGGATCTTGTCCAAGAATAACAACTTTTATATCATTAAACTGAGTTAAAAAAAAAGCATTAAATACATCTTTTTGATCCGGATAAATTATTTTTTTCAAACGTTCTTTTTTAAGAAATTGCATTATATCAATAAAATATCTTTTTTTTTTCTTGAGATAAAACATCTTTCCAAGATAAAATCTTATTCATTATAAATTTCCATATCTAAATATTTAATAACATATTTTTTTAAAAATATAATATTATAAGGAAAAAAAATGGTTCTAGTAACACAAAAGGCACCTAATTTTATAGCTCCAGCAATTTTAAAAGACAATCAAATTGTTGAACAATTTGATCTTAAAAAATATTCTAATGGTCAAGCGACCGCACTATTTTTTTGGCCAATGGATTTTACTTTTGTATGTCCATCTGAAATTATAGAATTTAATAAGCTATATTCAGATTTTAAAACAAGAAAAGTAAAAATTGTAGGTGTATCAATTGATAGTGTTTTTGTTCATCAAGCATGGCAAAAAACATTGCCTAAAAATGGTGGTATTGGCAAAATAAATTTTCCTATGGTATCTGACATAAAACATGATATTCAAAAATCTTACGGAATTGAACATCCACATCTTGGTATAGCACTAAGAGCTTCATTTTTAATCGATTCTAATTGGATTATACGTCATCAAGTTGTAAATGATCTACCATTTGGGAGAAATATAAAAGAAATGATACGCATGGTAGATGCTGTAGACTTTCATAATAAGTTTGGAGAAGTATGTCCTGCAAATTGGGAAAAAGGAGAAAAAGGTATGAAAGCATCTTCAGAAGGAGTCTCTGAATATTTAAGTAAATATGCTTAAAAAAACTTAAAGTCAGCAAAAAAAATATTTTATGCTGGCTTTATTTTTAAATATATTTAAATAGATATATTTTAAAATATGAAATATTATAATTAAAACATATATTTTTTAAATAAAGTTATCATCATCAATATTAATATCATCTCCATCATAAACATCATTGTTTATGCTTTCTAAACCTAATTCATTTCTATCAATATCTGATTCATTATATTGATAATCTATTAAATCATTATTAGAGTGGTTATTATTTGAAAAATTATCTTGTATATGCTGATCTGAAGATGATTTATTAACAGTATCAAATATCTCTTCTTCTGGTTTAGTATGACTAAACACATTCATTAACATATTCCCTAAAATCATACCACCTGCTACACCTGTTGCTGTTTGTAATGCATTACTAAGGAAACTACTGCTTCTATTATTATTTGCTGTTGGTAATACTTGATTTGTTGGTAAAATAGTTGTATTAGCGTAATTAGGTGGCAAAATATCTTCTTTTTTTTTCCATAGATTACTGTTATTAGATCCTGTGTGCAAAGTAGAATTTTTTTTAAAAAAACTTGATAAAAAACTTGGTTTTTTATTTATATCTTCTCCATTCAACATTTTTATTCTTGCTTTTAATTCTTCAATTTGCATGCTCATTTTTTTGATTGCCGTTTCTTGAATCAAGATTGTTTGAACCATGTAATAAGAAGAAGAAGGTTGTTTTTTTGTTAAATTTTGAATTAGTTCATTTGCTGAACTATCTCTTTCAGAAGAACTTGATTCAATTTTTTTTAAACGATGAAATAAATTTTCTATTAAACTTTTTTCTTCATCTTTCATAAGAATATCTCATTTTAAAGTCAAGTTAATAAATTATTATATTTTTAATAATTATTTCTTAATAATACTTTTTATTGTTAAAAGTATTATTGTTTTTATAATAATACTTTCATTTCAAATAAACAATATAAAAAAATATTTTTTATCATAATAAAATTATTTATCATTAAGAATGATTTTCTTTAGATGAATCTAATAGTTTAATTATGTTATACTTTTCTACTTAATTTAGTTAGTTTTAATAATAATAGAGATAAAAGTTCTATGAAAGATCCTGCACCAGCAATCATACAGGTCAATATTGAAGAAGAGTTGAAAAGCTCTTACTTAGACTATTCCATGTCTGTAATAGTTGGCCGAGCTTTGCCAGATGTTCGAGATGGTTTGAAGCCTGTTCATCGAAGAATACTTTTTGCAATGTATATATTAAATAATGATTGGAATAAAGCATATAAAAAATCTGCTCGTGTCGTGGGTGATGTTATCGGAAAATATCATCCACATGGAGATTCTGCTGTATATGATGCTATAGTTCGTATGGCTCAAAAATTTTCATTACGTTATATGCTTATAGATGGTCAAGGAAATTTTGGTTCTGTAGATGGAGATTCTGCTGCAGCGATGCGATATACTGAAGTTCGAATGTCTAAAATAGCTCATGAACTATTAAATGACTTAGAAAAAAACACTGTTGAATTTCTACCAAATTATGATGGTACTGAACACATTCCAGAAATACTACCAGCAAAAATACCTAATCTTTTAATAAATGGTTCATCAGGTATAGCTGTAGGAATGGCTACAAATATTCCACCTCATAACTTGCATGAAGTAATTAATGGATGTTTAGCTTATATTGATAATAATAATATCTCCCTAAAAGAACTAATTAAATATATTCCAGGACCAGATTTTCCAACCGCTGGAATAATCAATGGAAAATCAGGAATTGAAGAAGCTTATCGTACAGGGAAGGGAAAAATTTATATTCGCGCACGAAATAAAATTGAAAAAAACAAAAAAAACAAAAAAGAATCTATTATATTTGATGAAATACCTTATCAAGTGAATAAATCACGTTTAATTGAAAAAATAGCGGAATTAGTAAAAGATAAAAGAATTGACGGAATTACTGCTTTACGTGATGAATCAGATAAAGATGGAATGAGAATTGTTATCGAAATTAAAAGAGAAGCAATATCTGAGATAATTTTAAATCAATTATATTCTCTAACTCAACTTCAAATATCTTTTGGAATTAATATGGTTGCTTTATGTCAAGGACAACCAAGAACTTTATGTTTAAAAGAAATATTGCAACATTTTTTATCTCATAGACAAGAAATAATTATAAGACGCAGTCTTTTTGAATTAAATAAGATACAAAGTCGTATTCATATTCTTGAAGGATTAAATACAGCTTTAATCAATATTAATACGATTATTAAAATAATAAAAAATTCAGGAAACTCAACAGATGCAAAAAATTTGATTATTAAAAAAAAATGGATGTCTGAAGAAATAAAAAAACGTAATGATTTACTAGAAACAAAATATCTATCTAAAAAAAATGAATACCATTTTACTGAAAAACAGGCACAGGCGATATTAGATTTACGTTTACATAAACTAACTAATTTAGAACAGAAAAAAATTATTACAGAACACAATGATTTAATAAAAAAAACGAAAGAACTAAAAGAAATACTCGAAAATCCAAACCGAATGTTTGATCTAATCAAATCAGAGTTATTATTCATACAAAATAATTTTAGTGATAAAAGACGAACAGAAATCACTGAAAATCACACTGATATCAATATTGAAGATCTAATTAATCAAGAAGATGTAGTAGTCACGTTATCTCATTCAGGATATGTGAAATATCAACCTCTGTCTGACTATAATGCTCAAAGACGTGGTGGAAAAGGAAAATCAGCTGCAAAAATAAAAGAAGAAGACTTTATAGAAAGTTTAGTAATAGCAAATACGCATGATACTATATTATGTTTTTCCAGTCGAGGCATTCTATATTGGATGAAAGTTTACCAATTACCAGAATCCAGTAGACATGCAAGAGGCCGACCTATAGTTAATTTATTGCCTTTAAGCCCGAAAGAAAGAATTACAGCTATATTACCAGTACATGAGTATAAAGATAACCTTAATATTTTTATGAGTACTGCAAATGGAATAGTAAAAAAAAGTTCTTTAAAACAATTTAAAAAACCTAGATTAGCAGGGATTATTGCTATTAATTTACATGCTAATGATGAACTAATTGGAGTAGCTTTAACTGATGGTAATAACAATATCATGTTATTTACAAAAAACGGAAAGGTAGTTCAATTTTTAGAAAATAGCGTTCGTGCTATGGGTAGAACTGCATCTGGAGTTAGAGGCATTAAAATTAAAAAAAATGATAAAGTTGTTTCTTTAATTGTACCTAAAAATAGAGGAAGTATTTTAATAGCAACAAAAAATGGATACGGAAAACGCACTAAAATTACCGATTTTCCTATAAAATCACGTGCTACTCAAGGTGTTATCTCAATTAAAATCACGAAAAAAAATGGAAAAATAATTGGAGCAATACAAGTTGTAGAAAAAGATCAAATTATGATGATTACTAATGCGGGAACATTAGTGAGAATTAGAGTTTCTGAAGTAGGAATATTAGGAAGAAATACACAAGGCGTAATATTAATAAGAACTTCGAAAAATGAACAAGTTGTTGCTTTACAAAAAATCGTAGAACCTATATAAAAAAACACATTTATTTATAATCATTATTAATAATTAAATCAAAAATAAAATTTTTTATACTCTTTAAAATAAGTAAAATTTATCATGAAAAACAGTCTGTTTGTCACCAAACGTAATGGAAGAAAAGAAAAAATAAATCTAGATAAAATTCATAAAGTATTAAATTGGGCATCAGAAGGGCTAGATGATATATCTGTATCACAAGTTGAGTTATGCTCTCGAATTCAATTTTACAATAATATTACGACTATTAATATTCATGAGACTATTATCAAAGCTGCAGCTGATCTTATTTCACAAGATACACCAGACTATCAATATATGGCTGCAAGATTAGCTATTTTTCATCTTCGAAAAAAAGCCTATGGTCAATTTGAACCACCTCACTTATATGAACATGTAAAAAAAATGATTATTTTGGGAAAATATGATGAAAATTTATTGAAAAACTACTCTCATCAAGAATTCTCACAGATGAATTCTTTTATCGATCATTGGCGAGATATGAATTTTTCATACGCGGCCGTAAAACAATTAGAAGGAAAATATTTAATACAAAATCGTATAAGTGGAAAAATATATGAAAGTGCACAATTTTTATATGTTTTAATAGCCGCATGTTTATTTTCTCAATACCCAAAAAATATTCGCATGAATTATATTTATCGCTTTTATAATGCAATCTCGACTTTTAAAATTTCGCTGCCAACACCAATTATGTCAGGAGTTAGAACTCCTACTCGTCAATTTAGTTCTTGTGTTTTAATTGAATGTGCTGATAATTTAAATTCTATTAATGCTACAACCAGTTCTATTGTTAAATATGTTTCTCAACGAGCAGGAATCGGTATTAATGCTGGACAAATTCGCGCATTGGGTAGCCCCATTAGAAATGGTGAAGCATTTCATACCGGTTGCATACCTTTTTATAAACATTTTCAAAGCGCTGTAAAATCTTGCTCTCAAGGAGGCGTTAGAGGTGGAGCTGCAACTATTTTTTATCCGATATGGCATTTTGAAGTTGAAAGTCTTTTAGTTTTAAAAAATAATAGAGGAATCGAAGAAAATAGAGTACGTCATATTGATTATGCAATTCAAATTAATAAATTAATGTATCAGAGAATGTTATCAGGAGATCAAATAACATTATTTAGTCCATCTGATGTTCCTCACTTGTATGAAGCTTTTTTTTCTGATCAAAAAAAATTTGAAGAAATATATCTTCAATATGAAAAAAATAAAAATATAAGAAAAAAAAGAATCAAAGCATTAGATCTGTTTTCCTTGATGATGCAAGAAAGAACTTCGACTGGACGTATTTATATACAAAATGTGGATCATTGTAATTCACATAGTGCATTTAATCCTAAATTATCTCCAATAAGACAGTCTAATTTATGTTTAGAAATTACATTGCCCACTAAAGCCTTAAATGACATTTATGATAAGGATGGAGAAATAGCACTATGTACACTATCAGCGTTAAATCTAGGTACTATTAAAGATCTCAATGAATTTAAAGAATTGTCGATATTATCTGTGCGTGCACTTGACGAAATATTAGAATATCAAGATTATCCAATATCAGCAGCAAAAAAATCAGCTGTTTCTAGACGCTCTCTAGGTATTGGTGTTATTAATTTTGCATATTATTTAGCCAAAAATAAAGTACGTTATTCGGATGGTAGTGCAAAAAATTTAACACATAAAACTTTTGAAGCAATGCAATATTATTTATTAGACGCATCTTGTGAATTAGCAAAAGAAAAAGGAGCATGTTCTTTATTTCATCATACTAATTACTATTTAGGAAAGCTGCCTATCGATACATACAAAAAAGATGTTGATAATATATGTAATGAACCACTGCATTTAGATTGGAATTTATTACGTCATAAGATAAAAAAATACGGATTAAGAAATTCAACATTGTCTGCTTTGATGCCTTCAGAAACATCTTCTCAAATATCTAATGCAACAAATGGAATTGAACCACCAAGAGGTTTTATTAGTATTAAGGTTTCAAAAGACGGAATTTTACGTCAAGTTGTTCCTGAATATAAAAAATTAAAATCACAGTATGAATTACTTTGGGATATACCAAATAATACAGGGTATCTGGAACTAGCCGGTATCATGCAAAAATTTATTGATCAATCTATTTCAGTAAATACTCACTATGATCCAAAAAGATTTTTAAAAAATAAAATTCCTATGAAACAACTTCTATATGATTTGTTGTTGTCTTATAAACTTGGTTTAAAAACACTATATTATCAAAATACTCGAGATGGTTCTGAAGATCATCAAAATATTATAACTGAATCTAAAATAGAAGATATTTGTGAAAGCGGTTCATGTATTATATAAAAAACATAACTATTCAAAAAAATAAACACTTCAATATTAAATTTATTATTAGGTATAATATTATGTCTTACACAATTTTTTCAAAAAAAAAAAATAATCAACTTAAAGAACCTATGTTTTTTGGACAACCAGTTAATATTGCGAGATACGATCAACAAAAATATAATATTTTTGAACAATTAATTGAAAAACAATTATCATTTTTTTGGAGACCTGAAGAAATAGATCTTTCTCGAGATAGAATAGATTTTCAAAATTTACCTGATAATGAAAAACATATTTTTATCAGTAATTTAAAATATCAAACACTACTTGATTCTATTCAAGGAAGAAGTCCAAATATAGCTTTTTTACCAATTATTTCTATTCCTGAACTAGAAACATGGATTGAAACATGGTCTTTTTCAGAAACTATTCATTCACGTTCTTATACTCATATAATTAGAAATATTGTCAACTCTCCATCCTTGGTATTTGATGATATTATTTCAAATAAACATATTAATGATCGAGCTCAGAACATTTCTACTTATTATGATGAACTAATAAAAATGACTAGTTATTGGCATTTATTAGGTGAAGGCTCCCATTTAATTAATAAAAAAAATATTCATGTTAATTTGAATATTTTAAAAAAAAGATTATATCTATGTTTAATAAGTGTAAATGTTTTAGAAGCAATTAGATTTTATGTGAGTTTTGCATGTTCATTTGCATTTGCAGAAAGAGAGTTAATGGAAGGTAATGCAAAAATTATAAGATTAATAGCTCGTGATGAAGCATTGCACTTAACAGGAACTCAACATATTTTAAATCTTTTAAGTAATATAAAAAATGATGAAAATATGAAAGATATAGTTTTAGAGTGTCAAGAAGAAGCTATAAATATATTCATATTAGCTTCACAACAAGAAAAAAAATGGGCTGAATATTTATTTCAAAACGGTTCAATGCTTGGATTAAACAAAGATATTCTTTGTCAGTATATAGAATATATTACAAATATTCGTATGAATGCGATAGGTTTTAAAATGCCTTTTAAAAAACAATCTAATCCTATTCCTTGGATTAATGATTGGTTAACTTCTGATAACATACAAACTGCTCCCCAAGAAACAGAAATCAGTTCCTATTTAGTCGGTCAGATTGATTCAGAAGTATCCGATGATGCATTTAAAAAATTTGAATTATAAAATGACGTATTCTATTATTGAGATAACTAATATTAAAAAAAAAATTATTTATACAAAAAATATATCACTATTATTTATTTTAAAATTACATGATATCCATGTAGAATATCAGTGCCAATCTGGATATTGTGGTATATGTAGAATTGAATTAATTAAGGGAGAAGTACTTTATTCAATAAAACAGCCTATGGCTGCTTTATTCGAAGAAAGAGAAATACTTCCATGCTGTTGTAAACCAAATGGAAATATTATAATTAAAATTTAAAAACGCATGTTTATAAAAAATATATTTTATCTAGATTGAATTGAAGTTAATGCAATAGTATAAATAATATCTTCTACCGAAGCACCTCGTGATAAATCATTTACTGGTTTTCTTAATCCCTGTAACATTGGACCAAGAGAGAGTATATTTGAAGAACGTTGAACTGCTTTATAAGCTATGTTACCGGAATTTAAATCTGGGAAAATAAATACATTTGCAGTTCCTGAAATTGGTGAACTAGGTGCTTTTAATTTAGAAACCTTTTCTGAAACTGCAGCATCATACTGTATAGGACCATCAATAATCAAATCAGGTCTTTTATTTTTAACAATATAAGTTGCTTTTTTTACTTTTTCTACTTGATGTCCAAATCCAGAACAACCAGTAGAATAAGATAACATAGCAATACGCGCCTCTATTCCAAAAATTTTTGCTGAATCTGCAGATTGAATTGCTATTTCTGCTAATTCTTCTGCAGTTGGATCGATATTGATAGCACAATCACCATAGATTAAAACTTGATTTGGTAACAACATAAAAAAAATAGATGATACTAAAAAACTATCAAGATTAGTTTTAATAATTTGCAATGCTGGACGTATAGTATCAGACGTAGTATTTACTGATCCAGAAACTAATCCATCTACATAATTAGATTCTAATATTAAAGTAGCTAAAACAGTATTATCTTCTAATTGTTTTTCAGCAGAAAATTCACTTATATTCTTTCCTTTACGGATTTCTAGAAAACGAGAGATATATTTTTGTCTGATTAAAGTAGGATTTATTATTTCAATATTTTTATTTAAATTAATACCTATTTTATTTGCTATATTATAAATTTTTTTTGAATCTCCCAATAATACACATTGAGCAATACCAGAATTACAACATATTGAAGCCGCTTTTAATATTCGTATTTCATATGATTCAGGCAATATAATACGCTTATTTCTTTTTTTTGATAATAATTTTAAATTATAACAAAATTCTTTTGGAGAATATATAATGCTAAAATTGTATTTTTTTTTAGAAACCATAATAGTAGAATAAGAAAAAAAACTAGAAAGGTATTTTTGTAATCTTTCAATATAAATAAAATTTTTTACATTAATATTAAAGTTAAAAGTTTGAAGTTCAGACAAAATATCTATTGTATTCTTTTTTGTAAAAAAAACAGAAATAGATCTTTCAATCAAGGCATTACATAAAGAAACAGTATATTTTTTTGATTTTAATACTCCAGTTAATATAATACATCTAATCTTATTACTATTATAATTTAATATAAACATATTCATAAAAACATCTATACGACTGAAAGAAACTATTATCAATGCATTTGAATAATTTTTATTTAACATGTTTATATAACTTTCATCAAATATAACTATTTCTTCTATAATATGAGTTTTCTTTTGTATTAAATTAATATATTGCAAATTTAAAAAATTTAAAAGATCCATTGCATATGTTATAATCATTTTTTTATTCCAAGGTATACAGGCTATAATTGGAACAAAATTATTTTTAAACATTTTTTTTGGAATAATCAATTCTCTTTTGTTTTTTGTTTCTTTTAAGAGTACAAGTTTTTTTATAAAATTATATTTTTCACCTATAAAAGGTGAATTAATTTTATTAAAAATTATACCTAAAATATTTTTATATTTTTTTTGTTTTAAAAAAAAATTTATTTTTTTTTCCTTATTTTTAATATATTCAAAAGAAGTATTTTTTAAATTAGATATAAATATTACTTCTGCATTTAAATTTTGAGAAATATCATAATTTATCTCTTCAGCATTAATACTATTTTTTATACCTTCAATTAAAATAACTTCATATAAAGACTTATTATGATAACATTCGTCCATCATTTTATTTAATAAAAACAAATATTCAGAAGAATTAAAAAAAACTTCAGAAAAATCTATACTATCTGATACATGAACTATTTTTGAAAAATATTTATTAATAATTAACGATGTATCATCTAACAAACGTTTTACACAAGACAAATATAATATAGATTGAACCTTTTCTTTTTTAAATCTATTTTTATTAAAGAAATAAATCAGACTTAAACTTAATGAAGTCAAACTAATATCTTTATCTAAAGGAATTAACATTATAATACGTGACATAATTATCCCATTATGAAATATTAATATAATATGATAAAAAATAACTATTTCCTGCTAATTATATTACTAGTTTCTTGAGCTATTGCTAATTCCTCGTCTGTTGCAATTACGAATACTGAACGAGAAGTAGATTTAGAAATTAATCCTGATTTGCCTCTTATAGTATATAAATTAAGTTCATGATCAATATTAAAACCTAATAGCGATAATCTAGACAGAGTTAACTCTCTAATCAAAGGTACATTTTCACCGATACCACCAGTAAAAATCAAAGCGTCTAAACGATTTTCCATTAAACTCATATAAGCAGAAATATACTTAGATAAACGATGGCAAAAAATATCTACGGATCTTTTAGCATGTTTTTTATGATTATAATTTTTTTCAAAATAGCGAAAATCACTACTAATACCGCTTAAACCTAATAATCCTGATTTTTTATTTAAAATCATCTCAATTTCATCAATATTTAAATTAAGCTGTTTGTTCATAAAAAAAATAATAGAGGGATCTAAATCACCGCTTCTTGTGCCCATTACTAATCCTTCTAAAGGAGTTAGTCCCATTGAAGTATCTACACATATTCCATTACAAATCGCAGAAACAGAGGCCCCATTACCTAAATGACATGTTATAATATTTAAAGAACTAAATTTCTTATTCAATATAATAGAAGTCTTATGAGCAACATAATTATGACTAGTACCATGAGCACCATAACGTCTGATACCATGTTCTTTATAAAAATTATACGGTATTGCATATAGAAAAGAAGTTTCAGGCATATCTTGATAAAAAGATGTATCAAAAACTGCTACATTTTTTTTTGCTAAACTAGGATATTTCTCTATCATTATTTTAATGCCAATTAAATTTGCTGGATTATGCAATGGAGCAAAAGAAACTGCATCTTCAATATATTGAATGATATTATTATCAATCAAAGTCGTTTTTTTTATTTTAGTTCCTCCATGTACTACTCTATGTCCTATACCTATTAAATTTTTAAAAATATCTTTTTCTTGTGGTAATACTTGATCTATAATAAAATTTACAGCTTCTTGATGGTTAATGTTTGAACCTATTTTTTTTTTATATTTTATCCCTAAAAACTGCCATGTAATATATGTTTCTGATAAAAACAAACATTCTACTACACCAGACAAATATTTTTTTTCATTATTAGGGTTTAATATTGCAAATTTTATAGAGGAACTACCACAATTTAATACAAAAATTAAATTTTTCAATTTTTTATCCAGTTTTTCTATTGTAACAATGTCAAAAATAAATTTATCATTTAATATATAAATATTTGTAATATTCAAAAAAATTAGGAAGATTTATGACTCTTCAAAAAAAAATTATTGAGCTACTCGGAGTAAAACCAGTTATTATACCAGAAATCGAAATTAATAATTGTATTGATTTTTTAAAAAAATATTTGATTAATCATATCTATATAAAATCTTTAATAGTTGGTATTAGTGGAGGACAAGACTCCACGTTAACCGCAAAGTTATGTCAAATAACTGCGGAAAGATTAAGAAAAGAAGAAAAAGACATTACGTATCAATTTATTGCATTACGCTTACCATACGGCATTCAATCTGATGAAAAAGACTGTCAAGATGCAATTAATTTTATACGTCCCGACCAAGTTTTTAACATTAATATCAAACAATCGGTTTTAAGTAGTGAAAAATCTTTAAAAAAATCCGGAATTATTATTTCCGATTATGTAAGAGGTAACGAAAAAGCTAGAGAAAGAATGAAAGTACAATACAGTGTTGCTGCTGTCAAAAAAGGTCTTGTAGTCGGAACAGGTCATGCAGCGGAAAATATCACTGGATTTTTTACAAAATATGGAGATAGTGGAACAGATATTAATCCTATTGCTAAATTAAATAAACGACAAGTTCGATCATTATTAAAAAAATTAAATTGTCCAAAGCATTTATATTTAAAAACACCTATGGCTGATTTAGAAGATGAGCATCCACAACAAGATGACGAATCTATTTTAGGTGTTACATATAATATAATTGATTCTTATTTAGAAGGAAAAAAAATAGATTGCACAAGCCAAAAAATTATTGAAAGATTATACTTGAACACATTACATAAACGTAATCTACCAGTTACACCATAAATAATGTTTAATGTAATATAATTTTTTTTTGTTCAATAGAATGAATTTGAATTTTAATAATTTCACTAATTGGATCTTCGGGACAATGTTCGACAAAATAGATTAAATCTGTTAAAGCAACATGATTACATTCTAATTGTGCATATATTAGTCCTCTATCACGAATTTCATATGGATCGTTTGGATCAATTTGTAACAATAAATTGGCAACATTTAATGCTAATTCCATTTTCTTTTCTTCCATTAAAGCAGATTTTAATGTATCTAACATTTTTCGGATCACAGTAATGGATTCAGATTTGTACAAATCATTTTCATATAATTCCGCTGTTGGACTAATATTGCCTTTCAACCAAACTTCTAACGTATGTTTATCTAAAATCTCTCCATTAAAAGGATTAATAAAACATTTTTTTTGATTGATCCAATCTGCTCTTAAAATAAGCTGAGTAGGAAAAACAACTGGATTTAATGGCAATTTTAATTCTTGAGCAATATGCAAAAAAAGAATACCTAAAGATACCGCAGTACCTTGTCGCGTTTTTAGTACATTATCAATCCATAGTACATCTGAAAGATTATAAATACCACTTGCGCTACCAAAATGCCAGCGGGCATAAAATAATTCTAACAATTTTTCTAATTTTCGGTTAGGTTCGATTTCAGATGAAACATAAGATTCAGCTTCTTTTATTTTATTGTTTAGTTCAGATAAAACACAATTCGAAGGAAAGTCTTCTCGAATAGCTTGAGAAGCAACAATAATAGATTCAAAAAGTGATAATTTAGAAAAATCAATATTAGAAAGAGATTTCATATTATTAGTAATAGTAATATTTTTTGAATAAATAATAAAAATTTAAATAATATAAATTTTTATATAATTAATATATTTTATATCAAAATATAACATTTTTTTTAATTTTTGTTAATATAACATTTTTTATTTTCATAAAAATTTTAAAATATTAAAAATTTTTATTTGTTATATTTTTTTTCCAATGGTCACACGATCATTTCCTCCATAATCTTGATAAGATTCTATTGCAAAAAAATGATATTTTTTAAACAAATATTGAACTTTTAGTTTTTGTTGCCATCCATGTTCTATTAACAACCAACCTCCATACAATAAATAATTTTTAGCTTGTTTGATTATGTTTTCAATGTCTGATAGTCCATGACTGTCAGATATAAGAGCATCAAATGGTTCAAAAAAAATATCTTTTTTAAAAAATCTAATTTCCTTTTTACTAATATACGGTGGATTACTCACAATAATATTAAATTGTTGGTTTATATTTGAAAACCAATCACTATAAAAGAAAGAAACATTTTTAAAATTTAATTTAACTGCGTTAATTTGAGCTATTGCAATAGCTTTTTCTGATTTATCAACACCAATAATGTTCCAATCATTACAAACGCTTGCTAGAGCCAAAGAAATAGCTCCGCATCCAGTACCTAAATCAAGAATACAAGTAGAATTTCCTTCAATTTTAGATAACACTTGTTCTACTAAGATTTCTGTATCAGGTCTTGGAATAAGAGTATCATATGAAACAGATAAAGACAAAGACCAAAATTCTTTTTCTTTGATTATATAAGCGATAGGCTCTCCTAAAGATCTACGATAAACTAAATAATTTAAGTATTTATATTGTTTGCGAGTCAATTCAATATAATCAGAACTTATGATAAAACTACGTGTTTTTTTTGAAACATAACTGAGTAAAAATTCAGCTTCATATTTAGGATTATCTACATAAGATAATTTATTAATAGATTTTTTTATCCATCTTTTAATATTCATAGTTCTAATCTAGATAAAGAAGAAAGCATATCTGCTTGATATTCTTGAGTTATCGGATCAATGAGTAGATTCAATCTGCCTTGTAATACTTCATCTAATTTATAAATAGTAAGATTAATTCTATGATCTGTAATTCTATTTTGAGGAAAATTATAGGTTCTGTTTCTATCTGATCTTTCACCAGTTCCTAATAAAATTTTTCTCATAGAAGAGTTTTCTTGATGTTTTTTTTCTAATGTAGCAGCATAGATACGTGCTGATAAGATCGATAAAGCTTTTGCTTTATTCTTATGTTGTGAACGCTCATCTTGACATTCCACTACGTTACCAGTAGGAATATGAGTAATTCTAATAGCAGAATCAGTAGTGTTGACGTGTTGTCCTCCTGCACCAGAAGAACGAAAAGTATCAATTTTTAAATCGGCAAAATTAATTACTTCTTTTTCAGCTTTAGGAGTTACAGGCATAACAGCAACAGTACAAGTAGATGTGTGAATTCTTCCCTGTGATTCTGTTTCTGGTACTCTTTGTACACGATGACCACCTGATTCGAATTTTAAACGACCACATGCACCTTTTCCTGTAATTTTTGCAATTATTTCTTTAAATCCTCCTTTTTCACTCTCACTACTGCTCATTATTTCTACTTTCCATAAACAATTTTCAGCATATCGAGTATACATTCTAAATAATTCGCCAGCAAAAATAGAAGATTCGTCGCCTCCTGTAGCTGATCTAATTTCAATAAAACAACTATGTTTATCATTCGGATCTTCAGGTAATAATAATCGATTTATTTTTTCTTCTAAAATTTTCTGTTTTTTGTTACAAATATATAATTCTTCCTCAGCAATATCCTGCATTTCTACATCATTTAACATAATATGAATATTTTTAATATCAATCTCTAATTTTTCCCATTCAATAAAATATTTTATAATTTTAGAAAGTTTTAAATATTCTTTAGATAAATTTTTTAATTGATCACGATTTGCAATAATATTTTTCTGAGTAAGCATAAGTTCAATTTCTTGATAACGATTTCGTAAAGATTTTAATTTTTTTAAAATAGAATTATTCATAAAATCCTTCTATTAATTAGTATCATCTAAAAATAATTTTTAATTAAAATTAAATAATGTATTATTAATCTAATTAAAAACATAAAAAAATATTTTTTTATTTAATAGTTATTAAAAACTATAAAAATTAAAATATCTATACTACAATAAGTATATCATTTTAAATACTTTCATTCTAATTTCGATCAAAACTAATATAAAAAAATATTTCAACTTAATAAATATAAATCAAAATGGTTCATACATGGTTATCTCCTGCAAAAATTAATCTGTTTTTATATGTAACAGGTGCACGTAAAGATGGATATCATAATATACAAACATTATTTCAATTTCTTAATTATGGTGACACATTAAAAATCATTCCTAATCAAACAGGTCGTATCGAATTATTTACTGAAAAACAAAATATTTTAAACGTAAAAAATAGTGTTATTATTGCAGCTAAATTATTAAAAGAAAAAGCGCTATTTCACGGTAAGTTGCATAATCTTAATTATGGAGCTAAAATATTTTTAAAAAAAAAATACCTATAGGTAGTGGACTAGGAGGAGGTTCTTCTAATGCCGCAACTACTCTAGTAGTATTAAACAAATTATGGAACATAGAATATACATTAAAAGAACTAGCTTTATTCAGTCTTGAAATAGGAGCAGATGTACCTGGTTTTATTATGGGAAATACAGCTATTGTTGAAGGAATAGGAGATATATTATATCCGATTACACAAAAAGAAAGATGGTATCTAGTTATTTATCCTTATATTAAAATTTCAACAAAGAATATGTTTTCAAGTCCATTTTTAATCAGTAATACTCCTAAAAAATCGATCGAAGTATTATTAAAAGAACCTTTTAGTAATGATTTTGAAAATATAGCAAAAAGACAATTTATTCAAATAAAAAAATTAATTTCAAGGTTATCTTTGTATGCACCTTCACGAATGACTGGCACAGGATCTTGTATTTTTTCTGAATTTCATGACAAGAAATCTGCAGAAAAAATTTTTTCCTTGCTACCTAATAACATGCAAGGATTTATAGCAAAAAGCGTTAATATTTCACCGTTGCATAGAACTCTTTATAAAAAAAAATATATATTTTTTTAACTAAAAAATATTTTGATATAAATGTATTTATTAAAATATTAAAAATAAAACATATTATAATTAAATATATAAAATAATACTAAATACAAAAAGGTTTTTTATGCCTGACATGAAACTTTTTTCTGGAAATTCTGTTCCAAAACTAGCAAAATTTATTGCAAATCGATTATATATTAATTTAGGAAAGGCAGCAGTCGGTCGATTTAGTGATGGTGAAATAAGTGTGCAAATAAATGAAAACGTAAGAGGTGGAGATGTTTTTATCATTCAGTCTACTTGTTCTCCTACTAATGACAATATAATGGAACTAGTTGTAATGGTAGACGCTTTAAGAAGAGCTTCTGCCGGTAGAATTACTGCAGTCATACCATATTTTGGATACGCTCGTCAAGATCGCAGAGTAAGATCGGCACGAGTTCCTATAACAGCAAAAGTAGTAGCAGATTTTTTGTCTAGTATTGGAGTAGATCGTGTTTTAACAGTAGATCTACATGCAGAACAAATACAGGGTTTTTTTGATGTACCTGTTGATAATGTTTTTGGTAGCTTAATTCTTTTAGAAGATATGCTTCAAAGGGAATTAAAAAACCCGATTGTTGTTTCTCCTGATATTGGCGGAGTAGTAAGAGCTAGAGCAATTGCTAAACTACTCTATGATACCGATATGGCAATTATTGATAAAAGAAGACCCCGTGCTAATGTATCTCAAATTATGCATATTATTGGAGACGTAGCCAATCGTGATTGTATTCTAGTAGATGATATGATAGACACAGGAGGAACTCTTTGTAAAGCTGCAGAAGCACTAAAAGAAAGAGGGGCTAAAAGAGTTTTTGCATATGCAACACATCCTGTTTTTTCTGGAAATGCATCAATAAACTTAAAAAATTCTGTCATAGATGAAGTAGTTGTATGCGATACAATTCCATTATCAGAAAAAATTGAATTACTACCAAACGTACGCACATTGACCTTAGCGGGTATGTTAGCAGAAGCAATAAGACGTATTAGTAATGAAGAATCTATTTCTGCTATGTTTGAACATTAAATATTTTATTTGAATATTTTCAATTCTAAGCACACTATAATTTTTTATATTGATATAAATAATGTGCTTAGTTTTTAAAACACATTCAAAAAAAATAAAAAATACTTTTTATATTTTAAAAAAAAAGAAATTAATATAGAATTATTGATATAATAATTATAATCAGTTCGATTAAAATAACTAAAAATAAAAAGATAAAAAAAAACTATTAATATACCACGGAAAACTCCAAATAAACCTCCTAAATAAATGTTATAATAAGAAAGTTTTACTGCCGTAATTATTTTTTTTATAAAAAAATACAAAAGTTTTTTTAAAATAAAAAAAAAATAATCATAATTAATATTAAAATTTTATTTTTTAAAAAAACATTTTGAATTGCATTTTCAAAAAAAGAAGTAAAATAATTATATTTATAAAAAAAATAAAAATTAAAAAAACAAAAAAAAGAAGAAATGATTTCTTTGTAAAAACCTCGAAATAAACCGAAAAAAAATGAAATAATTAAAGTTAAAATAATAACGTAATCTAATAAAAACATAGATTTTTCCAAAATTATATTTCTTATATTTTTTTTTCTGAGGAAAGAAATTCTGAAATAGTTATAAAAGAACCAAAAACTATAATGGCATCTTCTTTTTCTGCTAATATCAATGCTTTCTTATAAGCTTCATTGATACTATTTAAAACAGATGTATTGTATATCGGAAAAATATTTTTTAATTGATTTTTACTAGCTGTTCGAATGGTTTTTAAAGGCGCAGTAAACCAATAATGAACTTTTTTTCTTAATGGATTAATAATACCTAAAATATCTTTATCCTTTAGTATTCCTACAACTGCATATATTTTTCCTTTGACATTAATTTCATCTATTTTTTTTGACAAATAAAAAGCCGCATCAGGATTATGAGCCACATCAATAATAACATAAGGACAAGTAGAAACCACTTGAAATCTACCTGATAATTGAATTTTAGAAATAGATTGTCTTATAACTTTTTCATTAATTTTTAAATTAGAATAATACAGAGCAGATAATGCGGTAGCTGCATTTGATAATGGTATTCGAGTAATAGGTAAATTATATAATTGAACTCTTGAATGAATAAAATCCCAATAATTATCTTTTTTTTTCCATAACCAGTCTGTATTAATTGTTTTTAATATTGTTTTTTTTTCTTTGGCTATTTCATACACAGAATCAGGAATATCGGTCTCTCCAATTACAGAAATTTTATGTGCTCTAAAAATACCCGATTTTTCACGTGCAATACTGTTACGGTCTGCCCCTAAAAAAGAAGTATGATCTATTCCTATATTAGTTATTATAGATATATTAGAGTCTATAATATTAGTAGCATCTAATCTCCCACCTAATCCTACTTCCAATATAAGAATATCTAATGCATATTTTTTAAATAAAATTAATGCGGAAAGTGTAATAAATTCAAAATAAGTTAATGAGATATTATTTCTCGCTGATTCTACATTCTGAAAAGCACACACATGCTCTGATTCATTCAGAACCAATCCATTAACTCGAACTCTTTCTACAAAATTTACAAGATGAGGAGAAGTATAGAGTCCTACTTGATAACCTGAATTTAATAATAATCTTTCTAACATTGCACAGGTTGTTCCCTTTCCATTAGTTCCAGCAACAGTAAAAATAAAAGATGTTAAATTTAATAAATCTAATTTTTTTGCAATAGATTTTAATTCAATAAGATTGTATATTTTCTTTCTATCTAATTTTTCTAAATTTTTAAGCCATGTAGAAAAAGAACAATTTTTATTAGTCATGTTACTCTTATTATTTTTTATATTATAAAATAACATTTAAAGTTTTTAATGCAAAAAAGTAATAAATATTGTAATAAAAAAAGAAGTTTTTGAAAATCATTTTTAATCTAATAAATATTTAAAAAATTGATAATTTATTATTTAATCATAGAAATTTTCTCTATAATACTAGATAAAAAAAATACATTGATCTTAAACTTAGTATAGATAAAATATTATAAGAAAATATAATAAAAAATCATTATTTATAGAAAAAATAGCAGGAACACTATCTACTTCAAATATAATATCAGTTAACTCTATTGTAATTAAAGATAATAACAAAAGAGTTATACAAAATTTTTCATTTATAACAATAAATTTTTTATTATTAACATCTTTACTAATCCTCAAGAAATTAGAAATTCAAGGTATTCAAATATTTTTTTAATTAAATCGGTTTTATTTAAAATAAATAAATAAATTTCAAGTTTTTTAATACGAATAACAAACGAAATAAATACAATAACTAGTGCTACTTAAAAAAAATATCTTCACATAAAAAATTGTTATAGAACGAAATGTCACAGTGCCTATATACCATAAGATAATACTTTTTTTTTGAAAATTTATTTGTATTTTAAAAGATCGTAAAATAAAAAACTATATAAAAATATCATCTATTTATTGGCAGAGTAATATTTCTAATAAATAATTAGTATAAAATAATATAATATTCGAATCAGAAATTGAACTATTTTTATTTTTAAAAAATACATATCAAAAAATAAAAAAAAATAACAACGATAAAAAAACCAATAAAAATTATAAATAAAAGAATATTTTAAATATTTTTTATTTTTTTTCTTACAAATATAATTATCTATAATAGAAATTATTAAAATCAAGAAAAAAAAGTATTCTAAAGTAACGACATATAAAAAAATTTATATAATATTATACTAGATATATTTTAAAAGCTAATATTATATGGCTAATTTAACTAAACTAATCAATGGATTTGGATATATACCTAATATTAATAATATCATTCCCAAAATACATATTACTATTCCGGAAGGGGTATAAAACCAATTTCTAGATATATTTAAATCGTTTTTTAACAATTTCGGCGGATTTAGATATAAATTTAAAATAATTCTTAAATAACAATACAAACCTAATAAAGTGCCAATAAGGAAAGAAAAACCTATTATCCATAGATGCTCTTTCATAATTATTGATAATATATAGAATTTCCCAATAAATCCTAAAGTCATTGGAATACCTGCTAAAGAAAGCAAGACTAAAGTAAACAAACCAGATAAAAGTGGCTGTGACCAAAATAATCCTTGATATGAATGTATTGCATTAGCATTATTTTTTTTATGTGAATTAGAAATTAGATTAATAATACCGAAACATGCTATATTACTGAATAAATAACTATATAAATATACCGCACTAGTTTCTAAAGAAAATAAATAATTTTTATTTGATCCTAAAAATACTATTAAAAGATACCCTATTTGAGATATTGATGCATATCCAAAAAGTCTTTTAATATTTTCTTGGAAAAGAGCCATTAAATTACCGAATAATATAGAAAAAATAGTAATTAATGATAATATAAAATACAATATTTTATTATCTACATCGGAAATATGTGATAAAAAATGCAATAATACACTAAAAATAGCAATTTTACCGGTTGTTGAGAAAAAAGATAACACTGAAGCAGGTGTTCCTTGATAAATATCAGGAGTCCATAAATGAAATGGCACAATAGATAATTTAAAAAATAATGATAAAAGCACCATGCTAATTCCAAATAGTATAACTAACATTTCATTTTTAGATGCAATTTTAAATATGTCATATACAGATAAAAAATCAAGATTACCAGAAATAGCATAAATCCATGCAATGCCTAATAATAAAAAACTAGATGAAATACCTGATAAAATAATATATTTAAACGATGCTTCTAAAGAATGTTTTTGGTAACTAGAATAAGCAATTAAACCAAACATCGGTAAAGATAATAGTTCAATATTAATAAAAAATGATGCCATATGATTAGATATAATTAATGACATAGCTCCCAGATTTGAAATTATTAGTAATAAATAGAATTCTTCTTTATTGAATGGATATTTAAGCAACCATGGATATGCAAAAACACATGTACAGATACTAGAAATCACAATCATTCCAATATATAAAATAGAATAACCATCAATATGAAATAAAACAGTTATATCTAAAGGAATGATCTTAGTTAATAAATATAGTGAACAAAACGTAGACATAAAACCTAGTATACTAAACACTGCAATAAAAAAGTGATTTCGATTATAAGAAATAGATAATATGACTGTCACTGCAGTGAATATTATAATCAACAAAGGTAGCATCGCTGTTAATTGTTGTAAATTTATTATCATTACTAATTACAACCTTATCTTTAAGTAGAATTATTCAATTCTTTTTGAATATTATGTATAGAATTATATGAAATATCTATAATTTTTTGTGGATTTAAACCTAAAAAAATTAACATTAAAATTAATACTATTATTGTCCATAATTCTTGTTTATTTACAAAAAAAATAGAAAATTTTCTCTTACATGGACCATAAAAAATTTTTTGCATCATATTTAAAGAATAAATAGACGAAAAAATAATTCCTATTGTTGCTAATATAGATATCAATGGAAAAACTTGGAATATACCAGATAAAATTAAAAACTCACCAACAAAATTTCCTGTTCCAGGAATTCCTAAATTCGCAAGAGAAAAAAATAAAGAAAATCCTGGAATCCAATAAATACAGTGCCATAAACCCCCCATATCATTGATATCTTGAGTTTTAAAACGTTTATAAAGTTGACCAGACAAAATACATAAAGCGGCAGTAGTTAAACTATTAGACAATATTTGAATGACTACTCCTTGCAGTGCTATTTCACTATTACTATAAATAGCTATTAAAATTAAACCCATATGCGAAATAGAAGAATAAGCAATCAATCGTTTAATATTTGTTTGTGAAAAAGCAAGCCAAGATGCATAAAATATAGTAAAAAGACCTAAAAACATTGCAAAAAAAGAAAACTTTCCTGTTGAAAAAGGAAATAAAACTAAATTATACCTTAAAAGAGCATAAGGGGCAGTTTTTAATAAAACACCAATAATTTCTACTGTACCACAAGAAACCGATTGAGAATGTACATCTGGTAACCATCCATGAAATGGAACTACAGGCATTTTTATAGCAAATGACAAGAAAAAACCTATCATGACTATATATTCTATATATCTATTAATTGGTGCATTAATCAATAAATTATAATTAAAAGTTAATACATTTGTATCTTGATAATGACTAAAAACTAATAATAAAATAGATGACAACAATATTAAACCAGAAGTTTGTCCATATAAAAAAAATTTATTAGCAGCAAGATAATTTTTATTACTTTCAGTTTGATCACTCCATAATGCAATCAAAAAATACATTGGAAACAACATAATTTCCCAAAAACAAAAAAATAAAAAAAGATCAAAAGCAATAAAAACACCAATAATACCAGTTAAAACAAACATAAAATTTAAATAAAAGAAACCTTGATTTTTTTTAATTTCATTCCATGAACATAAAACTGCTATTATAGATAATAAAGCAGAAAAAATGAGCATTATAATAGAGAAGCCATCAATCGCAATATTAAACTCAATACCAAATCTTGATATCCAAGGTATAATTAATTGACAATCTAAATGAGGATACTCTTTGATTTGAAAAAAATGATAGTTTTCTTGATAAAATATTTGAATGATAACTAATAATATTAAAATTATTCCTAATAATGCGATCCAACGAGGAAAATTTTTATGAAATCTATAAGAAAAAAAAGAAAAAAAACCACTAAAAAACGGAATGATAATTAACAAAGAAAGTAACATTACATCTATATCCCTATTATTCACTATGACTATTTAATCAATGGAATTGTTTTTTGTTTTTATAACAATATAAACTTATTAATAAAAAAACTATTTTAAATTGAACCAATAAAATAAAATTAATATAAATATTAAATTGATACCTAATATGATTGAAGTTGCATACCATCTTATATAACCACTACTTGTTTTTAATAAATAAAAATTACATATCTGAATGATTTTAAAAAAATAATTAATAATTTTATTTAATGGATCACAAGATAACATTTTAGATACACGCAAATAAAAATTTATGAAAAATGTTTTATAAAACCAATCAAAACCCCATCCTTTTAATAAAAAATAATATATATGTCTTATAAATTTAAATTCAAAAATTTTATTAAGCCAATATGTATTTTTAATCCAAAAATAATAAGATAAAAATATTCCTGATATAGATAATACACTGCATATTATTTCAAATACGAATTTATCATCTGTTAATAAATTAGACAAAGGAAATACTTCTAATAATGGTGGTGATAGATATGAACCAAATACAGTAGAAAATAATAAAAGAATAAATAATGGAATATTATGTCCTAATCTATTAGATGAAGTAACTTTATGAATATTTTTTCCGTGAAAAATAATAAAAATCATTCTGAATGTATAAAGTGCTGTTAAAAAAGAACAAAATAAAGCAACTAAAAAAAAATTAATATAACCACTATGTAAAACACTAAATAAAATATTGCCCTTACTATAAAATCCAGCTGTAACTAAAGGAAAAGAAATTAAAGATAAACCTCCTACTATGAAATTAATATATAAAAAAGGTAATTGTTTACGTAAACCACCCATTTTAAATATATTTTTTTCATTTTTACATGATAGGATCAATGATCCTGCAGATAAAAATAATAATGCTTTAAAAAACGCATGCGTAATTAAATGCATAATTGCTGCACTCCACGCTTTAACTCCTAAAGCTAAAAACATATATCCTATCTGACTCATCGTAGAATAAGCTAAAATACGTTTTATATCATTTTGAACTAGAGCAGAAAAACTAGAAATTAATATTGTTAATATACCAATCAGTCCTACAAGATATAATATATCAGGAGTTAATAAAAATAAAAAATGTGTTCGTGCAATTAAATACACACCGGCTGTTACCATAGTAGCTGCATGTATTAAAGCTGAAACAGGACTTGGACCAACCATTGCATCAGACAACCAATTTTGTAAAGGCAACTGTGCTGATTTTCCAACTACGCCTAATAATAAACATAACGTAATAACATTCAGGTCATAAATATTTCCTGTATTTAAAAGATTTGATAACAATTTAATTTGTTGAAAATCAAAAGTATTATATTCTCTATATATTAAAAATATTGCAATCATTAAAAAAACATCAGAAATTCGAGTTAAAATAAAAGCTTTAAAAGCACAACGATTATTATTAAATTCAGTATAATAAAAACCAATGAGCAAATAAGAACATACACTAACTCCTTCCCATCCTAAATACATGAATAAAAAATTATCGGCAAGTACTAAAACTGACATACTTGCTACAAACAAATTAGTATATGCAAAAAAACGTGAATAACCCTCTTTATGTCTCATATACCAAGAAGAAAAAATATGTATCAATAACCCAACACCTGTAATTACAAACAACATACTTAAAGATAATCCATCTAAAATAAAACCAAAATTAATTCTTAATACATTAATAGATAACCATTTCCACAATATTTGAGTAAAAACTTGATCATTATTTTTAATGATACTAATACCATAAAAACAAGTTATAAAAAATGATGCAAATATAGAAAATATACCGATTCTTGATGTATTTTTTCTAGAAATAACACCTTGCATAGAAGATAAAAATAAAAACCCAATTAATGGAAAAAAAGTTATGAGAAAAATAATATTCATCTATTCATCTCACTTAAAACATCAATGTTTAATGTTTTCTTACGTCTATAAAGTTGAAGTAATAATGCTAAAGCTATACTAGCTTCTGATGCAGCTAAAGTAATAGCAAATATATACATTATTTGACCATCTGCTTGATGCCAGTAGCTACCAACTACTATTAACGCTAATCCAGCAGCATTCATCATTATTTCTAAACTAATTAATATAAATAATATATTACGTCGAACAATTAAAGATGTTAAACCTAGCATAAATAATATTAATGATAGAAATAACCCGTGAAATAAAGAAATCATGAATTATTATCCTTAATGAACATTAATTGACTATAAAGATCTATTTTTATAATTTTTTTCTGTTCCAATATGAAAAACAACAATCAATGCAGATAGTAAAAGAATGGAAGATAATTCAACTAAGAGTACATAAGGACCAAATAAATTTACACCCACCATTTTTGAATCAATTAATAATCCACGTATTGTTTTATCTTTTAAAAAAAATGTAGCATAAATCATAGACGAAAGTAATATTAATGATAAAATACTAGGTCCAATCCAAAAAGAAGGCTTTAAATAATTTTCTTCTTTCAGATCGTATTCATTACTAGTATTAAGCATCATGATAACAAAGACAAACAAAACAATAATAGCTCCAGCGTAAATAATAACCTCTAAAGAACCAGCAAAAAAAGCTCCAAGAGAAAAAAAAACACCAGATATTGATAAAAGAGAAATTATCAAGTACAGCAGAGAATATACTGCATTTTTTTGAATAATTACAAAAAAAGTAGATATTACTGCTACAAAAGAACATATATAAAAAACAAATTCCATAAAAATCTCCTTATGGCAATAAATCTTTTACATTAATAGGCTTGGCATTAACATTTAAATTACCTATTCTTTTTTCTTTCACGGCTACACCAGAAAAATCATAGAAATCATACTCTGGATATTTGCCTGGACCTGAAATTAATAAATCCGTTTTTTCATATACTAAATCTTTTCTTTTAAAATCAGATAATTCAAAATCAGGTATTAATTGTATTGCAGCTGTAGGACATGCCTCTTCACATAAACCACAAAATATACAACGAGAAAAATTGATCCTAAAAAACTCTGGATACCAACGACCACTAACTTTTTCGGATTTTTGCAAAGAAATACAATCAACAGGACAAACTGCAGCACATAGATTACAGGCAACACAACGTTCTTGTCCATCTATATTACGAGTCAAAATAATACGTCCTCGATAACGAGGAGCAAGATGGACTTTTTCTTCTGGATATAATTTAGTTTCAGATTTAGAGAAAATATTTACGCCAATCATTAAAATAGTTCTTATTTGCGTAAATAATCCAACAATAATATTTTTTAATATCATAAATAAAAAAATCTCTTATAAAACTTTTAACAAGACAAAAAAAGCAGTTAAAAATAAATTTAATAATGTTAACGGCAAACAAAATTTCCATCCAAAAAACAACACTTGATCATATCGCGGTCTTGGTAATGATGCTCGAATTAAAATGAAAATAAAAATAAAAAAAATAGTTTTTAAAAAAAGCCAAAAAAAACTAGGAATCCAAGGACCAAACCAACCACCAAAAAAAATAGTTGCTATTAATAATGAAATTGTAATAATAGAAATATATTCACCAATAAAAAATAAACCAAATTTCATTCCTGAATATTCAATGTGATAACCATCAGCTAATTCTTGTTCAGATTCAGGTTGATCAAAAGGATGTCGATGACAAACGGCTAAACCTGCTACAAAAAAAGTTAAAAAGCCAAAAAACTGTGGAAAAATATTCCAAATATCCTTTTGACTATTTACAATATCAGATATTTTAAAAGATCCTGACTGAGCTACTACACCCATCAATGACAAACCTAAAAATACTTCATAACTTAACGTTTGAACACACGCACGCATTGCTCCCAATAATGCATACTTATTATTACTAGACCAACCAGCAAATAATATGGAATAAACAGATAAACTAGCCATCATTAAAAAAAACAAAATTCCTATATTTAAATCAATAATAACGAAATCAGAGGTAAAAGGAATAATAGGAATGACACATAATAAAGAAGTAAAAGCTATTACTGGTGATAAAATAAAAATAAATTTTCTACTAAAAGGAGGAATCCAATCTTCTTTAAATAAAATTTTAATCATATCAGCACATAATTGCAAACTTCCCATCCAACCAACTCGATTGGGTCCATGTCTATTTTGAAAGAGGGCTAATAATCTTCGTTCAATAACACTTAACATAGCCCCAGAAAATACTGTTAAAATTAAAATAAAAATAACTTTTAAAAAACAAAAAATTATTTTAATTGCATTTGTTTCTAACGAAATCATTTAATGAATTCCTGTAAAAATTTAATTTTTTCACCAACAAGAGCAGCAGGAAAACCTTGTCTTCCAATAGGTAAACCTATTTGTTTTTCACTTAAATATTTAGATAATTTTATTGCTAAACGATAATCTTTATTTAAACAGTTAAATTCTACTATAGAATCTTTTCGCAAACCTAATTTAATTCCGTCTGATAGACTAATTAAAGCATATTCTAAAGGAATGTTTTCTTGTATAGTAGAAGAGTACTGAGTTAATTCTTCATTTCCAAAAAGATGATAATAAGGAATTACATTCCAGAATTTTTCTTTAACAAAATTTTTAACAACTAAATTTGAATAAATATCTTTTTTACTATTATTTTTTTTGAAAATATGTACTCCTGAATCACCAGATATTAAATTTTTACCTGTTTCTATCTGAAATTTATTCCATGCTTGAGGCGAATTCCAACCAGGAAACCAAGCAAAAGGAATATGAGATACAGAAGCATGAGGTTGATTGTATCCTTCCATAGAAAATGCAAACATAGTGTTTTTGTCTTTAGGTTGACAAGGTTCATGAACATCAATATTAGCACGTAAAGATGTTCGTCCACTAGAGCGAATAGGAGATCGAGCAATTTTTTGACCATGAATACGAAAAGTAGAATACAGTTCTTTTTTTGGTATTTCTTCAAAAAACGAATATTTTTTAGAATAAGCATTTATTATATCATCTAAATTGAACCAACATATTTTTGTATTATCAATTTTTGACTTAATAAAGTGTAACCACTTCCAACTGTCAAAAAGACAATTTTTTTTATCATAAAAATTAGGATCATAAACTTGAAAAAAACGCTGAGCTCTTCCTTCAAAATTTATTACTGTTCCAGAACTTTCAGTAAAACTTGTTGCAGGTAAAGATAATGCAGATTTTTTGTAAGTCTCTGTATACTGATGATCTATAGTAATTATATTTTCTTTATTTTTTAAGAAATGATTACAGTAATTTTCAGATAGAACACGATATAAATCGTACTCCATAAAAATTATAGCATCTGCTTTTTTTTGTTTAAATTCATCTAACACACATTCTATAGACATGCCTTCAAATAATTCTACACCTAAAGAATTAGAAGATGATGTTAAAAAAGTGGCACCAACATGGTGATGAATGGTATTCGTTTTAATGGCTTTAGCTATGTTTATAGATGCTTGTATAATAGCATCGCTAAAAGAATGCGAACCAGAAATAATCAATGTTTTTTTAGATGAAATTAACCGATTGGCAATCAATAATGCTTTTTCTTTTAATACAGAACTTAAATTTAAAACTTTTGGTAGACTTTTATCTAATTTATAAGCAATAGCAGATGCTAAATCTACTTGTTTATGAATAGGAGCAAAATAAGACCATTCAGAAATATTATCTAATTTACTTTCATGTGTATGCATAATATATAAAGAATTTTTAAATTTTTCTGAAATGTGAATATTAGAAGAAACATTCCATTTTGGTATTCCATGTAGTTTTGTTATTTCTTGAACCCTTCTTTTAATTGCTTGACGTACAGCTAAAGCAACACGAGCAGATGTTTGTGTTAGATCTTCTCCAAGAACTAAAATTACATCATAACTTTCAATTTCTTTTAAGGATGGAATATATATATCATTGTTTTTTAAACATTCTAAAATCAATTTAATACATGCTTGCTCTTTTTTAGACATTCCATTAGAAAAATTCTCTTTTCCTACTAGTTCTTGCAATGCAAAATTATTTTCTATACTTGATCTAGCGGAACCAACTCCAATTACACGTTTATATTTTTTAAAAAAATCAACTCCAATTTTGATAGCTTCATTAAAATTTAATACAGTTAAATTATTATTATTAATATATGTAGGTTGTTTTGGTCGCTGATGTAAACTAGTCTGTGAATAACCAAAACGACCAAGATCACAAATTAAATAGTGATTTATATTTTCATGATATCTGTTTTCTATTCGACGTATTTCACCATAACGTTCTCCAATACTAATATTGCATCCAACGCTACAATTCTGACATATTCCTGGAGCGTATTGCATGTCCCATTTACGATTATATTTTTTAGAATGAGTTTTATCTGTAAATACGCCGGTAGGACATAATTCTATTAAATTACCTGAATGTTCACTTTCTAAGATTCCATCTTCTACGCGACCAAAATAAATACTGTTATTAGAGCCATAGACTCCAAAATCAAGACCGTCTGCATAGTCATTATAGTACCGAACACAACGATAGCAGGCAATACAACGGTTCATTTCATGTTTAATAAATGGTCCTAAATATTGATTTTTATGTATTCTTTTTTGAAATCTATATTTCCGTATACTGTGTTTTGTCATTACAGTCATATCTTGTAAATGACAATGACCACCTTCTTCACATACTGGACAATCATGTGGATGATTTGTTAATAAAAGTTCTACAATAGCACTTCTAAAGACTTCTGATTCAGTGCTTTTAATAGATATTATGGCTCCATTAGTCACCGGAGTCATACAAGACATAATCAATCGACCTTTAGAATCTTCAAAACTACTATATTGTGTGACTGCACATTGACGACATGCCCCTAAACTTCCTAATAAAGGATGCCAACAGAAGTAAGGAATATCAATTCCTACTGATAAACAAGCTTGTAATAAATTATCTGATTCATTAACATTGTACATTTTACTATCTATATAAATTTTAGCCATAAGAGAATAATTCCAAAAACTTCTATTTTAGATAAATTTATTTCAAAATAAATGTTTTCTATAAACATTTCTATAGGTTAACTAAATACAATTAGATTGAATCCCAATAAATTTTTTATTTAAATCTATTCTTTTTATGCTAATTCCAGCTTCAAATTCAGAACGAAAATATTTAATAGCACTTTGTAAAGGTTCTATTGCTCCTGGTGCGTGAGCACAAAATGTTTTTCCTGGACTTAAATGAGAACACAATTGTTCTAGGTTTTTTATGTCATCTTTTTGTCCTTGATTTTTTTCTAAACTTTTCAAAATTTTTACAATCCATGGTAATCCATCTCGACATGGAGTACACAAACCACATGATTCTCGAGAAAAAAATTTTTCTATATTATATACAAGAGAAACCATATTAGTCTTATCATCAACGGCCATAGCAAGAGCAGTTCCTAAACGACTACCAGCTTGCTTAATATGATTAAAATCCATTGGAAGATCTAAATGTTTATTAGTTAAAAAATCAGTTCCTGCTCCCCCTGGTTGCCAAGCTTTTAAAGAAAATCCAGACTTCATTCCATGAGCATAGTCTTCTAAAATCTCACGAGCGGTAACACCAAAAGGCAACTCCCAAACACCGGGATTTTTTACTTTTCCTGAAAAACCCATCAATTTAGTGCCTGTATCAGAACTTTTAGATAATTTTTTATACCAATCTGCACCGTTCAATATAATACATGGAACATTAGATAATGTTTCAACATTATTTACGCAAGTAGGCTTACCCCATAAACCAAAAACTGCTGGAAATGGTGGTTTAGATCTAGGATTAGCTCTACGACCTTCTAAAGAATTAATTAAAGCAGTTTCTTCACCACAAATGTAGCGTCCTGCTCCAGTATGCAAAACTAATTCAAAATTGAAGTTACTGCCTAAAATGTTTAATCCAATATAGCCAAAATCTATCGCTTCCTGTATAGCTTTCTTTAAAATATATTCAGCTTGAACATATTCTCCTCTTAAAAAAATATAGGCACGAGAAACATTTAATGCGTATGCTGATAATATTATTCCTTCAATTAATTGATGAGGAATATTTTCAATTAAAAGTCTATCTTTATAGGTGCCCGGTTCCATTTCATCTGCATTGCATACCAAGTAAGAACATATTGTATCAGATTTATTTTGAGACATTAAACTCCATTTCAAGCCAGTGGAAAATCCTGCTCCTCCTCTTCCTTTTAAGCCAGATTCTTTTACTATATTAACAAGATCTTCTGGTAGCATTTCTTTTAATGCTTTTTGCAAAGCTATATAACCATTCTTATTACAGTATTCTTTAATCCAAATAGTTTTTCTATCATCTCTTAAACGCCAAGTTAAGGGATGTGTTTCTTCAATTCGTAAAATTTGATTCATTTATATGATTCCAGCAAACAGGGTATCGATTCTGGAGTTAAGAAAGAATATATGTCTTCATTAATCATGATTGTTGGACCTTTATCACAATTTCCTAAACAACAGACAGGTAATAAAGTAAATCTATTATCTTTAGTAGTTTCTCCTTTTTTTATTTTTAAATGATTTTCTAAAGCTATTTTAATCATTTTATAACCAGTCAAAAAACAAACTACGCTATCACAATAACGAATAATATTACGACCTACAGGTTGACGAAAAATTTGACTATAGAAAGTAGCAACTCCTTCGACATCACTAGGATTTATTTGAAGTACTTTAGCGATAGCATAAATAGCTTGATCAGAAACCCAACCTCGTTTTTTTTGAACTATTTTTAATGCTTCTATTGAAATAGAACGAGGATTTTCATAATATTTTTTTTGATTTTCTATTTCATTTATTTCTTCATTAGTTAATACAAATTTTATAGAAATTTCTCGAATTTGACTTTTTTTTTATGCATAATTATCTATCCACGTCAGACATGACAAAATCTATACTACCTAAGTATACAATTAAATCTGATATTAAACTTCCACGAATTACTGAAGGTATTTGTTGTAAATGTGGAAAACTAGGTGTACGTATTCTTGTACGATAACTCATCGTACCACCATCACTAATTAAGTAATAACTATTAATTCCTTTTGTTGCTTCAACCATTTGAAAACTTTCATTTGCTGGAATAACTGGACCCCAAGATACTTGTAAAAAATGAGTAATCATAGTTTCAATATTTTGTAAGACACATTCTTTAGAAGGAGGTGTAGTTAATGCATCCTCAGATTTAAAAGGACCTTTTGGCATATTATGTAAACATTGTTTTAAAATAATCAAACTTTGATAAATTTCTTCTACTTTAATCATTACTCTTGAATAACAATCACTTGTTCCAGAACCTGTTGGTACTTCAAAAGTATAATTTTGATATCCAGAATACGGCCTCCATTTTCTCACATCAAAATTTAATCCTGTAGCACGTAGACCTGCTCCGGTAACACCCCATTGTAATGCTTCTTTTTTATTATATTCAGCAATTCCTTTAGAACGATTAATTAAAATACTGTTTTTTAAAGCGGTAGTTATATAATATTTTAATCGTTTTGGCATCCAATCAAGAAATTCTTTTAACAAAACATCCCAACCTTTTGGTAAATCATTAGCAACCCCACCAATACGAAACCAAGCAGGATGCATGCGAGCACCTGTAATTGCTTCAACTAAATCATATATTTTTTGACGATCAGTAAAAGCAAAAAAAACAGGTGTCATACAACCTACATCTTGAATAAAAGTAGAAATATACAATAAATGACTATTTATTCGAAATAATTCTGACATCATCACTCTAATAACTTCTGCTTTTTCCGGAACAGAGATATTAGCTAGTTTTTCTACCGCTAAAACATAAGGTAATTCATTTACGCAACCACCTAGATATTCAATTCGATCAGTATATGGAATATAACTATGCCACGACTGACGTTCTGCCATTTTTTCAGCTCCACGATGATGATATCCAATATCTGGAACACAATCTACAATATTCTCACCATCTAATTGCAAAACAATTCTAAAAGCACCATGAGCAGAAGGATGATTAGGTCCTAAATTTAAAAACATAAATTCTACATTATCATTTTTACGTTTCATACCCCATGATTCAGGTTTAAATCTTAATCCTTCCATTTCCAAGTCTTCTTTCTCTTCATTTAAGAAAAAAGGTTCATACTCAGTTGCTCTTGCAGAATAATTTTTTCTTAATGGATATCCTTTCCATGTACTAGGCATAATAATTCGAGTTAAATTAGGATGCTTCTCAAAAACAATACCAAACATATCCCAGGTTTCACGTTCATACCAATTAGCATTTGGAAACAAACTAGTAAATGTCGGCAAAATTAAATTATGTTCTAATAATGGAACTTTAATTAAAATATCAGAGTTGCGTTCAATAGATATTAAATGATAAAAAACAGAAAAATCAGCTTTAGGCATATTTTCACGATGTAATCTGACGCGTTCATCTATACCATGCAAATCATAAAGCATAGTATAGGGTTGAGATAAATTACATAAAAATTTTCCTACTTCAATTAATAGTGTTTTATCAATCCAAATTATAGGAAAACCCGTTAAAGCAACTTGATAAAAACAATATTTTTCACCAAAAACATTAAATAAATCATGAATTACTGAATTAGTTAATTTTTCTTTATCTTTTTTTTCCAATAAAAATACGTCTTCTTTTAGAGTAAAATCTATCATAAATCTCTCGCTGTATTTAATTTTAAAAATACAACAATATTTTTATCTAACAAAATATTAGTGTATTAAAGAAAGTTATATTTTTTCAATTAAATAATTAAATTTTTTCTGAAGTTGGGAGATTAATAATATTAATTATTTTACTTCTTTTTTTTACTTTTTGAGATAACATCTTCTTATGATATATACCTTGTTCTCCAATAATCCAAGATAATGGCCTTCTTTCTTCACTGATTAATTTTTGCAATAACATTAAGGCTTGCATATACGCTTCAGGACGAGGTGGACAACCAGGAATATAAATATCAACTGGTAAAAATTTATCTACTCCTTGAACAACAGAATAAATATCATACATCCCACCAGAATTAGCACATGCACCCATAGAAATAACCCATTTTGGTTCTAACATTTGATCATATAATCTTTGAATAACAGGAGCCATTTTTATAAATGGTGTACCTGCAATTACCATGACATCAGCTTGTCTAGGAGACGCACGTAATACTTCGGATCCAAAGCGTGCAACATCATGCACAGAAGTGAAAGCAGATACCATTTCCACATAACAACAGGACAACCCAAAGTTATAAGGCCATAAAGAATTTTTTCGCCCCCAATTAACCAATTTATGTAATAATTCAGTAATTTTACCCATAAAAAGATTCTTTTTTATATATTCCTTTACAGGATCTGAAACAGATTCAATTGTTTGTTTGGGATATTTTTTGCTATTTTCATCAATGTCTGTTCTAGTTAAAGTATAATTCATTTTATAACTCGCTGAAGTAAAAGATATAATATATTTAAGATAATTGAATATTACTTTGAGATTGAAGGTGCCCAATTTAATGCTTTGACACGAATTAAATAAAATAATCCTAATAATAGAGATATTCCAAACATAAAAGCCTCACCAAATCCAATCCATCCAGATTCTTTTATACTAATAGACCAAGCATATAAATAAAGAGCTTCAACATCAAAAATAACAAAAAACATAGCAATTAAATAAAATTTTACAGAAAAATGAAGATCAGTTTTACTAGTTGATACGATTCCAGATTCAAAAGGAGTGTTTTTGTATCTAGATGAAGATCGACCTCCTAACACCCAACTCAAAAAAAGCATAAAAAAACATAGGCCCAAAGAAAAAATTATAAAAATAAAAAAAGATAAATATTCAGTCATTATTTCTGTTTTTATCAAAATGTATTTTCCTTAAAAGTTTAAAAATATTTAAATTAAAATGTAGATTATTTGTTAATATTTTAGTACATGAAAAAAATAAAATTTATTATAACATCAAATATATTAATCAATATGTTATCTTTAATAAATAAAAAAACCTATAATTAAAATTTTAGTTTACTAAAACTTTATTTTTTTTACTCTTAACCCTTGATCAGCGAAAAAGCGACCCCATCTAATAATCATTCAACATTATAGATGTAAAGCGTAATATAATATAAACCTATGTAACTTATTAACAGCCAAAAAAATGGCCGCATAAAGGTTGCAAACCCAATTTATCAAGATATTAAATAGGAGAAATGTTAATGGGTAAAATTATTGGTATTGACTTGGGAACAACCAACTCTTGTGTTGCCATTATGGATGGCAATAAACCGCGTGTTTTAGAAAATGCAGAAGGCGATCGCACTACACCTTCAATTATTGCATATACTCAAGAAGGAGAAGTTTTAGTAGGACAGCCTGCTAAACGCCAAGCAATAACTAATCCAAAAAATACACTTTTTGCTATAAAGCGTTTAATTGGTAGAAAATTTAGCGATGATGAAGTACAACGTGATATAAAAATTATGCCATATAACATTGTCAATTCTGATAATGGTGATGCATGGATTGATGTAAAAAAACAAAAAATAGCGCCTCCTCAAATTTCTGCAGAAGTATTAAAGAAAATGAAAAAAACTGCAGAAGATTATTTAGGGGAAAAAATTAAAGAAGCTGTTATTACAGTTCCTGCATACTTTAATGATGCTCAACGTCAAGCTACTAAAGATGCTGGAAGAATAGCAGGACTAGAAGTAAAAAGAATTATAAATGAACCAACAGCTGCTGCACTTGCTTATGGTTTAGATAAAGGACAAGGTAATAGAACAATAGCTGTTTATGATCTTGGTGGTGGAACTTTTGATATCTCTATTATCGAGATTGACGATGTTGATAAAGAAAAAACATTTGAAGTTCTTGCTACTAATGGAGACACACATCTTGGAGGAGAAGATTTCGATAGTAGATTAATCAATTATTTAGTGACAGAATTTAAAAAAGAACAAGGAATAGATTTAAGAAATGATCCATTGTCTATGCAACGTTTAAAAGAATCCGCAGAAAAAGCAAAAATAGAATTATCATCTGCACAACAAACCGATGTAAATCTTCCCTATATTACAGCTGATTCTAATGGTCCTAAACATTTAAATATTAAAGTCACTCGAGCAAAACTAGAGTCTTTAGTAGAAGATTTAATTATTCGTTCTATTAAACCACTTAAAGTTGCTTTAAAAGATGCAGGATTATCTATAACCGATATAAATGATGTAATATTAGTTGGTGGACAAACAAGAATGCCTATGGTTCAATCCAAAGTTGCAGAGTTTTTTGGAAAAGAACCTAGAAAAGATGTAAATCCAGATGAAGCTGTAGCAGTTGGAGCTGCAGTACAAGGAGGCGTTTTATCTGGTGATGTTAAAGATGTCTTATTACTTGATGTAACTCCTTTATCACTAGGAATTGAAACCATGGGTGGAATAATGACTTCACTCATAAACAAAAACACTACGATTCCAACTAAACATAGTCAAATATTTTCAACAGCAGAAGATAATCAATCAGCAGTAACTATACATGTACTGCAAGGTGAACGTAAAAGATCATTAGACAATAAATCGTTAGGACAATTTAACTTAGATGGAATTGATCCAGCACCTAGAGGAACAGCTCAAATTGAAGTAACATTTGATATTGATTCAGATGGAATATTACATGTATCTGCAAAAGATAAAAAAACTGGAAAAGAACAAAAAATTACCATTAAAGCATCTTCTGGTTTAAATGAAGAAGAAATAAAAAAAATGGTGAACGATGCAGAAGCTAATTCTGAAGCTGATCAAAAATTCGAAGAATTAATTAAAACAAGAAATCAAGGTGATCAATTAGTTCATAGTATAAAAAAACAATTAAATGATAATAAAGATTTAATTGAAGAAGAAAATAAAAAAAATATTCAATCAGCTTTAAATAAATTGGAAAAAGCACTAAAGGGAGAAGATAAATCTGATATCGAACAGAATATACAAACTCTTTTAAAAATATCCTCTAAGCTAACAGAAATTAATCAAAAAAAATCAGAAGAAAACAAACAAGATAAAAATATGTCATCTAATAAAAAAAATGAAAACGTTGTAGATGCAGAATTTGAAGAAATTAAAGATCCTAAGAAATAATCAATTTTAATAAAATATTGAAAAGTAATTATTGCGGACTTTAAACTAGCACGGGCGTAGAAGCGTATCTACGCCCGTGCAATTATTTTTAAATCAGGAAGAGTAGGCAAGAATGGCAAAAAAAGACTATTACCAAGTTTTAGGAATCCCAAAATCCGCTGAAGAACGTGAAATTAAAAAAGCATATAAACGACTCGCAATGAAATATCATCCTGATCGAAATCAAGGAGATAAAACTGCTGAAGGTAAATTCAAAGAGATAAAAGAAGCCTACGAAATTTTGATTAACGAAGAAAAACGAAGTGCATATGATCAATATGGACATTCAGCTTTTGAAAATGGCCAATCTAGTAATACATATAGTACTTTTACTAGTTCTGCAGATTTTAGTGATATTTTTGGAGATGTTTTCGGTGATATTTTTGGAGGAAATAGAACTCAAAGAACTAAAAAAGGAGCTGATTTATGTTATAATATGGAAATATTATTAGAAGAAGCGGTGAAAGGAACAAAAAAAGAAATCCAAATCCCAACTCTTCAAAAATGCAAAATATGTTATGGAAGCGGTGCAAAAACAGGAACTAAACCTCGTGTATGTTCTACATGTCATGGAAAAGGTCAAATACATATCAGAAAAGGTTTTTTCACTGTACAACAATCATGTCCTACATGCCATGGTAAAGGATCGGTAATCACTGATCCTTGTAATGTATGCCGTGGACAAGGACGAATTGAAACATACAAAATACTATTGGTAAAAATTCCACCAGGTGTTGATACTAATGATCGAATTCGTTTAAATAATGAAGGAGAAGCAGGTATTAATGGAGCACAATCAGGTGATCTTTACGTACAAATTACAGTCAAAAAACATCCTATCTTTGAACGAGAAGAAAATAATTTATACTGTGAAGTACCAATAAATTTTACCATGGCTGCATTAGGTGGAGAAATAGAAGTTCCTACACTAGATGGCCGAGTCAAACTTAAAATACCATATGAAACACAATCAGGAAAACTTTTCCGCATTCGTGGTAGAGGAGTAAAATCAGTTCAAAATAGAAATCAAGGTGATTTATTATGTCGCGTTGTGGTAGAAACACCCGTAAATCTTAACGAACAACAAAAAAATCTTTTGCGTGAATTAGGAAACAGTTTTAATGGTTTTCGAGGTGAAAAAAATAGTCCTCGCTCAAAAAGATTTTTTGACGGAGTTAAAAGATTTTTTGATGACTTAACAAGATAAAATTTTATAAAGTATTGCTTCTAAATTAGAGGCAATACTATTAAAAACATTACGTCTTACATATTTTACTAATTTGCAATGATAAATTAGACTTGTATCGTGCAGCTTTATTTTTATGTATCAAACCCTTATTGGCATGACTGTCAATAATAGGTTGCATTTTTTTAAATGCATCTTCTGCTATTTTTTTATTACCAGACATTATAGCTACTCGTACCTTTTTTATAAAAGTACGAATCATAGAACGTCGACTAGAATTTTTTTTTCGACGCTTTTCAGATGTTACTGCATCTTTTTTAGCAGCTTTAATATTAGCCAATTTCTACCTCTAAATTTTAAAAAATTAAACATTTATTTGAAAAAACAATATTAATGAATATACTAAAAATATATCATGATAAAAAATAATTATTTATTTTCAATAAAAAAATTCTTATTGGAATCATGTTGAAAGAAATTATATAAAAAAAATTTCAATCTCAAATTTGCTTCATTTACTAAGGTTAACTTAACAATGAAGATTATACGGGGCATTCATAACATTAAAGAAATCAATTCTAATTCAGTTGTTACTATTGGAAATTTTGATGGAATACACTTAGGTCATCAAGAATTATTTTTAAAAACATATCAAATAGGAATAAAATATAAATTATTAACTATAATTATTTTGTTTGAACCTCAACCACTAGAATTCTTAAAAAAAAATAATTCTCCTCCTCGGATTACACAATTCCGTGAAAAAGTAAAACGTATTGCTGCTTACAATTTTAATAATATTTTATGTATTAGATTTAATAAATCTTTTGAATCTCTCAGTGCTGAAGATTTTATCATAAATATACTTATAAATAAACTTCATGTAAAATTTATAGTAATAGGAGATGATTTTAGATTTGGCTTTCAAAGAAATGGAAATATTAATCTTTTAAAAAAATTAGGAGAAAAATATCAATTTAATGTTATAAAAGTTAAATCTCTATATAAAAATAATATAAAAATTAGTAGTACTAATATTAGAAAAGCATTGTCTGAAAACAATATAAAACTGGCGTCTCTTTTTCTTGGTCGTACATTTAGTATCTCTGGTAGAGTTATTCATGGACACGCAATAGGAAGAACTATAAATTATCCTACAGCTAATATACTTTTAAATAAAAATTTTGTATTAAATAATGGAGTATATGCAGTTAAAATAAAATATAGTTCAAATAAAAAAGTAACAGGAATATCCAATATTGGAATTAAACCTAGTTTTTTCAATATTCAAAAAAATAAATTACTTGAAGTTTATTTATTTAATATAGAAATAGATTTATATGGAAAAGACATAGAAGTTTTTATATATAAAAAAATACGTGATGAACGAGTTTTTTTTTCACTACAAGAATTAAAAGATCAAATTTCTAAAGATATTTTAATGGTTAAAAAATATTTTAAAATTTATTAAAACTGATAAAAAGAGAAAAGAATGAATGATTATAAAAAAACTTTAAACTTACCTAAAACTACATTTTCTATGCGAGGAAATCTTTCAAAAAAAGAACCAAAAATATTGAAAAATTGGCATGAAAATAATTTATATAAACTAATTAGAAAAAAAAACCAAGAAAAAAAAATATTTCTTCTACACGATGGTCCACCATATGCCAATGGAAATATTCATATTGGACATGCAGTAAATAAAATTTTAAAAGATATTATTATAAAATCTAAAAACATGTCGGGTTTCGATGCACCTTACATTCCATCTTGGGATTGTCATGGTTTACCCATTGAACAAAAAATTGAAGAAAAGATTAACTTTGATCAAGAAAAAATATCTACTATAGAATTCCAAAAAAAATGTAGAGAATATGCACAAGATCAAGTGGAAAAACAAAAAAAAGATTTTATCAGGTTAGGAGTAATAGGTGATTGGGAAAATTCTCATCTTACAATGACTTTTAAAAATGAAGCGAATATTATTAGAACTTTATCTAAAATTATTAAAAAAAAATATTTATATCAAGATTTTAAACCTATACATTGGTGTCTTGAATGTTCATCCTCAGTATCTGAAGCAGAAATTGAATACTCTAAAAAAAAATCAGATTCAATTATAATCGGTTTGAAATGTCAAAAAAAATCGATTATAAAAAAATTATTCCATGCTCAAGATTTTAATAAAAAAGAAATATATCTGCTTGTTTGGACTACAACACCGTGGACTCTTCCATCTAGTAAAGCTGTTTCAATACATCCAAATTTTCAATACCAATTAATAGAAACTGAAAAATATAATTTCATAATAGCAAAAGAATTAGTCAAGAACGTATTAAATACATTAAAGATAAAGAAATGGATTGAAATAAGTTGCATAAAAGGAAAATTTTTAGAAAAAATAAAATTTTTACATCCATTTTTCAAAGATATTGATTTACCTGCAATTTTAGGAGAACACGTAACTCTTGAATCAGGTACAGGAGCTGTTCATACAGCACCAGACCATGGATTAGACGATTATATAATTAGTCAAAAATACAATATTAAAACAAGCCATCTAGTCAATTTTAAAGGAGACTATATCTCTAATATACATCCTCAATTAGATGGTCTAAATGTTTTCAAAGCTAATCCAATTATTATAGAGTTACTAAAAAAAAATAATGCATTATTTCATCATGAAATTTTAAAACATAGTTATCCACATTGTTGGAGACATAAGAGTCCAGTTATATATCGAGCTACTCCACAATGGTTTATAAATATAAATCAAAATAATTTACGTTGTAAATTATTGAAAGAAATAAAAAAAGTACATTGGATACCTCAATGGGGAAAATTAAGAATAAAAGAAATGGTTAAAAACCGACCTGATTGGTGTATTTCGAGACAAAGAAAATGGGGTGTGCCCATGTCCATTTTTATAAACAAACAAACAAAAAAAATGCATCCTAATACTTTCTTTTTTATGGAAAAAATAGCAAGAAAAGTAGAGTCAGAAGGAATAAAGGTATGGTGGAATATAAATTCAAAGGAAATAATAGGTCACGAACATGAATCATATAAAAAAATTTTAGATATATTAGATGTATGGTTTGACTCAGGAAACACATGCACTTCAATAGCGTATAATAATAAAAAATATATTAAAAAAAATGCAGATATGTATTTAGAAGGATCAGATCAACACAGAGGTTGGTTCATGTCTTCATTAATAATATCAACATTGATAAATGAAAAAGCACCATATTCTGAAGTATTAACTCATGGATTTGTTGTAGATGGAAAGGGACAAAAAATGTCTAAATCTATAGGTAATACTATTAGTCCTAATGATATAGTCAATACATTAGGAGCCGATATTTTAAGATTATGGGTTGCTTCTTCCAATTACTCTCATGATCTTTCAATTTCTAATGAAATATTAAAAAATTCATCAGATATATATAGAAGAATCAGAAACACTGCACGCTTTATGTTAGCAAATATTAATGATTTTAATCCTAAAAAAGATATAGTATCTAAAAATAATATGGTTTTTCTAGATAAATGGGCTGTTGGACAAACCAAGATGGTCCAAAAAGAAATAATTGAATTCTATAAAAATTATAATTTTCATGCAATAGTACAACGTTTAATGTATTTTTGTTCTATAGAAATGGGTTCTTTCTATCTTGATATTATAAAAGATAGACAATACACATTAAAAGTCAATAGTCAAGCAAGACGCAGTGCTCAAACGGCTATATACTATATAATTAACGCACTTGTACGATGGATAGCACCAATACTATCTTTTACTGCTGATGAAATATGGAGATATTTACCAGAAAAAAATTCTCAATATGTATTTATGGAAGAGTGGTTTGAAAAATTATTTTATTTAGATCAAGATGAATTATTCAATTATGAATTTTGGAATAAAATGATTAAAATAAAAAATGAAACAAATAAATTTTTAGAAGAAGCAATAAAAAACAAAACTATTAATAATTCACTTGAAGCTTCTATTATTTTATATGTTAAACCTGAATTATTAAGCAAACTAGAAATATTAGGAACAGAGATAAAATTTATCTTTTTAACATCTGATATAAAAGTAAAATTATATGATACAGCTCCTATAAATGTTAAAAAAAGTAAAATTATTCCCAATTTAAAAATTTCTCTAAAAAAAGTTCAAGGAGAAAAATGTCCAAGATGTTGGCATTATTTTAATCGTGCTAAAAACGACGTGAAAAAGGGCAATATTTGTAATCGTTGTATTTTAAACACAACAGGAAATGGTGAAAAACGCATATTCATATAATGAAAAATCAATATTCTAAAAAATCAAAAAAATGGATTTGCATAACTACAATAATTTCTATGCTTATTTTAGACATATCTAGTAAATATTGCATCATAAAATATATTAAAATATATGAAATAAAAAAAATTTGTTCAATATTAAACATTTTTCATGTACATAATTATGGAGCAGCATTTAGTTTATTATCTGATCAAAAGGGTTGGCAAAGATGGTTTTTATCGACTGTTAGTATTTTAACTGTATTAGTAATAACAAGAATTATTATTCGATCCAAAATAAAAGAAATAAAAAAAATAACTGCTTATTCTTTAATTATTGCAGGTGCAATGGGAAATTTAATAGACCGAATTATTTATGGATTCGTAATAGATTTTATTGATTTACATATTAATAATTATCATTTTGCTACATTTAATATAGCTGATTGCAGTATTTTTATTGGAATTATTATGCTTATTCGATTAAATTGTTAAATGTAAAATTTAAATAGTTTATATAACGTTCAATCACTATTAATATGCACATTTGGAGATCATATAGTGAATATTATATTAACTAATCCTCGAGGTTTTTGCGCAGGTGTAAAAAGAGCAATTGCAATAGTTGAAAATGCATTAAAAATATATAAAAAAACAATTTATATTAGACATGAACTTGTACACAATCAATACGTTATTAATGCATTACGTCAAAAAGGAGTTATTTTTGTTGAAAAAATCTCACAAATTCCAGATTATTCGATCGTTATTTTTTCTGCACATGGTGTATCAAAAAAAATTGTAGAAGAAGCTATAAAAAAAAAATTAATTATATTAAATGCGACTTGTCCATTAGTAGAAAAAGTACATATAGAAGTATCAAGATCTAGTAAAAAAGGAATAGAAACAATTCTTATTGGGCACAAAGGACATCCTGAAGTAGAAGGTACAATAGGGCAATATAATAATAAAAATGGGAAAATATATCTTGTTGAATCTATAGAAGACGTAAATAATTTATCTGTTAAAAATAACAAAAAATTAAATTTTGTTACACAAACAACTTTATCTATTACAAAGACAAAAAATATTATTACTGCTTTAAAAAATAAATTCCCAAAAATTTCGGGTCCCAATAAAGAAGATATATGTTATGCAACAACTAATCGTCAAATAGCAGTTCGTAAATTATCTCAAATAGCAGACATAATACTCGTAATAGGATCAAAGAATTCTTCTAATTCCAACCGTCTTGCAGAATTGGGGAAAGAAACTGGCAAGTTTACAAGACTAATTAATTCTTTTGTTGATATTAAAAAAAAATGGTTAAAAAATGTAAATTATATTGGTATTACAGCTAGTGCTTCAGCACCAGAAATACTAGTAATAGAAGTGATACAATATTTACAAACACTAGGTGCTAATAAACCAATTGAAATGATCGGTATTAGAGAAAAAAAAATTTTTAAAATTCCCAAAAAACTATTACAAGTTAAAAATATTTTAAATGATATGGATGAAAAAAATGAATAAAAAAACTCGTATTGTCATAACCGGTGCTATGGGTCGTATGGGCCAAATGCTTATTAAAGAAATCAAAAAAAATGAACAAACATGTTTAACAGCAGCCCTAGTTAAAAAAAATTGTCAACTAATTGGAAAAGATATTGGTGAAATTCTCGGAATAGGAAAAATGGATGTTCTTATTAATGACGAGTTAAACATGAATAAAAAAGATTTTGATGTGTTAATTGATTTCACGAACACTAATAGTACGTTAAAGTATTTAGAATACTGTAGTAAATTTAAAAAAAATATTGTTATTGGTACTACTGGATTTTCAAGCGAAGAAATGGATATTATAAAATCATATTCTCAAGATATTGCTATAATTATATCATCAAATTTTAGTATAGGAATTAATTTACTATTTCAATTAATTGAAAAAACGACTCAAATTATAGGAAAAAGTTCCGATATTGATATTCTTGAATACCATCATCGTAACAAAATAGATGCTCCTTCAGGTACAGCATTAGCAATAGGAGAAGTTATATCAAAAGTAATGAACTGGGATTTAAATAAACATTCGATATATCATAAAAAAGGAATAACAGGGATAAGAGAAAGAAAAAAAATTGGATTTTCTATTGTGCGTGCAGGTAATATTATTGGAAAACACACTGTTATGTTTTCTAGTTCTGGAGAAGAAATAAAAATTACTCATACTGCCTCTGATAGAATATCTTTTGCTAAAGGTGCTATACAGTCAGCTTTATGGATTCATAAAAAAAAGATGGGTTTATTTGATATGTCAGATGTACTATCATTTTAATAACAAGAAAACATAAATTATTTTATTTATGATAATCATATCTAATTAATACTTTCAATAAAATATGTCTAATATTAATTCCGTTATATGCTGTCTTAAAACATATAAATGTTCATTATGATAATAGACAAAAATATTAATTTTAGTTAAAATAAAATATAATGATTACAATAGAAATAACAATTCACGTATAAAATAAAGTATTTTTTAATGGAGGATGTTTTGAGCCAATTAGCAGTACTAGTTTTAGAAGACGGGACTAGATTTCACGGACGAGCTATTGGAGCTAAAGGAATAACTGTAGGCGAAGTTGTTTTTAATACATCCATAACTGGTTATCAAGAAATAATCACTGATCCCTCTTATTCACATCAAATTGTGACATTAACTCACCCTCATATTGGTAATGTTGGAACTAATTCTGATGATGAAGAATCATCTAAAATTTATTTAAAAGGTCTTATTATCCGTGATTTATCACCAATTGCAAGTAATTATCGAAATAAAAAAAGTTTATGTTCTTATTTAAAAGAAAATAATATTGTTGCGATATCTGATATTGACACGAGAAAATTAACGCGTATTTTACGTACTAAAGGTTCACAAAACGGATGTATTATTGCAGATAAAAAAGAAAATTACACTATAGCACATGACAAGGCTAAGAACTTTTTAAGTTTACAAGGTTTAGATTTAGCAAAAAAAGTTTCTACTAAATCTATTTATAATTGGAATCAAAGAAGTCTTGTTCTCAATAAAAAAAAATTGTTTTTCACGAAAAAAGAAAAATTTTTATTTCATGTTGTTGTATATGATTTTGGAGTAAAAAGAAATATACTTCGTATGCTTGTAGATAGAAGATGCCATCTAACTATTGTTCCCGCAACAACTGATCCCAAAATTGTATTAAATTTATCCCCAGATGGAATTTTCTTATCTAATGGACCAGGAGATCCAAGACCTTGCCATTACGCTATTCATGCTATTCAATATTTCTTAAAAACTAATATTCCTATTTTTGGAATATGTTTAGGACATCAGCTACTTGCTTTAGCCAGTGGGGCTAAAATTATAAAAATGAAATTTGGACATCATGGGGGAAATCATCCTGTAAAAGATATCAAAAACAACCGTGTTATCATCACCTCTCAAAATCATAGTTTTACTGTAGATACTGAAAATATGCCAAATAATATAGAAATTACACATACTTCTCTTTTCGATGGCACATTACAAGGTCTATCTTTAACTGATAAATTAGCTTTTAGTTTTCAAGGTCATCCAGAAGCAAGCCCTGGACCACATGATGCTTCATCGTTATTTGATAATTTCATTAAATTAATAGTTCATCAAAAAAACTAAAGCTCAGTAATTAATTAGGGAAAAAAAATGCCTAAATCTACTGATATAAAATCAATTTTAATTCTTGGCGCAGGTCCAATAGTAATTGGACAAGCATGTGAATTTGACTACTCAGGTGCACAAGCTTGTAAAGCTTTAAAAGAAGAAGGCTATAAGATAATTCTCGTAAACTCTAATCCTGCAACTATTATGACAGATCCTTGTATGGCCGATGCTACATATATCGAACCAATTCATTGGGAAATAGTAGAAAAAATTATTCAAAAAGAAAAACCAGATGCACTACTTCCAACTATGGGAGGTCAAACAGCTTTAAACTGTGCTTTAGAATTAGATCATAAAGGCATTTTAGATACATATAACGTTAAAATAATAGGCGCAACAGTTAATGCAATAAAAAAAGCCGAAAATAGAAAATTATTTGAACGTTCAATGAGAAAATTAAATTTAGAAACTGCAAAATGTGGTATTGCACATAATATTCAAGAAGCATTTTTAGTATTAAATACTGTAGGATTTCCATGCATTATTCGTCCTTCTTTTACTATGGGTGGACATGGAGGAGGAATTGCTTATAATCATGAAGAATTTGAAGCGATATGTGAAAGAGGACTTAAATTATCTCCCAGTACAGAACTTCTAATTGACGAATCGCTTATTGGTTGGAAAGAATATGAAATGGAAGTCGTGCGAGATAAAAATGATAATTGTATTATCGTTTGTTCAATTGAAAATCTGGATCCTATGGGCATTCATACAGGTGATTCAATTACTGTAGCACCTGCGCAAACTCTTACTGATAAAGAATATCAAGTGATGAGAAATGCATCTATGTCAATTTTACGAGAAATAGGCGTAGAAACAGGTGGCTCTAATGTGCAATTTGCAATTAATCCAAAAAATGGTCGAATGATCGTTATTGAAATGAACCCTAGAGTTTCTCGATCTTCTGCTCTAGCATCTAAAGCCACAGGATTTCCTATTGCAAAAATTGCGGCTAAATTAGCTGTTGGGTATACATTAGATGAACTTGCAAATGACATTACAGGAATGAATACTACTGCATCATTTGAACCATCAATAGATTATATCGTAACCAAGATTCCTAGATTTAATTTTGAGAAATTCCCAGGCTGTGATGATAGACTAACTACACAAATGAAATCTGTTGGAGAAGTCATGGCAATAGGTCGTACTTTCCAAGAATCTATACAAAAAGCTATTCGTGGTTTAGAAGTAGGTGCCAGTGGTTTTGATTCTAAAATATCTTGTACTGATCCAGAATATTTAATTAAAATTAGACATGAATTAAAAGATGCTGGTTCTGAGCGTATTTGGTATATAGGTGATGCATTTCGAGCAGGTATGTCTGTAAATGATGTATTTGATTTAACATCAATTGATCCATGGTTTCTTGTTCAAATTGAAGAAATTATTCTACTAGAGAAAAAAATTATAAAAAATGGATTTTCTGGATTGAAATATGATTTTTTTTATTTTATAAAAAGAAAAGGTTTTTCTGATCAACGTATTGCAATGTTAACTCAGAAAAATGAAAGTGAAATAAGAAAACTACGTTATACACTGAATTTGCATCCAGTTTATAAAAGAATTGATACATGTTCTGCTGAATTTTCAACCGAAACAGCATATATGTATTCAACATGGGAAGATGAATGTGAATCACATCCAAATAAAAATGACAAAAAAATTATAATAATAGGTGGTGGGCCTAATAGAATAGGACAAGGTATAGAATTTGATTATTGCTGTGTACATGCTGCTCAAGCTTTGCGAGAAGATGGTTTTGAAGCGATTATGATTAACTGCAATCCAGAAACTGTATCTACTGATTATGATATTTCAGATAGACTATACTTTGAACCAATTACCTTAGAAAATGTTTTAGAAATAGTTAGAATAGAAAAACCTAAAGGAGTTATTATTCAATATGGAGGACAAACTCCACTAAAATTAGCACGTGATTTTGAAAAAGAAGGTATTCCTATAATCGGAACAAGTCCAGATGCAATTGATAAAGCAGAAGATCGTCATCGTTTTCAAGAAACTGTATCTAAATTAAAATTACAACAACCTTTAAATACAACTGTCTTAACTTTAGATCAAGCTTATAAAAAAGCCGATATAATTGGTTATCCATTAATGGTACGACCATCTTATGTTTTAGGTGGTAGAGCAATGGAAATTGTTTATGAACCATATGGTTTGAAAAATTATTTTAAAACTACATTAAAAAAGAATAATACCACTCCTATTTTATTAGATCAATATTTAGATTATGCAACAGAAGTAGATGTTGATGCTATCTGCGATGGAGAAACAGTTTTAATTGGAGGAATCATGGAACATATTGAACAAGCTGGAGTTCATTCTGGTGATTCTGCATGCTCATTACCAGCTTATACCTTAACTAACAAAATACAAAATGAAATTAGAAAACAGGTAAAAAAACTAGCTTTTGAATTATCTGTAAAAGGGCTAATGAACGTACAATTTGCTATTAAGAAAAATCAAATATATATTATTGAAGTAAATCCAAGAGCAGCACGAACTGTTCCATTTGTTTCAAAAGCGACAGGTCTTGCATTGGCAAAAATTGCTGTACGAGTAATGTATGGAAGAAAATTATCAGAACAAGGTTTTATTAAAGAAATAATTCCTCCATATTTCTCAGTAAAAGAAGCTGTTCTTCCATTCGACAAATTTCAAGGAGTCGATCCTATATTAGGTCCAGAAATGCGTTCTACAGGAGAAGTGATGGGTATTGGAAAAAACTTTTCAGAAGCTTTTGCTAAAGCTATGTTAGGTGCTCATACGAATATGAAAAAATCAGGCCGTGTTCTTCTTTCTGTTAGAAATGATGATAAAAATAATATTATAAACCTGGCAGTTAAATTAAAAAAGATGGGGTTTAAAATAGACGCAACTAAAGGTACATCTATAGCTTTAAATAATTCTGGAATTTCATCTAGATTAGTAAATAAAGTTCATGAAGGACGTCCTCATATACAAGATCGTTTGAAAAATGGAGAATATTCTTACATTGTTAATACTACATCTTGTCATCAAGGAATAAAAGATTCAAAACTAATATGTCGTAGTGCCCTTCAATATAAAGTACACTATGACACAACAATTAATGGAGCTTTTGCAACTGTTATAGCATTAAATGAAAAACCAACAAAAAATGTTACATCCCTACAAGAAATACATAAAAAAATAAAATTATTTTATAATAAAAAATAGTTCACTTAAACTAAGTAAATATTTATAAATATGTTGTGAAACATATTTATAATTCATACTAGAGGATCTATCTTTTCAAATGAATGTAAGTTTAATTGCTGCTATGTCTAAAAACTTAGTTATTGGATATAATAATAAAATACCTTGGTATCTTCCAGAAGATTTAAAATGGTTTAAACAAAAAACAATAAATAAAAGTGTAATTATGGGTCGTTTAACTTGGGAATCTATTAAAAGACCCTTGCCTACGCGTAAAAACATAGTAATTAGTAGTAATGAAATTAAAAAAAAAGGTATAATTTGGGCTGATTCAATATCTAATGCGTTAATCTCTGCAAAATACAATAAAGAAATTATGGTTATTGGAGGGTCTAAAATATACAAAAAAATGTTATTTTATGCTAATAAATTATATTTGACTCATATAGATATCAATATTATTGGAGATGCATATTTTCCTAAATATACATTATATCCATCTTGGAAAGTATTATTTAGAAAAAAAATTTTTAAAGATAAAAAAAATCCATATAATTATTCTTTTGAAATTTTATCAAGATAAAATTAACGATTTTAAAAATAATAATTTATTTGAATTATTTCGAAAAAAAAGACTGTGAAAAAATTTTTTTATCTTCCCATCGTAGCATAATTAATTCTTCTCCCCAACAGCAACCGGCATCTAATGCAAAAAAAGGTTTAGGTATATAAGTTCCCTTTAAGGAAGACCAATGTCCAAACAAAATAGAATAGTCCTTTGCAATATTAGACGGCATTAAAAACCACGGTTGCAAAGGATATTTAACAAAATTAGGAGAGTTTTTATAAATCATATTTAGTCGACCATCTGGATAACAATATCTCATTCTTGTAAAAGAATTTATAGAATATCGAAGTCTATCTAATTGATTTAAATTCAATGTCCAAAAATTTATATTATTATTATATATAGATTTTAAAAAAAAAGAATAATTATCATTAGATAAAAAATCTTCAATTTCCCATGCGCACACTTTCGCTGTATTAATATCCCATTGAGGACTAATTCCAGCATGTGACATAATTATCTTCCGTTTTTCATCAATTTTTAAAAGAGATTGAGAACGAAGCCAATTGATTAATTCAACACTATCTGACGAAGAAAGAAACTCATCAAAGCAATTTTCTTTTTTATTTTTTTTTACACCAGCATGAACTGCAATTAAATTTATGTCATGATTACCTAAAACTATTTTCACTCTATTTTTTAATGAATAAAGATATTTAACCACTTTCAAAGAATCAGGACCTCTAGATACTAAATCACCGGCAATCCATAAATCATCTTCTTTATTATTAAAAGATGATTTTTTTAACAACATCCTAAATTCTTTATAACAACCATGTATATCACTAATAAAATAGGTACTCATATATTATTGCCTCTTTAAATTAACATGAAATATAAAAAATTAATTTAATTGATTTTTACAAGATTATTTAATTTTTTATATAAATAATCAGCTAATTGACAATACTGAAAGATAGAAATATTTTCAGCTCGTAAATTTGGATTAATTTCTAATTGAATTAGTTCTTTTTCAGAAAATAAATTTTTTAAACTATGACGCAAAATTTTCCTTCTATTTTGAAAAGCATTTCTTGTGATAGAACTGAGGATATTTGTATCATAAACAAAATATGGAGAATTGGTATGAGGAGTTAAATTGATAAAAACAGAATGCACTTTCGGTATAGGTCGAAAATCTTCAGGTACAACATTTAATAATATTTTAATTTTACAATAATACTGAGAAATAATGCTTAAACGGCCATAAGATTTATTTCCAGGAATAGAAATTAATCTTTCAGCAACCTCTTTCTGTAACATAAAATTCATATCTTGAATAACTTTAATATGATTGAATAAAGAAATAATTAAAGATGTAGAAATATTATATGGCAAGTTTCCAAAAACACGAATTAATTGATTTTTCTTATAAAACAAATCTGTATAATTGAAATTTAAAGCGTCTTGATAAAAAACTGTTAATTTTGAATAAAATGAACGTTTTTTTAATAAAAACAATAAATTAGGATCTATTTCAATAACAATTAATTCTTCTAATAATTGACAAATTGGTTTTGTTAATGCAGCTAATCCAGGTCCAATTTCCACTAATGTTTGTTTGGTGTTTGGATTAATTATATTAATTATCTTTTGAATAGTTTTTGTATTGACAAGAAAATTTTGTCCATACCTTTTTAAAGGAAAATGTTTTTTAAAATTTTTTATAATCATAATTTATAGTTAATTATTTAATATTTAAATTTTATTAAGAAAAGTATACTTATGATCTTATAATTTTTATATAAGCAATCTTTTTCAGTTCTTCTATCCAATTATGTTTTTCTAGAATCATTTTTTTGTTTAATAAAATATTGTAAGCCTGTTTTTTTTTAAAATTATAAAATTCATCTACTTGACGTTTATCTAATAATTTAAATATATGCCATCCAAAATTGGATTTGATAGGCTTACTTATTTCATTTTTATTTAAATATAAAAATTCTTTATCAAGATCAAAACTAAATGATTTTTTTGAAACCCAACCTAAGTCACCTTTTTTATTAGATGAATAGAAATCATGTGATAAATTTTTAACAGCATCATCAAAACTGTACACGCCTTTTTTTATATTTTCGTATATATTAAAAATATTCCTTTTTGATTCTATATCCGTTTGAATAATAGAAGGTTTAATCAAACAGTGTTGCATATAAAATTCAGTTGTGATGTTTTCTCTATTTTTATCTATATCATTAATTTTTAAAATATAGAATCCTTTATCTCCTAATAAAGGACCTATAATTTGTCCTTTTTTAAAAATGTTTAAAGTTTCAACAAAGCAATTTTGTATATCTAAAAAACGCATCCAAAACATTTTTTTTGATACAAAAATAGACTTATTTTTTTTAGAATCTAGAAGAAATTGTTCAAAACTATAACCTTTTTTAATTTTATTTACGATATCTTCTACTATTTTTTGTTTATTTCTAATCGTATTCTGAGAATCTTTTTTTGCAAAAGGTAATAAAATATAGCTTAAATTTATTCTTTTAAATTTTTTGTTATTTTTCATGATATTTTTAAAAACAACACTAACTTCTTGTTCAGAAATATTAATACGTTTACGAAGTTCATAATCTTGTATTATTCTTATTTTTAATAATCTTTCAATATTTTTCATATAATTATCATAATAAAAATGATTATTTAGGTCATGAAATAAAATATTTTTTTTAAATTCATTAATATTAATATTTTTTTTTGAAGCAATATTTTCTATTACAGTATCAATTTGTTCTTGAGTAATACGAACATTCATTCTATTTGCTTCTTGTAATATTAAAGAATTCACAATTAATTTTTCAATTACTTTGTCTTTTAAGAAATTACTTCTCAAAGGAATTTTGAAATTTCTACGTTCTTTTTTTAGAAAAAAAAGCATTTCATTAACATCACTATTTAATATAACTTGATCATTGACAACAGCTATAATATTATCTATCTGATTTTCTTTAGCTAAAACACAAAAAATACCGGTAAAAATATAAAAAAATATAAAAATCAATACTTTCATTATAATTCTTCTTTTTATAAACAAGCGTTTTATACTAAAATATCTTTTCTATCAATTAATAATAGAAAATATTTTTTGTAGTCTACTTTAAAGGTATTAGAAAAAAATAAAATAAATTTATAATATTTTCTTGAGGTTATTTTAAAAAAAATATACAGTATAAAATATTAATTTACTTTTAATATTAAAAAAACTTAATAATAATGAGACTTTATGGAATCTTGGTTAACATCTTTAATAACACAGTCTTTAACATACTCTCTCTTAGTAGTTGGTATCGTGTCTTTTTTGGAATCTCTTGCCTTAGTAGGATTATTACTTCCTGGTATCATTTTAATGACTACCTTAGGTACATTTATAGGTGATGGAAGATTATCATTCTATCCTGCTTGGATTTCTGGTACAGTTGGATGTTTATTAGGTGATTGGATTTCATATTATATCGGTTTATATTTTAAAAATTGGTTATGTAATTTTAATTTTTTAAGAAAAAATCAAAGATTACTTGATAAAACAAAATCCTTATTGCATAAACATAGTATAATTACAATCATTATCGGACGATTTATAGGACCAACTAGACCCTTAATACCAATGGTTTCTGGAATGTTGAAACTACCATTAAAAAAATTTATTTTCCCTAGTATTGTTGGATGTATATTGTGGCCACCAGTATATTTTTTCCCTGGTATAGTCACAGGAATCGCTATAAAAATACCACAAAGTTCTCAAAATGATTATTTCAAATGGTTTTTATTATCTATTGCAATTTTGATATGGCTGGGAATATGGCTGATATCAAAATGGTGGAACATGAGAAAAAATCATATAATTAATACTGCATCTTTTTTTACTAAGAAAAAAATCGGATGGCTGGCATTTTTAACTATATCGTCTGGATTTTTAAGCTTAATTTTTATACAGTTTCATCCTACAATGCTAATTTTTAGAAAAATTTTTTTTACTATATTATTAGGGACATCATAAAATATTTATAAAAATTATATTTAAAAAAATAATATTGATTCATATATCTGATATTGTTAACTAAACATATATAAAATCAATATGCAATAATTTTAACTTAAACGCATGCCGTTGAATAGCTTGCACTTTAACTTTATATTTTTCATCTCCAATAAGTAAAAATAAATTTTCTTTATAAAATTCATATTTTTTTTGTAAATTAAAAACAGCGTTATGATCTAGTATAAGTAAAATTTCAGATTTATCAGATCCATATAAAACTCCTGGAAACTTATTATTAATACGTAATCGTCGACTAAAACTTTTACCTTTTTCTTGTCTTTTGTCTGCTTGTAGTGTTAACATTTTTATACCTCTTTTAATATAAAAAAATTTTTTGATTATATTTTTTTTGTGATCTTAACCAATGAATCTCTTCTTTCCATATCTTAGGATTAACCGTTTCTAAAATAATTGGAATATTGTAGAAATTCTTATTTCTAATTATCCATCTAAAAGCTAATTTCCCTATTTCACCTAATCCCAAACTTTCATGACGATCAATACGACTATTAAGTTTTCTTTTAGAATCATTTAAATGTATCCCTCTTAAATATTTTAATCCTATTAAATTATTAAATTTTTCAAATGTATTTTTACAATCTTGCTCAGTACGCAAATCGTATCCTGATGCAAACAAATGACAAGTATCAATACATACCCCAACTCTAGATTTATCATGAACATTTTCAATAATTTGAGATAAATGTTCAAAACAATATCCTACATTAGTTCCTTGTCCTGCTGTATTTTCTATTACTGCAATTACATTTTTAGTTTTTTCTAAAGCTATATTAATAGATTTAGCAATTCTTAACAAACAAGAACCTTCAGTAATTTTATTTAAGTGACTACCTGGATGAAAGTTTAAAAGTATTAAACCAAGTTGGTTACAACGAATCATTTCATCAATAAAAGATGTTCTAGACTTTTCTAATAATTCATCAATAGGATGGCCTAAATTAATTAAATAACTACTATGAGGTAGAATTTGTTGAGGTGTAAATGCATGCTTAATACATAAATCTTTAAAACAATCTATTGTTTTTTGAACCAATGGAGGAGAGAACCACTGACGCTGATTCTTCGTAAAAAAAGAAAATGCTGTTGCTTTTATTTGAACAGCACGTAAAATTATTTTTTCCAAACCACCAGAAGAACTAATATGTGCTCCAATATAATTCATATTTTCATCTTTTTCCTGCTAGAATAATTTCTGTTTCAATATTTTAAAAAATATTTAAAAAATTAAAAAAGAATGACATAATAAGAATATATATAAATATTAGTAAAAATTTAATTTTCTATTTAATAGAGAAACAAATTTTTTACATTAAAATAATATGATACTGAGAAAACATATTTTAATCAATAAAAATAAATTGAATTCAATATTCAATATTTTTTATAAATAAAATTTATGAAGAAAATTTTTAGTCAGAATTCAAACAAAATTATAAAAAAGAATTAATAGTAATATTATTTATATTATAAAATTAATATTTTAAAAAAAAATTATACGAGTTAATCTTAAAAAATTTTATAGAATATATTTTTTACAAATACAACTAGTTTATTTTTTAAACTATAATTTATTAAATCTGAATCAAGTAAAATCATGATTTATAATATATATTTATCAATTGATAATTTTCTTTCTTTTTAATTTGTATCACTGTATTCTTTATAAAATAGAACTTTTAATCTTTTTTTTTAAAATGCATTAAATTTTAAAATAAATTCTTTACAAAATTTTATTATTATTTTACATATAAGTACATTTTTAATTATTCCAAAATATTTAAAATATATAAAAAAAAAGAATTGTTATCATTTTTGGATGTAACATGAAAAATTATCATAATAATTTTTATCATTTAATTAAAACTTTACAAGAATACTGGTCACAACAACAGTGTACTATTTTTCAACCCTTAGATCTTCCAATAGGAGCAGGTACTTTTCATAATATAACCTTTTTAGGTACCATTGGACCAGAACCAATCAATGCTGCATATGTACAAGCCTGCCGTCGTCCTTCTGATGGAAGATATGGAGAAAATCCTAATCGTTTGCAACATTATTATCAATTTCAAGTCATTATAAAACCTCCTCCAAAAAATATTCAAAATCTTTATTTAAATTCGTTGAATTTATTAAATATAGATGAAAAAATACATGATATACGTTTTGTAGAAGATAATTGGAAAAATCCTACATTAGGTGCTTGGGGTATTGGGTGGGAAGTTTGGTTAAATGGTATGGAAATTACTCAATTTACTTATTTTCAACAAGTAGGCGGATTAGAATGTAATCCTGTAACTGTAGAAATAACATACGGTTTAGAAAGAATTGCTATGCATATGCAAAATAAATCAAATGTATATGATCTGGTTTGGAGTGTGCATGATAATAAAAAAATAAATTATGGTGATATTTTCAAACAAAATGAAATAGAACAATCACAGTATAATTTTCAATATTCTGATATTGATTTTTTATTTAATTCCTTTCAACAATATGAAAAAGAAGCAATAAAATTAATAAATTTAAAACAACCACTATTTCTCGTATCATATGAAAAAATATTACAAGCAAATCATATATTCAACTTATTAGATGCAAGAAAAGTTTTATCTTCAAACGAACGTCAAAATTACATTTTACGAGTTCGAAAATTAACTACTCAAATTGCAATAAAATATTTAAATTCAAGAGAAAAACTAGGTTTTCCATTATGTAACAAAAAAAGAGAAAAACATGAAAAAAAAAACATTATTAATTGAAATAGGTACAGAAGAACTACCTTCTAGATTGCTTTCAAAAATATCTTTATGTTTTTATGAAAACTTTATTAGAGAATTAAATTCTTATAATATTACATATAAAAGTATTAAGCACTTTTCCACTCCAAGAAGACTCGCATTAAAAATTACAGATATTGATACAACAGATAAATTCATAGAAATTAAAAAAAGAGGTCCATCGATATTAAATTCTTACGATAAAAATGGATTTTTAACAGAAGCTGCTATTTGTTGGTTAAAACATTGTAAAATTAACATAAATCAAGCTAGTCATTTAAAAAACGAAAAAGGTGAGTGGTTATTATATAAAAAAATAAAAAAACAGGAAAATACCGAACGATTAATTCCCAAAATTACTGAATTAGCTCTTAAAAAAATCTTTATAAAAAAAGCTATGCGATGGGAAGAAAATAATCAAAAATTCTTTCGTCCTATTCGTAATATTGTAATATTATTAGATAATCAAATTATTTCAGGAAAGATATTTAATGTTTCTTCTAATAATCTTCTTCAAAATCATCTTTCTTCAAAAGACGATCAAATAAAAATTAATAATGCAGAAAATTATCCAAAAATTCTTTTCCAAAAAAATAACATTATTGCTGATTATGAAATTCGAAAAGAAACAATTTTAAAAAAAATCAAAGAAACTGCACAAAATATTAATGGATTTGCAAAAAATAGTAATTATTTAATTGAAGAAGTGACTGCTTTAGTAGAATCACCTACAGCACTTTTAGCAACTTTTGAAAAAAAATTCCTTAAGATGCCAAAAAAAATATTAATATACACTATAGAAAAACAACAAAAATGTTTTCCAATATATAATTCCAAGAAAGAACTTCTTCCGTATTTTATTTTTATTTCTAATATTAATTCAAAAGAACCAGAAAAGATTATTATAGGAAATCAAAAAGTAATGCATGCACGACTTTCAGATGCTAATTTTTTTTTTAAAAATGATAGAAAAGTAAAATTAGAACATTATCTTTTATCTCTAAAAAAAGTTTTATTCCATAATAACCTTGGTTCATTATATGAAAAAACACTACGGCTTCAATTGCTTATAGAATGGATTGCTAAATATAGTCATAGCAATGTACAAGATGCAATCAGATCAGCAATGCTATCTAAATGTGATCTCGTAACTAATACAGTATGTGAGTTCCCAGAATTACAAGGCACTATAGGCATGTACTGTGCTTTAGAAGATCAAGAAAAAAAAGATATTGCTATTGCTCTTAAAGAACAATATCTACCAGCTTTTTCAGGGGATAAGCTTCCATACACTTCAATAGGTTGTGCATTATCAATTACTGATAAAATGGATACTTTATCAGGAATGTTTTATGTTGGAAACACTCTAAGTTCAGATAAAGATCCATTTGGATTAAGACGTTTAGCTATAGGCATAATACGTATTATTATAGAAAAAAACATATTATTAGATTTAAAAGATTTAATTAATAAAAGTCTTTATCTGTATAATAAAGAAAATTCTAATAATACGGTTTTATCTAATAAAATTATTAAGTTTTTTATAAAAAGACTATTTTATTGGTATCAAGAAACAGGATATAGTATAAAAGTTATCAAATCAGTATTATCATATCAATCAACACAACTAATAGATATTCATCAAAAAATACAAGCTATATCTTTTTTCCAAAAATTAGAAAGTTCAAAATCAATAATATTATCTATTAAAAGAATATCTAATATTTTAGAAAAAGAAAATGAGAAAATTACTGGATACATAAATATCAAACTAATGATAGAAGCAGAAGAAATCATATTATTTAATCAAATAGAAAATTTTAATATTTATACAAGAACTTTATTTTTAGAAAAAAGATATCAAGATATTTTAGTTAAAATAAAAGATCTTGAAAAACCTATATGCAATTTTTTTAAGAAAGTAAAAATACATCATCCCAACTCTAGGATACGATTAAATCGATTACTAATATTGGATAAATTAAAAAAATTTTCTTTTCCATAGTAGATTTTTCTTATTTATATTAAATATTTTTAAAAAATAAATAGTTTATTACAAATAAACCCTATTTTACAAATAAAAATTATAAAGATCGTAAAGTGCCTTTAGGTAATAATGATGAAATAAATTCTTGCTTTATGAATATTTCAGTTGTATCGTTTAATTGAAGCAAAATATATCCATTTTTTGTAATTTTTTTAATTCGTCCTAAAAAACCACTAGTAGTCATCACTTCATCTCCCTGAACAAGAGAATTCATAAGATTTTTATGTTCTTTGTCTTTCTTTTGTTGAGGACGAAACAGCATAAAATAAAAAACTAATAAAAATATTATCACCATAAATATCAAAGAATATGAATTATTATTTTCTAATGTTTCAGAAACTGCAGCATTTGCATTTTGAATAAAAAAACTCATTTATTTTTCCTTAAAACTGTCTTATTAAAAATTTATTTTATTTTTTTGCTTATAAAAATTCAATACAAATTGACGAAATTTATTATTTTTTATTGAATTTCTTATATTAGACATTAACGTCTGATAGTAATGTAAATTATGTATTGTATTTAAACGAGCTCCTAACATTTCATTACAAGAAGATAAATGATGTAAATAAGAACGAGTATAATATCGACAAGTATAGCAAGTACAAGCACTATCTAAACAAGATAAATCTTCCTTGTATTGTTTATTTCTAATTTTAATTATGCCATTTGTAACAAACAAATATCCATTTCTAGCGTTTCGAGTGGGCATGACACAATCAAACATATCTATACCCCGATTAACTCCTTCTATTAAATCTTCTGGTTTACCTACTCCCATTAAATATCGAGGTTTATTTTTTGGTATTTGAGGACAAACATGATCTAATAATCTATACATTTCTTTTTTTGGTTCTCCAACAGCTAAACCACCCAATGCATATCCGTCAAAACCTATTTTTATTAATTCTTTTAGTGATATATCACGTAAAGATGAGTACACTCCTCCATGAATAATCCCAAATAATAAATTTTTATTTTTATGAGAATCGAAATATAAACGACTTTTTTTTGCCCAAATTAATGATCTCTCCATTGCACTTTTTGTTTTTTCCCAATCTTGAGTATATGAAATACATTCATCAAAAATCATAACAATATTCGAACCTAAATCTAATTGAATTTTCATAGAAATTTCTGGAGTTAAAAAAATATTTTTTCCATTGATGTGATTTTTAAAAAGAACTCCTTCATTATTAACTTTACAAAACTGTGAAAGACTAAAAATTTGGAATCCTCCAGAATCTGTAAGAATAGGTCCAGACCAATTCATAAAATCATGTAAACTTCCATGTAATTTGACTATTTTATGTCCAGGTCTAAAATATAAATGAAATGCATTAGCTAAAATAATTTTACTTCCAGTCTTTTTAATTTCTTCTGTACTGATACTTCTTACAGCACCATAAGTACCAACTGGCATAAAAATAGGTGTTTCTATTATTTTTTTATTAAAATTAAAAAAACCATATCTAGCATTTCCATCTTGATGTAAAAGTTGAAAATTCATTTCTTCCTCATGATCCTAATAATATTTTTTAAAGAATTTTTGTTCGAAGTATATTAAACAATCAATATTAAAATAATTTATTATAATTTTTATAGATCCTACAGATATAGCTAAAAAAACTATATTAATTTATTATTACTTTATGATAAGCATTCATTGTGTTTCTATTTTCTAAAAAAGAAGAAAATAATTCAATTAATATTGATTTAGAAAAATAAAAATTATAATCATCAATAAAACTTTTATTTTTACCCTATTCAGGTAAATGATATGCACTTTCTAAAACACAAGGTAAAATAGTACCAATTCCTATAATATGCTTATTTTTTTAAAATATTTAACATTTTTAATCAGTAAAAAAGAAATCTCAAATAATTTAGAATGTATAATATATTCTTTGATTTTTATCGTTTTAATAGTTTAAAATATTCCAGGACCTATATGAAGAATTATGTAGTCTATATCTAGGATTTTATTGTATAATTTTTCTAATAAAGGTAAATCAAAATGTAATCTAGCAGTCCAAGAAGTTTTCGAATATTATTAATGATGTCAATAGCTAAATAACTATTACTATGAAAATAGTTTTAAAAAAAGAAATCTTGTACCTAATAACAAAACTTTTAATTTTATATTCAGTCTAAAAAAATTTTAATTTTAATATTGATATTTTAGGAATTTTTGATTATTGCTAATATCTTATGAATACTTAATATTCTTTCAACTCAATTTTTAAATTTTCTTCTACTTTCTTTCTGTCTAAAAAAATAAGCAGGAATAAATTTAGTATTTTTTAAAACGATATTCTAGAATTTTTATACATCACTGTTTAGCAGCATAAGCTAAAAATAAAATAAGGATAAAAAGGTATAAGTAATTTTGGTAAATTAAAAGAAAAATCAGAAAGTCGCATGCTCTACTTCTTTTTAAAAAGAAAACTATTCTAATGATATTAGATATGATTATTTTTTTTTATTAAAAAATGATCAATTTTGGCCTTGAGTTTTTGACCGGCTTTAAACGTCACTACTCGTCTAGCTGTTATAAGAAAACTTTCTCCTGTTCTAGGATTTCTACCAGGACGAGCTTTTTTGTTCTTTATTTGAAAATTTCCAAATCCAGACAATTTAACATCTTCTCCTTTCTCTAAAGATTTCCTAACTTCCTCAAAAAAAAATTCTACAAATTTTTTTGAATCTTGTTTAGTTAATTGTAACTTTTCGAATAAATTTTCTGAAATTTCAGCTTTTGTAAGAACCATAATTTTATTTCCTTAATACAGCTTGAAATTTATTCTTTAATACTTCTATACAATCATTCATCATTAAATTAATTTCCTCATCTTGTAAAGTTCTTGTTTTATTCTGAAAAATAAAACTAATGCCTAAGCTTTTTTTATCACTATTAAATTCTTTAGAAAAATACATATCAAATAGATTAATTTCTACTTTTTCATCAATAAAAAACTCTTTACATTTTTTAATAATATTATAAACCGCAATATCTTTTGATATTAATATTGCAATATCACGTCGAATTGTAGGAAATTTTGAAATTTCTTGGATTTTTAATGGTTTAATATCTGAAAAATTATTTAATGATATTTCAAATAAAAATGTAGTACTATTTATATTTAATTCTTTTTCTAATCTTGGATCAATTGTTCCAATACTACCAATTAAATGATTTTTACAATATACAGATGCACTTTGTGACGGATGCAATCCAGAAATTTTCTCACGTCGAAATTCTATATCATCTAATTGATATACTGACTCTAATATCGATTCTAAATCACCTTTTAAATCATAAAAATCCATTTTTCTTATTTTATCATACCAATTTTCTTTAATATCGTTACCACTGATTACTGCCGCTAAAAAAATTTCTTGTCTAACACCAAGATGTTCTTTTTTATCTATTGAAAAACAAAGTCCACTTTCAAAAATGCGAATATTTGCTTGTTGACGATTTTTATTATAAGAAATATTTTTAAGCAAACCAGGCCATAAAGATAAACGCATACATGACATATCTTGAGATATAGGATTAGATAATAATAAAGTTTTTTTATTTGGAAAAATTAAATTGTGTATTTTAGGATCAATAAAACCATAGTTAATAACTTCATAATAACCTTTATTAGTTAATATAACAGAAAATTTTTTTAATAAAGAATCTGTTAATTCATTTTTATTACTACAGTTTAAATTTTCTTTTAATGGAGTTAAACAAATATTGTTATATCCATATATTCGAAGTATATCACTAATTACGTCTTCTTCAATTAATATATCAAATCGCCAGCTAGGAGGAATAACATCCCAAAAATTTTTTTGAAAATTTAACTGATAGTCGAGACTAGATAAAATATTCGAAACAATCGTTGGATCAATCAAAAAACCTGTTATTTTATTTAATTTTTGATGATATAACCTTATTGTATTATTTTTATGTATAGGCGAATGAGATTTATTACTATTAATAGGACCTGGCATGCCACCACATATTTTTATAATTAAATCAGTTGCGTATTCAATAGCATAATTTTGAATACACGGATCAATACCATAATTATAATATTCCAAAGCTTTATTAGAATTCATTTTTTTAATAATACAAGAAATTGCTTTTTTATCAATCAAAGCAGAACTTAAAAATATATTTTTAGTATTCTCGTTTATATCAACAATATTAGAATTTATATTTCCAGGAATAGACAATATTTTATTCTTATCAGCAAAAACTAATATTTTTTCATTTAAAGTTGTTTTGATATTATTTTTTAAAAACACTTTTTCTTTTTTGTTAGCCATACGAACTATAATAGCACCATCAATACAATCTGCATTTAATATATTTAATGGTTGTCCAAGTTCAATTAACACATAATTAATAATATTTGTCATAATATTTTCTGATAAAACATCAGAGAAAAATAATTTTTTTTTCATCCAAAAAGGAGTTTCAACATTCATATTGATATTTTGTATAATTCTTCCTGAATAATTAATACATTCTTTTTTAGATTGAATATCAATATCAATTTTTTTTTGTATAATTATAGGAATTGATTTTTGTTTTAAAGGTGGTATTGTTAAATTATTTATAGCTGCTATATTACGAGATAAACCTAGAAGACTTAAACCATCTGGACGATTTGATGTAATAGAAACTTTAATAATATTATCTTTTAATGATAAATATTCATTGACATTTGTTCCTATAAGCGTTTCTTTAGGAAATTCAATAATTTTTTTATCATCAAAAAAAATACCTAATTCAGAAAAAGAACAAAGCATTCCCTCAGACAATTCTCCTTTTAAAAGTTTCGCATTAATTATGATATTTTTTGGTAAAATCGCACCGACAGTAGCTACTGCAACTTTCATATTATTACAACAATTAGATGCTCCACAAACAATGTTTAATAATTTTTTTTTTCCTATATCTACTTTTAATATTTTTAAATTATTGTATTGAGAATGTAAAATACATTGAACTATTTCACCAACTATAACGCCATAAAATATAGACTTGAAATGCTCAATATTTTCTACTTCAATACCAGAATTAGAAATTTGTTCACATAAAACTGTACTATTAACATTTGGGTCTATCCATTCACGTAACCATTTTTCACTAAATTTCATTTTATCTCGCTAATTATATTTAAATTGATTTAAAAATCTTATATCATTTTCAAAAAAAGATCGAAGATCATATATTCCATAGCGTAACATTGTTATTCTTTCAACACCTATTCCAAAAGCACAAGCAGAATATATGTTCGAATTAATATTCATATTATTCAAAACATTAGGGTGTACCATTCCACAGCCTAATATTTCCAAAGGTTTACCATAAACATTAATAATGTCTACTTCTGCAGAAGGAACAGTAAAAGGAAAATAAGATGGACGAAATCTAATAGAAACATCTTCTCCAAAAAAATTGTATAAAAATTTATATATAATCCATTTCAAATTAGAAAAATTAATATTTTTATCAACTATTAAACCTTCAATCTGATGAAACATGGGTGTATGTGTAATATCATAATCATTACGATATACTTTTCCAGGAAAAATAAACCTCATTGGAGGTTTTTCTTTTTTCATGATGCGAATTTGCATGCTTGAGGTTTGAGTTCTTAATAATCGATTTTCATCAAACCAGAAAGTATCATGATTATCTCTGGCTGGATGATATTTAGGAATATTTAAAGCATCAAAATTATGATACTCATCTTCTATTTCAGGACTGCTAATTGATTGAAAACCTAATTGGGAAAAAAAATTTTTTATATAATCAATAGTATATGTTATAGGATGCAAACAACCACGTTCAGTACGACGTCCAGGTAAAGACACGTCAATAGTTTCTTCTTTAATACGTTTTTCTAAAAAAAATACTGTTAATTTTTGTTTTTTTTTATTAATTTTATTAATAATATCTTGTTTTTTTTGATTAATAATAATACTGTATTTCTTTTTTTCTTCAAAAGAAAAATTTTTTAAGCTCTTCATATAAGAAGTTAAAATGCCTTTTTTACCTAAAAATTTAATACGAATTTCATTTAATTCTTCTATATTTTTTGAATTTTTTATATCTTTTTGAATAGTTTCAAATAATTTATTTAAATTTAACATTTTATATACTTTTTTATTTTATCTGTATTAAAGTGCATGTTTAACATACTAAAAAGCTTCCATAAAGGAAGCTTATTTTTCTTTAAATTAACGAGTCTGAAATTGAAATATAAAAAAAATTTACTAAATATTATAAATTTTTTAAAATGGAGGGGAGATGAACTTTCCCCTCTTATATATTCAATTTTAATATTTATAATAAAGCTTCTTTTGCTTTTTTAACTAATACGTTAAATGAAAACATATCAAATACGGCAATGTCAGACAATATTTTTCGATCAATATTAATTGAGGCTTTTTTTAAACCAAAAATAAAATTACTATAAGACATTTTACTTTGACGAACAGCTGCATTAATACGTGAAATCCATAGTTGACGAAATTGTCGTTTTCGTTGTCGTCTATCACGATAAGCATACTGACCAGCTTTAATTACTGCTTGACACGCTACTCTATAAATACGTGAACGAGCTCCATAGTAACCTTTTGCTTGTTTTAAGATTTTTTTGTGACGAGCGTGAGCAATTACTCCACGTTTTACACGAGCCATTTATGCTCTCCTATTCGTAAAATCTTAATAAAATAAGTTAATTTACGCATATGGTAAAAAAGATTTAACTCTATCTATATCTCCTTTAGACACTAAAATCTTGGGACGAAGATGACGTTTTTTAGTTGTTGTTTTTTTCGTTAAAATATGACGTAAATTTGCTTGTTTACGTTTAAATTTACCAGATGCAGTTTTTTTAAAACGTTTAGCTGCACTTTTTAAAGTTTTAATTTTTGGCATAAACTATTTCATTTAAATTATGAAAAAAAATATAAAAAATTGTTTAAATAATTTATATGTTTATTCTAAAAAATATAATTAAAAATTACTATTTCTTCTTTGGTGCTAAAATCATTATCATTTGTCGACCTTCGATTTTAGATGGAAAAGATTCTACAATTGCTAATTCAATTAAGTCGTTTTTAACTCTATTTAACACATTAATACCAATTTTTTGATGTGCCATTTCACGACCTCTGAATCGTAGAGTAATTTTGACTTTATCACCATCTTCTAAAAAACGTATTAAATTACGTAATTTAACTTGATAATCACCTTCATCAGTACCAGGACGAAATTTTATTTCTTTTATCTGAATTACTTTTTGTTTTTTTTTCTGTTCCTTGGAAGATTTACTTTTTTCATAAAGAAACTTTCCATAATCCATAATACGACAAACAGGAGGTTCAGCATTCGGACTAATTTCAACTAAATCTAATCCTAATTCCTCAGATTTTTCTAAAGCTTCACGTAAATTAACTATGCCGATTTGATCGCCTTCAACTCCAGTAAGACGAACTTTAATTGCACGTATCTCACTATTAATTCGATTAGGACGTGTTAATTGAATTCTTTTTCCACCTTTAATACTTTATTCCTCCATTTGATGAAAGTTACGTGTAATAATTTCTTTTTGTAACTTTTTAATAAAATAATCAATATCAATCATTCCAAAATTACGGCCATTTCGACTGCGAACAGATATTTTTTTAGAACTAATTTCTTTTTCACCACAAATCAATATATAAGGAATTCGACGTAGTGTGTGTTCTCGAATTTTAAAACCTATTTTTTCATTTCTTAAATCAGATTCTATACGAATATTAATATCAGAAAACTTTTTAAATAATTTTTTAACATAATCTGAACTAACATTAGTAATGCTAATGATAACTACCTGTATTGGAGATAACCATGTAGGTAAATTACCTGAACACTCCTCAATTAATATACCAATAAACCGTTCTATTGAACCTAATATAGCCCGATGAATAATAACAGGAGTTTTACGTTCGTTATTTTCATTAATATAAAACGAACTTAAACGCAATGGTAAATAAAAATCAAGTTGAATTGTCCCGCATTGCCAGTTTCGGTCTAAAGAATCTTGTAAAATGAATTCAATTTTAGGTCCGTAAAAAGCACCTTCTCCTGATTGATATTCAAATGATAAATGATTTTCTAGTAACATATCAGATAAATCTTTTTCTGATTCATCCCATAAAGAATCAGTACCAATACGTTTTTCTGGACGAGTAGATAATTTAACTAGTATTTTTTTAAAATTAAATGTGCTATACAAATCATATATCATTTTAATACAATCGTTAATTTCATCACGCACTTGTTCTTTAGTACAAAATATATGAGCATCATCTTGAGTGAAATTACGCACTCTCATCAAACCGTGTAAAGAACCTGAAGGTTCGTTACGATGACAACTTCCAAATTCTGCCATGCGGATAGGTAAATCTCGATAAGATTTTAATCTACTATTAAAAATTTGCACATGCCCAGGACAATTCATTGGTTTAATACAATATTTTCGATGTTCTGATAATGTAGTAAAAATAGCATTTTTATAATTATCCCAGTGTCCACTTTTTTTCCAGATTGACTTATCTATTAATAATGGTGTTTTAACTTCTTTATATTTATATTCTTTTAATTTCCATCGAACAAAATTTTGTAATTCATTAAAAATAATCCAACCTTTATTGTGCCAAAAAATCATACCTGGAGATTCTTCTTGCATATGATACAACTGAAGCAGTTTTCCGATTTTTCTATGATCTCTTTTTTCTAATTCATTTAAATAGTTAAGATGTTTGTCTAACTCCATCTTATTAGACCAGGCAGTACCATAAATACGCTGCAACATTTTATTTTTTTTATTTCCCTCCCAGTAAACACCTCCAATTTTTTGCAATTTAAAATATTTACAAAATTTTATATTAAAAACCTGCATTCCTCTATCAATATCTACATGATTTTCGTGATAATACAAAGAAATTTGCTTTTTACAATCCATGTTTTTATCAATCCAAGAAATTTTATATTTTTCAAAATATTTTTTAAAAATTTCTTTTGCTTCAGAAAAAGAAACTAATTTATTTAAAATATTATATTCTTTTTTCACTAGAATGTTCATATTATTTTCTAATAAAACTAGATCTTGTTCTGAAATTTTTCTTTCAGAGTCGATATCACAATAAAAACCATTTTCTATAATGTCACTTGCAGCAATCTGTGAAAGCGGCCATATATTTTTTATAGCATAACTTAAAAGTTGCGTACAAGAATATCGAATGATATTTAATGTTTTATGATCTTTTATACTAATGAGTTCTATAGAAGAGTCTTCTTTTATTAAAGCATTTAAATTTGAAAAATGACCATTAACAGAAATTGCAACAAGAGAATTTATGATACTAGGTTTTTTGTTTTGAATAATCTCTATCAGTGAAACAGAATGCTCGTACACCTGTTGACTTCTATCAAAAAATCTTATTACAGGCATTCTTCATTCCTTAATTAAAAATATTAATTGTTTATTATTTATGAAAAAAATTATTAATTAAATATTTACATATCATGTACTCTCATATAAAAAAATATTTTTTTATAAATAGACTATCAAGATAAGTTTAATATAAAAATATTACAAAATTAACAAAAAGATGCTAGTCAAATTTTTTTGACTAGCATATGAATTAAAAACGAGCATCCACAGCATCTGCTAATTGTTGAATAATTAAAGTACTGTCTTTCCAATTCAAACAGGCATCAGTAATTGATTTACCATATATTAACGGTTGATTATTAACTACTGTTTGGAAACCTTCTTCTAAAAAGCTTTCAATCATAACACCAAAAATAGCTTTAGAACCATGAGAAATTTGATCTGAAACAGACTTGGCAACATTTTTTTGACGAAGATGTTCTTTTAAACAATTACCGTGACTAAAATCAATCATTAAATGTTCTAATAAATTGAACTCACGTAAATGTTTTACTGCCAAATTAATATCATCTGCATGATAATTAGGAGAACGACCTCCTCGCATAATTATATGCCCATATGGATTACCACTAGTATGATTGATTGTCATTTGTCCATCTTTGTTAGGTGCTAAAAACAAATGTCTAACTTTTGCTGCACGAATAGCATCAATTGCAATTCGTATATTACCATCAGTGCCATTTTTAAAACCTACTGGACAAGAAAGAGCAGAAGCCATTTCTCTATGAATCTGACTTTCAGTTGTTCTTGCTCCAATAGCGCCCCAACTAATTAAATCTGCAATAAATTGCCCTATAACCATATCAAGAAACTCTGTTGCTGCAGGCATACCTAATGCATTAATGTCTAATAATAGTTTACGAGCTATGGCTAATCCATGATTAACTCTAAAACTTCCATTTAAATCTGGATCTGAAATCAATCCTTTCCATCCAACGACTGTTCTTGGTTTTTCAAAATATGTACGCATTATAATTTCAAGACGATCTTTATATTTTACTCGTAATTCATATAATCGATGTGCATATTCTACTGCGGCGATAGGATCATGAACTGAACATGGACCTATTACAACAAGTAATCGCAAATCTTTTCCAGTCATAATGCGAGCAATGTTTTTTCTTGTTGCGATAACAGTATCCATGATATCTGAAGTAATCGCATACTGCTTTGCTAATTCAGCTGGCGTTATTAATGGATCAATTCGTATTGTACGTAGTTCATCTGTTTTTTTCATTTTGTTCTCTAAATGAGTTTTTTATTCTGGAAAGAATATGAAGATTTCATAACAATAGCAAAAAAACTAACCAGTCATAATCTCATTTCTAATAGTTTCTTAAAATACTTGATAGAAAAAATTTCATAATATTAGGGAGAAAAATTTTTAATAGTATACTTTAAATAAGTATGACAGAATTTTCAAACAGAAAAAAAATGAAATCAAACCTTAAAAAAAATATAGTTATATAATATGATCAGTTTTCTATTTAGTGATTGTTAGATATAACCAAATGATCTTTTGTATATTATCATAATTTAGATTATATTTAATTAAAAGTATTTATTTTATCTATTATCTTAATATTAATATTAATTAAAATTTTATTTTGACGATGTATTTTCTAAAAAAGATGCCATTGAAATTCCGTACATCCATGATATTATTAAGCGATAAAAAATCACTAATACCACTGGACCAACAAACAAACCAATCATTCCAAAAGTCAATAAACCACCAATTACTCCAGATAAAATTAATAAAATAGGCAAATCAGACCCTATACGTATAAAAAATGGTCTAAGTATATGATCAAGTAAAAATACGAGACAACTCCAAATTAACAGTATTGTACCCCAAGTATTATCATTGTTCCAATAAAGCCATAAAATCGAGGGTATTAAAATAGGCAATGGTCCTAATTGTATTAAACAAGAAAAGAAAATTATTATCATTAACAATGCCCAATAAGGAACACCAGAAATTAATAATCCTATACCAGATAAAAGAGCTTGAATTAAAGCCGTTACTGCCACTCCCAACGCAACAGCTCTAACCGCTTGAGTAGCCAGTAAAATAATAGCATCACCATTTTTTTTACTTAATCGAAATGCAAAATGACGAATAGCATTGCTAATTTTTTCACCATTCCAATATAATAAAGCACTAAAAAATAGCATTAGTATTAAATGTACAAAAAATAATCCACAATTTTTAGCTTGCATTATAAAAAATTCTGTTGTACGTCCCATATAAGGTCTTACTTCACGAATTAATTCACCTCCATCACTATCTAATAATTCTTGATAATTAAAAAATATTTTTTTACCGATAAGCGGAATATCTTGTAACCATGCTAATTCTGGAAATTCTAGGGTATTTGAACTAAACCAATGAATAAGGGGTATACTTGTTGCGATTAAACTATTTACTAAAAAAAACACGGGAATAATAAAAAAAAGAAGTAAAATAATAATCATAATTAATACAGCAAGAGAACGTTTTCCACCTAAAAATTTTTGTATTTTCAACATAAGAGGCCAAGTGGCAATTACAATCATACTAGCCCAAGAAAATCCTAATATAAATGGATGAATTACTAAAAAACTTATTACACCCATAGAGATAACAAATATCAGTGATAAAATAGACTGCGATAAATCTATTTTCTCTTTTGGATTTTGCATATAATGGTTGTACCTCAATATTTTTATATTATAAATAATTTCTTGAAAAATTAATGTAGTTTCATAAAAAGTTTTTTTTAAAAGTATAAAACAATTATAACATCAAAATTTATAAAAATAATTAATAAAAAATGATATTGTTTAAAATACAAATGTTTATTTATACTAGAATTGTATTTTAAATAAAATTATTTTTTTATTTCTATAAATATATTTTTAACAACGAGAATATCATGAATGAAAATCAAGTTAGTACTTATTTACCTAATAAAAATACGTGGAAAGGTATTTCAATAACTAAAAATGCTATAAAACAAATTTTATTTTTGATTAATTTAAATCCTGATAACATAGGGATAAGATTAAGTATAAGAAAATCAGGATGCGCAGGATTTCGCTATACCATGAAATTAGTAAAAAATACAGAAGTTAAAACAAAACAAGAAATTAGTTTTTTTTACAAAAATATTCTTATATATATTCTTTACAAAGATATGCCATTTTTAGAAGGAGTTAGAATAGATTTTGTAAAAAATAATATCAATAAAATATTTAAGTTTTATAATTCTAAATTGGAAAAATTTTGTGGTTGTGGTGAAAGTTTTTCAATTAATTAAAAATTAATCACCAACACAACAAAGAATGATTTTTTTTTCCTCTAGATAATAAAGTAAATTTTCCAAATAATTTATCTTGGCTATTAAAAATATGATTTTTTCTTATTTTTTTAGTATTAATAGATACAGAATTAGAGATTATCATATTTTTAGCTTGTGTTCGAGATTGTGCTAATGAAGTTAATACTAATGCTTCTTGCAAATCTTTTATATTATCTACTTCAATGAACGGTATACCATCTTGCTTCAATTGTTGAAAATCAACTTCTTGAATATGATCGATATTTTTCAAAAACAGAAATTCTGTAATTCTTTCTACCGCTAATAATTGTTCTTTTCCATGTACTAGACGAGTAATATTCTTTGCAAGAAAAGACTTATCATAAATAATTTGATTTTCAATGTGTTTTTTTTGTTCTCTTCTATTAATTTCTGATATTTTTATAAAAGTAAAAAGTCTCAAAAAGTAGTATACATTAATATCTTCTATGTTCATCCAAAACTGATAAAATTTATAAGGACTAGTTTTTTTTGCATCTAACCATATAGTTCCTGACTCTGTTTTTCCAAATTTAATTCCATTGGACTGAAGAAGAAGAGGCATTGTTAAACCATATACTTCTTTCTTAGATTTGCGATGTATTAGATGCATTCCTGAAGAAATATTACCCCATTGATCTGACCCTCCAATTTGTAGATCTACTTGATATTGTTTATTTAAAATAAAAAAATCATATGCTTGTAATAAGTTATAAGAAAATTCTGTAAATGAAATTCCTTGATCCGGTCTCATAATGCGTTGCTTGACCGCTGCTCGATTAATCATAGTATTAATTGAAAAGTATTTTCCAACATCTCGTAAAAATGATAAGATGTTCATCTTATTAAACCACATATTATTATTTAATAATAAAGCACTATTTTTACCTAAATTAAAGTCTAGAAAACAAGAAATTTGTTTACTAATTTTTTTTGACCATATATCAATATTATTATTAGTATTAAAAATACGTTCTTTTTCTTTAAAACTAGGATCCCCGATTAAACTTGTGGCACCCCCTATTAATATTATTGGTCTATGACCTGCCATCTGAAATCTTTTTAAAGTAATTAGAGGTAAGAGATGACCTATATGCAGACTTTCATCTGTAGGATCAAATCCACAATAAAGAGAAATTGAATTATTTCGAATGAGTTTGCTTAAATTATCTTCGTTTGTAATATGAGATATTAAACCTCTATCACGCAATGTTTTAACTAAATTAAATTCACTCATTCAAACCTCTTTTTAAATATTTATTTTTCATTTTTCTAAAAAATATTTTATGCTAATTTTATTAGAACTTCAACGAGTATAAAAAAAAATTGATAATTATTTTTAAAGGATATATTTTGTATTTTATTTTAATTAGGATCAATATCTATAAACCATTTAACTCGTTTTGAAACAGTAAAAATATTAATTATGTCAATACATTCGTTTAATATATTATTAAGAGAAACACGAGAAGAACATTGAATTAATAATTGATGAAAATATTTTTTTTTATTTTTAAATAAAAAAGTATTATCAGGTCCTACAAACCATAAAAAACAATTATATTTATTAGATTTTTTGATTAAGATGTTACGAATTAAATTTAAAAAAATAATATTATATTCAGCATATAAACTTTCAGAATAAACAATGCTTTGAAAACTCCAAGGAGGCAATAAAAACTTTTTTCTCATTAACAAAATTTTCTTGGAAAAAAGAAAGTATCCACTATTGCATATTTCTTTTAAATTTAAATTATTAGAAAATGATGTTTGTATCAATATTTTAAATGATTTTTTTATACTTCTAATCAATCTGCTTAAATTAATATAGAATTGAGAAAAATATTCTATAGAACGAAAATTAAAAGAAAGAAAATAATTATCAATACAGATTAAACTAATTAATTTTACATGAGGAAAATAATAATGTTGGACGATTTCTTCTGTTGTAATAATAATACAAGGATTAGAAATAGAAAATTCAAAAATTTTCGTATTTAATATCTTTTTATCAATATTTTTTTTATTTAATATAAAAAATGATGGAATATTTGGAAAAATATCTTTTACTTTATTTTTAATTTTTTCTATACTTATTTTGAGTATAACTAGCGAAAAAAATCTACAATTATGACAAAAAACTGGTTTTTTAATCCGAATTAAACAAAATTTACAAAATAAAGTATTACTATATTGATTGATTTCAAAATAACTATGACAATTAGTACATTTAAATATCCAGTTGCATTTTTCACATGCTAAAACAAAAAAAAATAAACTAAATTTATTAAAAATTAATAAAACTTGTTTGTTTTTGAAATTTTTATTAATTTCATTTATTAAAGTCAAAGACAAACCAAATTTTATTTTATCTTTTTTTAAATCAACAATACTATAATTTAATCTACTAATATGATTGTATTGATACAATCGAATATAAAAACATTTTTTATTTAAAATATTATACAATGTTTTTAATGAAGGAGTCTCTGAATCTAAAATTATAGGTATATTTTCTTTGTATGCTCTTAATATAGCTAAATCTCTAATATTATATCTACATTGATTGATACTTTTATACTGCATATTGTGTTCTTCAAGAATAATAATAACACCTAACTTTAAAAAAGATAAAAAAATACTTTTTTTTGTACCAATAACAATAGAATTTTCACCATTTTTAGTTCGAATCCAACTTTTGAGATATTTTTTATTAGTTAATTTTGAATGTACTATGTCAATAGAAACATGAAAATATTTTTTTAAAAAAACTAAAATGATGTTTATATTTTTAATATAAGGCACTAAAATTAAAATTTGCATATCTTTATATACTAATGACTTAATTAAACCTAAATAAAATTTAACTTTAGAATACAAATTAGTTTTAGTTAATAACCAAGATACAAAACATTTTTTTATTAAAATGTCGTTAAGCATAATTAAAATTTTTTTATTTAAAAATATTTTTTTTTTAATTTTAAAGTTTTTTTTTTAAACAACACTTTATAATTAAGATTTATTTTACATAAATCTTCAATTTCTAATTTTTTTAAAATAACTTTAGATAAGTTGTATTTTTTCAGTTCAGTACTTAAAACATCTTTTTTCTTTAAAAAAAGCAAGGTATATAGCTGTTTTTTTCTTCTTTTTAAATAGTTTAAATCTAATTCTTGGCCTTTTTTTGTTATTCTCCACTGACAAATATATTCATTTTTTATAATATAATTAGAATGTAAAATATTTGGCAAAACAGAAAAAAATAGATTCCCAATGGGACAATGGCAATTTTTATGTATCCATCTTATTAGATCTAATATAATGCCAGTATAAAGCGATTTAGTATCAATCAATGATTTAACATTTTTAAAATTCAATTGATTAATATCGTTTTTTTTATACACGGCAACTACAATGCCTATTACATCTTTAGAATTAAAAGGAACTATAATTCGACCTCCAATAACAGGACACATAAAATCAGGCATAAAATATTTAAAATATTTTCTAACTGGAATAGGCAAAACAACTTTTACAATAATCACTTATATATCCATAATAAATATATTATTTTTTTTTAAATTCACATAATTTTGATATCAAACATATACTGCACTTTATTTTTCGTGCAGTACAAACGTACCGACCATGTAAAATAAACCAAGAATGAAAGTTTGTTTTAAAAATATCAGGAACTACTTTAATTAATTTTTTTTCAACTTCTTTTACATTTTTTCCTTTAGCAAAATGAGTACGATTAGATACTCTAAAAACATGTGTATCTACAGCAATAGTTTTTTTTTTAAACAATATGTTTAAAACAATATTAGATGTTTTCCGTCCTACCCCAGGAAAAGATTCTAATTCAATACGATTATTTGGAATAATTCCTTTGTGTTTAGTTAATATCAAAAAAGAAGTACGAAGAATATTTAATGCTTTAATATTATACAAACCAATATTTTTAATATAACTTTTCAGACGATCTAATCCTAATAACAAAATGCTCTCAGGAGTATTTGCTTTTTTAAACAATATTTTAGTAATTTTATTCACCATGATATCAGTAGATTGAGCTGAAAGCATTACACATAATAATAATTCAAAAGGAGAAGAAAAAACTAGTCCTGTCTGAGGCACAGGATTTTTACTCTGAAAGAGTGATAAAATTTTGTAACGTTTTTCTTTATTCATTTTTTTATTATTTTTTTTGTCTGATTAGTACATAAACATTTTAAAGAATTATTAATTTTATTTTTTTTATAATATAAGTCTATACAATTTTTAAAAGCAATTATAAAACCTAATACAAAAAAACCACCAGGTGGGAAAATAGCTAAAATTATAGTATATTTTTTATCTAATAATGTAATAAAAATAGAGCTGTCTATATTAGATACAATTTTATTCAATCCAAAAAATAAAGTTCCATTACCTAATATTTCACGTATAGAAGCTACTATAAACATAGCACAAGTTGATCCTAAACCTATAAAAATACCATCGAAAAAAGATGATATTATAGAGCTTTTATAAGCAATAAGATCTGCTCGTCCCACAATAATACAATTTGTTACGATTAATGGAATAAAAATACCTAAAGATTGATATAAATTAAATTGATAAGCATGAAGCAACATTTCTATACATGTAACAATCGATGAAATAATCATCATATAAATTGGAATTCTCAAATTTTTGGGTATTAAATTTTTAAAAATAGAAATTATAGTATTTGTAATAGTTAATACTAAAGTAGTTGTTATTCCTAAACCTATGGCATTGACAGAATTAGTTGTCATTGCTAAAACTGGACATAATCCTAATAATTGTACTAAAGAAGAATTACTTCTCCACAATCTATTATTTAAAAAATATTTAATATTCATGAACATCCTTATTTAAAAGATTAAATATTGATGGTATATTTTTAATGAAAAAAACTGTTTTTTTAACAGAATTCGTTACTGATTGTGGTGTAATTGTAGCTCCTGTAAATTGTTCGATCTCTCCTCCATATTTTCGTAATTTAAAATTCTTGTCTTCTAAAGAAGAGACATACATACTAGTAAATTTACTAATCCAATCAGAAACAGATAATTCAATTTTATCTCCAATTCCTGGTGTTTCCTTATGTGATAAAACTCTTACACCAATAATTTTTCCATTAAAATATGCTGCGACTATCATATAAATAGAACCAGAATAACCATCAGGTGCTGTCGTTTCAACAATTGCGGCTTTAGGTTTATTATTTTTAGACAACAACCACAAATTATGTATTTTACAATCTCCTAATAATTTATTTTTAATTTTATACATTTTTTTTTCGAAAGCATTATAGATATTAGAAGGAACAACCTCTTCTAATATTTTTTTTTTTCTTTTTCTTTTTGAAAAATAATTTTATTTTTTGTGATATTGTTTATTAAAACTATTCCAGATATAGATACAATTGAAAAAAAACTCATTAAAAAAGCTTGTTTGAATATTTCTTTGAATGTTTTCATATATTATTATGACCATATCCAGAAGTTTTTATATAATAATCCATTAATGGTGCAGTCATATTTGCAAATAAAACAGAAAAAGCAATTGCATCAGGATAATCACTATAATTACGAATAATCCAAACCAAAAAACCGATAATAATACCGAAAACTATTTTTCCAATATTAGTGCAAGAAGTAGTTACTGGATCTGTAGCAATAAAAAATGCACATATCATAGTTCCACCGGAAAGAAAATGAACTAATGGAGACATAAATAACTCTTGTGAATAAAAATAAGTTATAATTGATATAACTCCTAAAGAAGTTAAAAAACTGATCGGAATACGCCAACAAATTATTTTTGTAAATAACAGAAAAACTCCACCTAAAAAAAAGCTTATATTCATATATTTCCAACTAGTCTGAATATTATTTTTTTTATCGTTTAATGTAATCTCTTTTGATAAAAAATTATCTCTTAAATGAGATTTAATTTTAAAATCGTCTAAAGGAGTAGCTTCTGTAAAAGCATCAGGAGTAATACGCAATTTTCTATTACTAATAGTATTAGTACTACTGATAGTACATGTATGATTTTTAAAAAAAATAATACATGAAGATTTTTTTAAATCATCAAAAATAGACAAAGAAAAATCTCTTTCATTCCAACTATTCATGTGAATAGGAAAAGATATTAATAATACTGCATATCCAACCATAGCTGGATTAAATATATTCTGACCCATTCCGCCATATAAATGTTTAGCAACAATGATAGAAAAAAACAAACCAATAACTATTATCCACCAAGGAAGTAAAACAGGAATACTTAGTGCAAATAAAACTGAAGTTAAAATCGAGGAATTATCTCGTAAATTAATTTTAATTTTTTTAAGACGCATTTTTAAAATGCTGATTTCTAGTAATAAAGTAATAAATATAGAAAATAAAATCTGTATTAAAGCTCCTCCACCAAAAAAATAAAACTTAGTAAAAAGACCTGGAATGCAAGCTATAATAACTAGAAACATTATTTTTCTAATACTATAAGTATGATAGATACAAGGAAAGTTCATTTTTTTCTTATGTTATATATTAATATAAAATTTTTTTAGATAAAACTTTATTTTTTAGATTTCATACGTTCTATCGCTTCTTGAAGTACTTTTTTTCGTACATTTTTTTTTGTATTACTAATTTTTTCATCTCTATTTTTTATTAAATATACGTTGCTATTTTTTATAAAAGCATGCTTTTGATCATTAATATTAATTGTCATTTTGGCATTTAATAAACGTTTTTCCCTTTTTTTAAATCTAATTAATGATATTTTTTTATGATTATTTTCTAATTTAATACTTTTTAAAATATGCTTCTCTTTTTTAAAATATTTTACTAATGGAATATGACTAGGACATACCTTCTCACATGCTTTACATTCAATGCAATCTAAAATATAGTGTTTTTTTGTTTCCTTATGATTCTTATTTCGGCTGTACCAATAAAGCTGTTGGGGAATCAAATTCACGGGACATACATGCAAACAATAACCGCATCGAATACAGTTTTTTTCGATGATATTTTTACTTTTCTCTTGTTCAAGTTTAATTAAAATACCATTTGTTTTTTTTGATACAGAGTAATTTGTATTATTAATCTTTTTCCCCATGAATGGACCTCCTAAATATACAGATGCAATTAAACATTTTTTTAATTTATTATCAGTAAGAAAATATTTTATTGGAGTCCCTATTCTAATCCAAAAATTACCAGATAAAAAATTTTGATCACTAAAAAGAGTTATAATACGTTCTGTTAATGGTTCTCCATTAATAATTGCTCTTTTGATTGAAAATATTGTAGCAACATTAAAAATAAGATATCCTATATCTACAGCATGTTTATTACAAGGTATCTCTTTTCCTGTTAAAGATTTGATAAGTACTTTACTACTGCCTCCAGGATATTTCTTTTTAAGAATACAGATTTTAAATAATGATTCATTTTTAATTAAACCATAAATTTTTGAAATTGATTCGATACTGTCTTCTTGAATAGCGATGACAACTGTTTGAATTTTTGTTATCCAACAAATAATCTTACATCCGATCAAAATTTCGTTTATATAATTATATACTAAACAATTATCTGCGCTTATATAAGGTTCACTTTCTACAGCATTTACAATTAAAGTATGTACTTTGTTTATACTTAATTTTAATTTTTTTGCAGAAGAAAACTCACCTCCTCCAAGACCAACAATACCCGATTGATGAATTATTTTAATTAGTTTTTCAGGAGTATATTTTTTATAATTTTCAATAGGTTTTAACCGGATCCATTTATCCAAATAATCAGGGGAAAGCACGATTTTTATATTCTTTTTATGTTTTTGAGTATGATTTGAATCAAAAAAAATATCTTCTATTAAACCTGAAGTAGGAGCATGAATAGGAGTGTCGAATTTATTACTAAAAATCAAAGGTTGTCCACGTAATACTTTTTGATTTATTTCAACACGCAATTTTTTATTACAAAAATCACCTTTTATAAAAATAAAAAATTTATCAGGAAGAGGTAAAGATTTTAATAACACACTCCTGGATTCATTTTTTTGAAATACATATTTCAAACCTCCTTTAAAATTATATTTTTTTTTATGTTAAAAATGGAAAAAAATATTTTTTCCCACCATTTTATAGAAAAAAAATTTTTTAAAATTTTTTTTATTTTTAATAATTTTAACTTATTCATGAATTTCTTTTTTTATTTTAATACAATTAGTTGGACAATGTAATAAACAAATATTACAACCAGTACAAAATTTTTGTAAAACTGTATGAATGAAATTAGGGGCACCAACTATTGCGTCTACTGGACAAAAAATAGCACATTTTGAGCATCCAACACAGTTTTTTTCATCAATCCATACAGTTGTTTTTTTTTGTTTTTTATTGTCAATAGTTAAATTTTCTTTGGGTTCTTTTATATTTAACACATTAGCTATTTCCAATATAAGATCAGCACCACCAGGAATGCATTTATCGATTTCTTCAGAATTTTGTACTATTGCTTTTGCATAAGGATAGCATCCAGAATATCCGCATTGAGCACATTGACTTTGAGGTAATAATTCATCAACTATGTCTATGAAAGGATCTTCTTTTGATCGAAATTTATAAGCGGTTAAACTTAATATTATTCCTAATAAAAAAGATAATGCACCAAAAATAATGAGTATGAACATAATTAAAATTTTATCAAACCTTTGAAACCCATGAATGTAATAGATATTAGACTCACAGTGATCAAAACAATAGGAGCACCTTTAAATGGCAAAGGAACATCAGACAATACTATACGTTCGCGAATACAAGAAAAAACAATCATTACAAAAGTAAATCCAAACGATGCGCTTATTCCATAAAATATAGTGTCTAAAAATGTATGATTTGAATACAAACTAAACAATGGAATTGCCAAAACCGCACAATTAGTTGTAATTAATGGAAGAAAAATTCCAAGTAAACGATATAAAATAGGACTGGTATTACGCAATATTATTTCTAAAAATTGAACACTAAATGAAATAATCAACATATAAGCGATAATTCTTAAATAAACTAAATCAAGAGGTAATAAAATAAAAGCATTAACCCACCATAACAATACTGATGATACAAGTACAACAAAAGCAGTTGCAAAACTCATCCCAAAAGCAGTTTCAATTTTATTTGAAGTACCCAAAAAAGGACATAAACCAAGAAATTTTACTAAAATAAAATTTTCAATTAATATATTAGAAATAAAAAATAAAATATAATGTTTCATTTTAAATGCCTATAATTAAGTATATTAATTTTATTATTAATCATCACATAATCTGAAATTTTATTTATATTAAAATCAAATTTCTTAAATTTTTTTATATAAAACTACAAAATGCATTTAATATTTTTATTAATTAAACGTTCTGTAGTATCAACAATTGTTTGAGTATAAAAATCAATTTCAATGTTCATTAAACTACCATTTTTTTTGTTTTTTATAGTAGTCGATAAAAAGGTATGAGGTATAATATGAACACAAAACTCATTTTTAACAACATCTCCAACAGTAAGGCTAATACCATCAATACAAATAAATCCTTTATAAAAAATGTATTTCATTAATGATACGTTCTTTATTTTTAACCATATAGTACAAGTATTACCTGATTTTAATATTTTACAGATTTCAGCTGTGTTCATAATATGACCAGACACGATATGACCACCAATTTCATCTCCATATTTTACTGATCTTTCAATATTGATATTATCTCCAATATCTAGTATTCCTAAATTAGTACGTTTTAAAGTTTCTTCAACAACATCACATATTATATAAGTACCATTAATTGATTGCACAGTCAAACAACATCCATTATGTGATATTGAATCACCTAAATTTAAATTTTTAGATAAATTAGATGGAAGTTCAACTGTATATCTATAACTTTTTATTTTTTTTTTAATAGAAACAATAGTGGCAATTCCATTTACAATACCTGTAAACATAATATTTCCTTAAAACAATTTTTGTAATTTATTTATATATATATTACTAATAAAAAAATATTTTTTATAAAATTCTAATTTTAAAAAAAAATGTTTGTATATTATATTAATAATAATATATAATCCGAATTATAAAAATATAAGAAAATTTTTTTAATATTTACGTTCGTAGCTCAATTGGTTAGAGCGCTACTATGACATGGTAGAAGTTGGTGGTTCAAGTCCACTCGAACGTATTAAAAAATATAAGTTTATAGGCAATTTTTATTTGATTGAAAAAACTATCAGTAAATATAAAAATAAATCATTTTTAATAGCTTATAGTGGTGGGTTGGATTCCACGGTACTTCTTCATCAATTACTAGAAATAAAAAAAAAATATTCCATCAAGATACGTGCCATTCATATTAATCATAATCTTACTTTACTTTCAAAAAAATGGACAGAACATTGTAAAAAAATTTGCGATATAAATAGCATTTCATTGATTATTGAAAATATTAATATTAATAAAAAAACAAGTAATATTGAAGAAAAACTAAGAATAAAAAGATACAATATTATATATAATCATTTATTTTTTGACGAAATACTATTGACCGGTCATCATATGAATGATCAATGTGAAACATTTATTTTATCTTTAAAAAGAGGAAGCGGCCCTACTGGACTTTCCAGTATGTCTTTTGAAACTTTATTTGGCACCAAAAAAATAGTTCGTCCTTTTCTAAATAAAACAAAAAAAGAGCTGATGTTTTGGGCCAAAAAAAAACATTTACACTGGATTGAAGATTTTAGTAATTTAAACATTGATTATGATCGTAATTTTGTACGACATACAATTATTCCTGTATTAGAAAAAAGATGGCCTTATTTTTTAAAAAATTGTTTTCGTACAACAAATATATGTCAACAAGAAACTAGGCTATTAAATTATTTTCTACATGAAAAAATTCATGATTTTATACAATTTGACGATTCTTTAAATATTAAAGATTTTAAGAATATAAAAAAAGAAATATGCACAGCACTAATTAGATATTGGCTTTTATCAAAAAAAATAAAAATACCATCTTATAAGAATATTCAATGCATTTATCATCAAATGATTTTTAGTCGAATAGATGCAAATCCTAAAATAATTCTAGAAAAATATGAAATAAGACGTTATAAAGAATCGCTTTATTTTATAAAAAAACAAATCAATCTTAAAAATACCCTACTTTTTTGGCATAAAAAATATACTAAACTAATACTTCCTAATAACCTAGGAAATTTAATAAAAGATAATAATGGTATTGAACTTCCAGCACCTAAAAATAATGAATTAATTAATATTCGTTTTCAATATGAAGGATATGTTTTAATTTTAGGAAGAAATAAAAAAAGAAAGATAAAAAAAATATGGCAAGAGAAAAAAATTCCTCCTTGGTTAAGAAATCAAATTCCACTTGTGTTTTATAACAATAATTTTATTAGTGCTCTAGGAGTCTTTATTATTAATATAAATAATAAAAATAGAGGCACGTGGAAAATATCCTGGGAAAGTGATTTAAAATCTGCTCATAATGATCTATTTTCATTTTATTAAAAATCTCTTTATCAAAAATTGTTCGCAATATATTTTAGAAGACAATTTATCATTATCTATATAGATTAATTAATTCAGAAATTTTTTCCATACTAATTCTTTTATATAATGGAATAAATTTATTTATTTTATGAGATAAAAGTGGTTTCTTAATACTATCCCAAGTTAATTTTGAAATTAAAAAAGATTCTGTCTTAATTGCTAAATCAGGTATTATCGGTTTTAAAAAAATCATAATAATTCTAAATAAATTAATACCCATTGTACAAATTTCTTGTAAATTAGTAAAATTTTTCTCTATTTTTTCTATTTTCCATGGTTTTTTTTCATTAATATATTGATTAGCTACATCTAATAATCTCATAGACTCTTTCACAACAAAATTAAATTCACGATTTTCTAAAAAATTTTCAATGTTACTACTGGCATTAATAAAATATTGATATAATTGCATATTATTTAATTTATTAGATAAATATCCATTAAAATGTTTTTCAATAAAACTAGAACTTCTTGACGCTAAATTAACTAATTTATTTACAATATCACTGTTTATTTTATATATAAAATCCTCTAAATTAATTTCAATATCATGAGTTTTATTAGATAACTTACTAGCATAATAATAACGTAAACTATCTGAATCAAAACACTGAATCCAATCGCTTGCTCTAATTAAAGCACCTCGTGATTTTGACAATTTTAATCCATTCATAGTAAGGTAACCATGAACAAAAATACCACTGGGTTTTCTGAAAGAAATAGCTTCTAATATTGCAGGCCAAAATAAAGTATGAAAATAAATAATATCTTTACCAATAAAATGGTATAATTCGTAATTAGATTTTTGATTCCAAAATTGATCAAAATTTAATTTTTTATTTTTAAAACATAGATTTTTAAACGCACTCATATAACCAATAGGAGCATCAAGCCAAACATAAAAATATTTATCAGGATATTTTGGAATTTTAAATCCAAAATAAGGTGCGTCTCGAGAAATACCCCATGGCTTTAAACCTACCTTAAACCATTCTTCTGTTTTTTTAATAACTGAATTTTCTAAAACACCAGAATGTATCCATTTTTTTAACATATCACTAAAAAAAGGCAGATTGAAATATAAATGTTTTGTATTTTTTAAAATAGGTTTTTTCCCTGAAATAACAGATATTGGATCAATCAAATCTATGGGTTCATAAGTTGCACTACATATTTCGCAATTATCACCATATTGGTTTTTAGATTGACAAGTCGGGCATGTGCCTTTAATAAATCGATCTGGAAGAAAAATATTTTTTACATTATCATAAAATTGAAAAATTTCTTTTTCTTTAATTAAATCTTTTTCTTTTAAACATGCAAAAATTTTTCTTAATAAATATAAGTTTTCTAAACTATGAGTTGAATAATAATTATCATGTGAAATTTTAAAATTCAAAAAATCTATTTGATGTTCTTTTCTGATATTCTTAATTAATTTGTTTGAAGATATTCCTAAATCTTTAGATTTTAACATTATAGCAGTACCGTGTGCATCATCAGCAGAAATAAACCATACTTCACGACCACGCATTCTATGATAACGAACCCAAATATCTGCCTGAATATGCTCTAACATGTGGCCAATATGAATAGGACCATTTGCGTAAGGCAAAGCACAGGTGACTAAAATTTTTCTAAGTGTAATTGACATAATATTATACTTTTTTTAATAAAATAATATGATATAGAAAAGAAGAGAAATCATAAAATATTCTTAATTTAAATAAATAGTTTTATTAACAATTAATTTATACAATAATTAATCGATCAAGATACACTAAAATATCTTTTATAAAAATAATTTTTACTCCTTATCAATACGGCTAGGTACTACTCCATTTTGACTTTTGTATTTAGATTCTTCTCTTGAATCATAAGGACGTAAAACTGATTGAGAGAGAACTTCGAAACTAAGCGCCGCAATCTTCATTTTAGGACGTAATACCAAAGTTAACTTTCCTGCATTAAACATTTCTAAAACAATATTACCTTTCCATCCTGGATCAATACGATGTGCAGTAGCATGAATCATTAATCCTAGACGAGCTAAAGAAGAACGGCCATCTAGCCAACCAACTAAATTATTTGGAATTGTAATCTTTTCTAAAGTAGAAGATAAGACTAAAGAACCTGGTTGTAAAAAAAACGGTTTTTCTTTAGAGGAAATAGTTTCATTGCTCATAATTTCTGCTAATGCTGATGTTCTATTTATTTTAGAATCACTTAAATCAATACAAGATCGAGTGTGCTCATAAAAAAAACGAAATTTATTACCAAGATGTATATCAACAGTAATCCCATTAATTAATTTTTTTTTGGGATAAGGTTCTATAATTAATTCTTTTCTTTGTAACCATTCTTCAATATCTTGATCACATAAACGCATTTTTATTCCTATAATATAATTAACATATATCTTGATGTCATGTATGAAAAAATAAATAAAATATAATAGCAGAGATATTTTTAACATCTTCTGCTATTTTAATTTTTAATCATAAACTAATAACAATTATATAAAAAAATATGATGTATAAAAATAATAACTATGTTGATATCATTATATTATTGAGACCAATTTGTATGAAAGTAACCGGTTTTATCTATTCTTTGGTAAGTATGCGAACCAAAATAATCTCTTTGAGCTTGTATAAGATTAGCAGGCGAATATAATGCTCTATAACTATCATAATAAGATATTGCTGCAGAAAAAGTTGGTACAGAAATGCCATATTTTATTGCATAGATAACAATATTACGTAATGAACTTTCATATTCATTGGCTATTCTTGAAAAATAAGGTGTTAATAACAAATTAACTACAGTTTGATTTTCGGAATATTCTTCTGTTATTTTTTGTAAAAAATTTGCTCGTATAATACATCCGGCTCTAAAAATCTTAGCAATTTCGCTATATTTTATATTCCAATTATATTTTTCTGAAGCTTTTTTTAATTGAGAAAAACCTTGAGCATAAGAAATTATTTTTCCTAAATACAAAGCCCGTCTCACCTCTTCAACAAAACTATTTTTATCTTGAATAGATATTTTTATATTAGGTCCTTTTAATGTTTTTGATGCAACTGTACGTTGTTCTTTTAGAGAAGACAAGTAACGTGCAAAAACAGATTCAGTAATTAATGATAGAGGTTCTCGAAGTTCTAAAGCGTTTTTACTGATCCATTTACCAGTACCTTTATCTTCAGCTATATCTAAAATGAGATCTATTAAATATTTACCATTCTTGTCTTTTTTAATAAAAATATTTTTTGTTATTTCAATCAAATAACTGTTTAATTCACCTTTATTCCATTCCGAAAAAGTATATGATAATTCTTCATTACTCATATTTAATAAATATTTTAATAAAAAATACGACTCTGAAATTAATTGCATATCACCATATTCAATACCATTATGTACCATTTTTACATAATGACCTGCCCCATTTGGACCAATATAACTTACACATGATTCACCTTCGAATTTCGCTGATATTTTTTGCAACATAGGAAGTACAAGATTATATGCTTCTTTTTGTCCTCCTGGCATAATAGATGGTCCGTTTAACGCTCCTAGTTCACCTCCAGAAACTCCCATTCCAATAAAATTAATACCGTATTTAGATAGCTCTTTATTTCTTCGTATAGTATCTTTATAAAAAGTATTACCTGCATCAATCAATATATCTTCTTTTTCTAAATAAGGCATGATTAGTTTAATAGTTTCATCAGTAGCTTTGCCGGATTGAACCATCAATAAAATACATCTCGGTCTAAGAAGTGAATTGATAAAATCTTTAATCGAAAAATATGGAAAAATATTTTTTTTCTTATTTTTATTGAATACTTCTTCTGTTATCGAAGCTGTTCGATTGAATATAGATACACTATAATTTTTACTCTCAATGTTTAAAGCTAAATTTCGTCCCATTACTGCCATTCCTACAACACCAATTTGTTGTTGTGACATTTTTTTCTCCAACTAAAATATACTAAAAAAATAACGAATGATAATCTTTGAAAATAATTAAATTTTATTTAATTTGTTACACAATAAATGATATTACAAATATTTTCAATTTTTCATTAAAATAAAGTAAAATTTTAAAAAAGTATTTCTGTTAATTCAAAATACAGATAAAAATTTAAAAAAATTATGTTGGTATTTGATTTGGAAATATAAGAAAAAATCACTTATATATTGTCTAATAAGTTTTTTTAAAATGGAGATTGTTACGTATAATCATATAATATATATGTTTTATATTATTGATATTTATTTTGAAATTGAAATATTATAAATTTTCTAACATTATATAATTAATTTTTTAAAACAATTAGCATAAAACTATTTTTATCTTCTTTTTTTTAAATTATCTAAAACTAGATTTAAATTTAAATTTTGATCATGTAATAATACAATTAAATGATAAATTAAATCTGACGATTCATTAATTAATTCAGTTTGATCTTTTTTCATAGCTGCTAATATTGTTTCTACAGCCTCTTCTCCTACTTTTTGTGCTATACGACTTGTTCCCGATTGATATAAACTAGAAGTATATGAATTTTTAGAAAATTTATTTTTTCTATTTTCTATAAGGTTTTCTAATTCAAATAAAAAATTTACATTGTATTTCTTTGAAAAAAAACAACTTGTATTATTTAAATGACATGTTACACCTGTAGATTTAACTAAGATCAATAATGCATCATGATCACAATCTGTTCTAATAGAGATTACGTTTAGGTAATTGCCAGATGTTTCCCCTTTAGTCCATAAACGATTCTTAGTACGAGAATAAAATGTTACTAAACCGTCTTTCTGAGTTTTCAATAAAGCTTCTTCATTCATGTATCCATGCATTAAAATTTCATGTGAAAAATAATCTTGTATTATTGCAGGAATCATTCCATTAGTTTTTGTCCAATCAAGATTTAATAAATCATGTTTTTTTAGCACTCTCTAATCTCCATTTTTCGTCTAATTAAAAAACTTTTTAAAGTTTTTATCTCTACTATATTTTTATGAAAAACAGATGCAGCTAATACTCCATCTGCATTACAATAATGTAATGCTTCGTAAAAATGTTCTACATTTCCTGCTCCACCTGATGCAATTAAAGGTACTTTGCATATTTCTCTTATTTTACTTAGATGTGAAAGATCATATCCTTGTTGTAATCCATCTTTATTCATCATATTTAAAACAATTTCACCAGCACCTTTTTCTTGAACTTTTCTTACCCAATCAGACGTTTTCCAGGAAGTTTGATAGGTTTTATTAACGTCTCCTGTATATTGTTGTACCATATAATCATTTTCTACTTTGTCAAACCAAGAATCAATTCCAACTACCATACATTGTACACCAAAACGTTCTGAAATTTTCGTGATTAAATTAGGGTCTGTTAAGGCTGAAGAATTAATTGATATTTTGTCTGCACCACTAGATAAAATATTTTTTGCATCTTCTACACTTTGAATTCCTCCAGCAACACAAAATGGAATATTTATCACTTCAGCAATTTTTTTTATCCAATTCTGATCAACTAATTTATTTTTTGTTGAAGCAGTTATATCATAAAAAACTAATTCATCTATACCTTCTTGTGCATAACGTGTAGCTAATGGTATAATATCACCTACAATTTCATGATTTTGAAATTTAACTCCTTTTACTACCACTCCATTATGAACATCAAGACATGCTATAATTCTCTTTGCCAGCATTTTAAAGCCTCTTCTATTGTAAATTTCTTTTCCAATAAACTGCGACCAATAATAATACTTTTAATTCCAGTTTTTTTTAAAGAAATAATATCTTCTAACGTTGCAACTCCTCCAGATGCCTGAAAATTTATATTTTTAAAAGAACTAGAAATATCTTTATATAGTTTAAAATTTGGACCTAACAAGGTTCCATCTTTAGATATATCTGTACATAATACATGTTTCAATCCGCTTGGTAAGAAATATTCAATAATTTCCTCTAGCATAACATTAGTTCTTTTTTGCCAACCATTAATATATATTTCTTTTTGATTGTTATTATTAATATATACATCTAATGCCAAAACAATTGCATCTGAACCATAAATTTTCAACCATTTTTTTACTTTGTTTTTATCATGTATCGCAGAAGAACCAATTACTACTCTTTTAACTCCTAAATCTAGAAGTGTATTTATGTCTTTTGTAGTTCTTATTCCGCCGCCTATTTGTAGGGGAATAGTAGAATAAGACAATATTTCTTTAAATAATTCTATTTGTCTATTTTCTCTATTCTTTGCTCCATCTAAATCTACTAGATGAACAATTTGAATCCTTTTTGATTTATATTTTTCTAAATAATCAGATAAATTTATATCATAATGTTTTTGATTTAAATAATTACCTTGATATAAGCGAACTGCTCTCCCATTGATTAAGTCGAATGCTGGAATAATCATTAAATCACATCTCCAAAAAATTTTTTAACAATTGACATCCTATACTACCAGATTTTTCTGGATGGAATTGTACACCAAAAAAATTATTTTTTTGTATAACTGAACTAAAATTAACACCGTAACTAGTCGTAGATAATGTATATTTATTAATTGGAACTATATAACTATGAACAAAATAAAATCTCGAATTATTTGGTATATTTTTAAATAAAGGATGTTCTTTCTGAAAAGTAATTTGATTCCAACCAATATGAGGTAAAGGCAAATTATTTGATTTTAAACGTGACACAGAAGATTTAATAATGCCAATTGTTTTTACCCCATTGCATTCTTCGCTAAAATCACAAAAAAGTTGCATTCCTAAACATATTCCCAGTATTTTTTCTTTGAATTCTTTGATAACATCAATTATATTTTTTTTAGACAAAAGATCCATCACTGCTGAAGCAGTACCTACTCCTGGTAAAAAAATTTTTTTAGATTTTGAGATTATAGATGCTTCAGAAGTGATTATAGAATTATAACCTAATTTTTTAATGGCTACTTTAATTGATGTTAAATTAGCACAACCTGTATCTACTATTACTATATCCATTATAAAATCCCTTTTGAAGTTGGCAACATATTTCCTTCTATCTTAATAGCTTTGCGTAATGCGCGTCCAAAAACCTTAAATAAACTTTCAATACAATGATGATCATTTTTTCCTTCAGCATATAAATGAAGTGTAATTTTCATAGAATAAGAAAGAGAATAAAAAAAATGTTCAATCATATTAGTACTAAGATCACCAGCCATTTTATAATTAAAATTAGCTTTAAAATTTAAATATGGACGATTTGATATGTCTATAATACAATTAGATCTACTTTCATCCATGGGCAAATAAAAACCAAATCTACATAAACCATTTTTTTTACCTAAAGCTTGTGATAAAGCCTCTCCTAATACAATACCCGTGTCTTCTACTGTATGATGATCATCAATATAAAGATCACCTTGTGCAGAAATCTTCATACAAATTCCACTATGAATCGCTAACTGTTCTAGCATGTGATCAAAAAACTTTATACCAGTATTAATTTCACTTCTTTCTTCTAAATCTAACCAGACCTGAATATGAACTTTAGTTTCTTTTGTTTTTCTGATAATTTCAGCATATCTATTGTATTTTACAATATATTTTTCAATATCAATCCAGTTAAATCCATCTTCTTTATATTGAATTCCTTTTATTTTAAGATTTTTTGCTAACTCCATATCTGTATCACGATCACCAATAACATAGCTATTTTGTCGATCTATTTGATCTAACCATGGTTTTATCATATCAGTTTTAGGTTTACGACATGCACAATTATCATCTAAAAAATGAGGACAAATTAATATATCATTAAATACTATTCCTTCTGAACGAAGAATTCTTAACATAAACATATGGGGTTTATTGAACTCTTCAAAAGAAAAATTTTTAGTACCAAGACCATCTTGATTGGTTACCATAATTAATTTATAGTCAATTTTTATTAATTTAAGTAATGAGGAAATTACATTTTTTTTAAATACTAATTTGTCTATTGAATCTACCTGACAAGTATCAATTGGTTCATCAATTAATGTACCATCTCGATCAATAAATAATATTTTATATTTCACTAAAACCACCTTGCACGATATTATTTTTAGAAAAAATTTTAAGTTCTTTAATTAAATGTAAGCATTCTAAACGTGTTCCTATTGAAATTCTTATGCATTTTTTTAAGTTCATTTTCTCATTTTGATTTCTTAATATAATCCCTTTTTCCCATAAAGTTTTAAAAACTTTTTCAAATATAAAAAACTTTACTAATACATAATTAGCATGACTTTCAAATACTTTTTCTACACAAGCAGTGTTTTTCAATTGATTAATTAACCAAAGACGATTATTGTTTGAATCTAATACTCTATTCTGCATCAATTTAATATAATCTATTTCTAAAGATTGAACGGCTATATCACAAACAGGTATAGATATTGGATAAGGACTAATAACTTTATTTAAAATTTTAATAATTTCTGTATGTGCTAAAGTAAAACCACATCTTATTCCAGCTAAAGCAAAAGCTTTAGATAATGTTCGCAGAATAACTAAATTTGGATATTGTTTTAAGTGATTTGTCATACTGTCTTTTATAGAAAATTCGATATATGCTTCATCTATTACAACTAAAGATCGACCTAAAGTTATATTTAGTAAAAATAAAAGATCTTTTTTTGAAAAGATATTGCCAGTTGGATTATTAGGATTACAAATATAAATTAATTTTACTTTATTTAAATTCAATTCAATATTTGATAAATCTAATTGCCACGTATTTTTAATGGTAGGGATTTCTTTTATTTCTACACCAGCTATTTTAGCGTTCACTCGATACATATCATAAGTAGGAGGACAATAAATAATTGCATCCTTTCCCGGTTCACAAAAAGCTTTAATCAATAATTCAATCCCTTCATCAGCACCTCTTGTAACTAAGACTTGATTACAAAGCAAACCAACATAATTCGCATAAGAAGATATTAAATTATTTGGTTGACATTCTGGATAACGATTAAATATTTTTTTTTTTGATTTGAATAAAACAGATACGGGTGATTCATTAGCATTTAATAATAAATTGCCATTTTCACCTCCAATACGTCTTGCTGATTGATAAGGTATTAAGTTTTTTATATTATTTCTAGCTAATTTTATAATATTATCTATCATATTTTCTCCTTTAAAAAATCTACTCGAATTCTTACAGCATTCTTATGTGCTTCAAGTTTTTCTGCAGAAGATAAAATTTCAAGGGTATTAGATAATGTAATCAATCCTTGAGTTGTTAATTCTTGAACCAATATACGTTTTTGAAAATCAGCTAATCCTAAAGAAGAATTGGCAATAGATTTTCCGTATGTCGGTAAAACATGATTTGTTCCAGATGCATAATCACCTGCAGATTCAGGCGACCATAGACCTAAAAAAATAGAACTAGCATTCGAGATATAATTAAGTACTTCCCTGGGCGATTTTGTTTGAATAATTAAATGTTCAGGTGCATACATATTAGATATTTTAATGCACTCTGATAAATTTTTAGTAATAATGATTGTACTATTTTTTAATGCCGTTAACATTTCTGATAATCTAGATAACTTATTTAATTGTATATTAAGTGAAAAAATTACTTTTTGTGCTAGTTCAATATACGGTGTTAATAAAATCACTTGAGAAGACATTCCATGTTCAGCTTGTGATAATAGATCAGCAGCTATAAAATCTGGATTAGCAGTATCATCTGCAATAATCAACAATTCTGAAGGTCCTGCTAACATGTCTATTGCCGTTCCATTAAAACTAGAACTAACTTGTAATTTCGCTTCTGTAACATAAGCATTACCAGGACCAAAAATCTTATCTACTTTAGGAATAGTTTCTGTACCGAAGGAAAGAGCTGCTATAGCTTGAGCTCCTCCAACTTGAAAAATATTATCAATTCCACAAACATGAGCTGTATAAAGAATTTCATTGCTAACTGGAGGAGGAGAACAAAGAACAATTTCTTTACAACCAGCAATTTTAGCAGGTATTGCTAACATTAATACAGTAGAAAATAGAGGTGCTGTTCCACCAGGAATGTAAATTCCTATGCGATTCAAAGGCAAATTAATTTGCTGGCAACGAACTCCAATTTCTGTTTCAATATCTATTGTTGATGAAATTTGAGCTTCATGGAAAAGTGTAATATTTTTTTTTGCAATTTCAATTGAATTTTTTAAATCTTTATTTAAGAAAGATGAGGATGAAAAAATTTGCTTTTTAGGAATTTGAAATACATTTAAATCATATTTATCAAATAATATAGTATATTTTTTTAGCGCTTCATCACCTAAATTTTTTACATTTTCTATAATTTCTGTGACAATTTTTTTAATAAAATTATTGTTTTTTAAAAAAGGTCTTGATATTATTTTTTTTTGTTCAGTAGAATTGATTTTGTCCCAATAAATCATATTTTTAAAATATTTCATTATAGATTTTACTCCATCATTTTTTCAATTGGCAAAACTAAAATTGAACTAGCTCCCAATGATTTTAATTTTTCCATTGTTTCCCAAAATAATGTTTCACTACTCACCATATGCATCGCTACTCGATTATCATCTCCAGCTAGTTTTAGAATAGTTGGTCTTTCTGCTCCATGGAGTAAAGATATTACTTTTTCTAATTTTTTTATAGGCGCATGCAACATGATGTATTTAGATTCACGAGCTTTAATTACACCTTTAATACGAGTCATTAATTTATTAATAACTTCTTTTTTTATAGAATTAATCTTTCCAACTTTACAAATAATACATGCATGAGAATGGTAAACTACTTGTACTTCACGCAAACCATTAGCTTCTAATGTCGCTCCTGTGGAAACTAAGTCACAGATAGCATCTGCTAAACCAGCTCTAGGTGCAACTTCTACTGATCCATTTAACATACATGATTTAAAAGAAATATTTTTTTTATCTAAATATTTTTTTAACAAATGCGGATATGATGTTGCTATTCTAATATTTTTTAAACATGTTATATCTGAGTATACAGTGTTTACTGGCAATGCTAAAGATAACCTGCATACCCCAAAATCAAGTCGTCTTAAAGTAACATAAGAATATTCTAATTTTTGTGAAATTCGCTTTAACGACTCTTCTTCGAGTACATTTTCTCCAACTATTCCTAAATCTACTACACCATCCATTACCAATCCAGGAATATCATCATCACGCACTAACATGACATCAATAGGCATATTTTCAGCAAATGCTATCAATTTTTGTTGTTTTAAATTAATTTTAATCCCACAGCAGGTCAATAGTTTTATAGAATCATTGCTTAAACGACCAGTTTTTTGCATCGCTATACGTACACGATTATTATCAAACATATTTAAAATCCCTTAAAATTCTTTGTATTAAATAAAAAAAATATATACTTTTACTGTTTTTAAAATAAAAAAACCCAAAAAATAAGGGTTTTTAAAAGATTTTTTTATAATATCATACTAATAAAATAAAATTATTAAATAACTTTAATAATAAAAATAATGCTATCGTAATATTTAAGTATAATAAATAAAAATTATTGATAATGGTTTAGTTTTATAAAAGTTTCATAAATATACTTTTTAAATTTAAAAAGATGAATAATGCTATTTTAATTTAATTTTAAAAATATTTTTTATTTATATTAAAAAATACATTTAATACAATTTAAAATAATTAAGAATTGATTTTAAATAATAAACGTACAGTTTTTTTTTAAAAAAAAATTATTTTTATCTGTTTAATATAAAAATTATCTAGTTTACTCATTAATAGCATTTATATTTTTTTTCCTTGAAGAATTAATTTCAATGATAACTATGATAGCAGCATCGCTTCCAAAAAATTTAGGAGCTTCATGAAAAGCTATGACATCTGGATGCTGAGATAACCAAAAAGGTGTTTGTTTTTTTAAAATATGTTTACCATAACCATGCATGATATGAGCGCAAAAAAAATTTTCTTTTTGACATGTTGTAATTAATTCACCTAGTGCTTGCTGCGCTTGATATTGTGTTAATCCATGTAAATCAAGAAAAATATCTGGATCATATCTTCCTTTTTGTAGATTTTTTAAGATATTAAGTAAACTTTGATGACGAACATAAGATACGGGATTATCTTTAAATAAATCTTTTTTATTTCTGCAAGAAAAATAATGACTATGAGCATTTTGTTCAAAAACTGTGCGCTGAGATACTATATTAGTATTATTTTTTTTATGAACTCGAGAATGAAAAATAGTATCTTGTACTATCTCACGAGTACCATTTAACCATTGACGAAATAAAACATTCGAATCAATAGTATGTCGGCTATTTTTATTCATAATTATTTATTACCAATAATATTAATCAATTGAAATATTTTATATACATGAATTATTTAAAATTTTTACGATTATTTACATATTTTTTATTAATTATATAATTTAGTTTTTGTAAAAACAACAAATAAAAAATATTATTAGCAAAGTATATAATAAATAATCTATTTTTAACTAATTCATATTTTTAATAAAAAAATTTTTATATTCTAAATAAAAAAATTATTTTTTTATTTATTCTGTATAGTTATACTATTTCATTTCAATGACTTATAGAAGAATAAAATGTCTGGAAATACAATTGGAAAAATATTTTGTGTAACTACTTTTGGTGAATCACACGGAGAAGCATTAGGCTGTATAGTTGATGGAACTCCACCAGGTCTTGAATTATCTGTCGAAGATTTACAACATGATTTAAATCGTAGACGACCAGGTACTTCTCGTTATACAACTCCTCGCTGTGAACCAGATAAAATTCATATACTTTCTGGTACATTTAATGGTTATACAACAGGTGCTAGTATTGGTTTAATTATTTATAATAGTGATCAACGCTCTAAAGATTATAATGATATAAAAAATTTATTCCGACCGGGACATGCTGATTATACTTATGAAAAAAAATATGGAATAAGAGATTATCGTGGTGGAGGAAGATCTTCTGCTCGAGAAACAACTATGCGAGTGGCAGCTGGTGCCATCGCAAAAAAATACCTTAAAAATAAATACGGGATTACTATACGAGCATACCTATCAAAAATGGGAAACATTCAATGTTCTTTTAAGTCTTGGCAGGAAGTAGAAAAAAATCCTTTCTTTTGTTCTGATGTTGAAAAAATTTTAGAGCTTGAAAATTTAATTAAATATTTAAAAAAAATAGGTGATTCCATTGGAGCCGAAATAACTATTATTGCTGAAAATGTTCCTATAGGACTTGGAGAACCAGTTTTTGACCGTCTTGATGCTGATTTAGCACATGCCTTAATGAGCATCAATGCTGTAAAAGGAATAGAAATTGGAGATGGATTTTTAGTAGTAAGTCAAAAAGGAAGTCAACATCGTGATGAAATTACACCAGAAGGATTTTTAACTAATAATGCAGGTGGTATTTTAGGTGGTATTAGTAATGGTGAAAAAATTATATTAAAAGCTGCATTTAAACCTACATCAAGCATCCGTAAAATAGGAAACACGATTAATAAAAAAAACGAAAAAACTCAAATTATTACTAAAGGTCGACATGACCCATGTGTAGGATTACGTGCTGTTCCAATAACTGAAGCCATGGTGGCAATTGTTTTAATGGATCATTTATTAAGATTTCGTGCACAATGTAGTAAAGGATAATTTTTTAAAATATATTAATGCTACTGAATTGCTTTTTATTTAGTAGCTTAATCCAAATTAAATATTATTAATGTTTTTATAAATAAGTATAGTTATGTATTTATTTTAATAAATTTTTATTTTATTTTTATAAAAATATTAAAACTACACATTTCTTCTTCAGAAACAATAATTTTTTAATAACATAAGGATTAACTCTTTAGAATTTTATATTTTTATATTTAAAAAAAAATCTATTGTTGTCTAGTATATTAAAATCTTGTATCATGCAACCCAAAGTTATAGATTTAAAATAAAAATAAAGTGATTTTTTATGATAAAAAAAATTGATTAAATCTACTAATTTTCTAATCTGATTAGATAAAATCAATTCTCTGTAGTAATTTCAAATATCATTTTTTTTGACTTTAAAAAAATAAAAAATATGTACTTAACAAATGAAAAATATAAGTATTAGAAATAAATTAATATGTAAAAAAATTTTATTTATGCACAATTAATACTTTTTGATACAGGATATATGGTCTTAAATTTTTAACTCTAGAATAAAATTATATTTTTCTAAATATTATATTTATAATTTCTATATACTTTGTTTTAAAATATGTCAAACATCCCATAAAATATTTTTTATGGAGGAGGACAACTAATGTTCAAAGGAAGTATTGTTGCACTAATTACACCTATGGATAAAAAAGGTCAGATTTGTCGTTCTAGCTTAGAAAAGTTAATCAATTATCATGTTTTCAATAAAACTAAAGCCATTGTGTCTATTGGTACTACTGGAGAATCCGCAACACTTAGTCAAGAAGAACATATAAATGTTGTTATGCTTACTTTAGAATTGGCTAATAAACGTATTCCAATTATTGCAGGAACAGGAGCAAATGCTACAACAGAAGCTATATCTTTAACAAAAAGATTTGAAAAATCTGGTATTGCAGGTTGTTTAACTGTTACACCATATTATAATAGACCTACTCAGGAAGGATTATATCAACATTTTAAAGCAATTGCAGAAAATACCGAATTACCACAAATTTTATATAATGTTCCTAGTCGTACAGGATGTGATTTACTTCCAGAAACAGTCGCTAAATTAGCTCAATTAAAAAATATTATAGGCATAAAAGAAGCTACTGGAGATTTATCAAGAATCAATAAAATAAAAGAATTAGTTGAAGATGATTTTTTATTAATTAGCGGAGATGACGTAACAGCTTTAGATTTTATGCAATTAGGTGGTCAAGGTGTAATATCAGTTACAGCTAATGTTGCTGCAGGAGAAATGACACAAATTTGTTCCTACGCGTTAAAAGGAGATTTTATCAGTGCAAGATCTATAAACAAACGTTTAGCGTTATTACATGAAGCACTTTTTATAGAGCCTAATCCTATTCCTATAAAATGGTTAGCTAAAAAAATGGGATTGATAAAAAGTGATACACTACGTTTGCCAATGACTCCTATTTTAGATACCACACGTTTAAAAATTGAAAAAGCAATTAAATATGCTAATCTTAAAAAATTATAGAAAATTTTTAAAAATAGTAATAATCTTTCAAATATTAAATATATTTTTAATAACATCTTGCACATTAAAAGATTTTAACAAATATCATGATTGTAATGAAATAAAAAATCAATTTAAAAAATTAATTATTCCAGAAGGGATTAATCTCCCTAACAAAAAAGAAGAATATAATATTCCTTATACAGAAAAAGATTTAGAAAAAGAAAATCGTAATATCTTTCCTCCCATATAAAATATATAATCTTTTAAAATAATTATAGTAACATTTAAAAAGATATTTTTAAATTAAGTATTGATTCATACTAATTGGTGCAGATTATCTCTATGAGATTCTGCATCATTTATAACATAAAAAGATTTCTTTAAAATTATGTTAATAACTTCTTCATAATATCTTCGTACATATAACTTAATAGTTGTAAATCAGATATTTTTACACACTCATTAACTTTATGAATTGTACTATTAATTAATCCTAATTCTACTACTTCTGAACCCATTAAAGAAATAAATCGACCATCAGAAGTACCACCAGAAGTAGATAAAATAGGCTCTTTTTTATTAAAATAAAAAATAGATTGCATTACAGTATCTATCAATAAACCCTTTTTAGTAAGAAATGGTTTCCCTGATAAAAACCATGTTATAGAATAATTAATGTTATACTTATCTAGTATACTAACTATTCGAGATTTAATTTCTATCTCAGAAACTTCTGTGCTAAATCGAACATTAAACTGAACAAATAAAGATCCTGGAATAATATTATTAGTTCCATTTCCTGCATGAATATTTGCAATATTTATGCTAGTAGGTGAAAAAAAATCGTTTCCATTATCAAATTTTATAGATAATATTTCTAAAATAATAGGCAATCCTTTATGTATTGGATTATCTGCTAAATCAGGATAAGCAATATGTCCTTGCACTCCATGGATAGTTAAATCAGCCGTAATTGAACCACGTCGACCATTTTTTATAACATCACCAACTTTAGAAGTACTAGAAGGTTCTCCTACTAAACAATAGTCAATTACATCATTTTTAGATATTAAATATTCTACTACTTTAATTGTACCATTCACAGCACTCGACTCTTCATCCGAAGTAATAAGAAAAGATAAACGTCCTTTATGATTTGGAAATTTCTTTACAAACCTTTCAGAAGCAACAATCATAGCTGCTAAAGCACCTTTCATATCTGAAGATCCTCGACCAAATAAAAATCCATTTCGAATTACTGGTTCAAAAGGATCAGATTGCCAATATTTATCTTGACCCGGTGAAACTACATCTGTATGTCCAGCAAATGTCAATGTCTTTCCGAGACCTCTAAAAGCCCAGAAATTTTTGGTGTCATTAACATTGATTACTTTAACTTTAAATCCTATTGCGTATAAACGTTTTATAATAATATCTTGACAACCTAAATCTTTTGGACTAATAGATGGAATAGAAATTAGCTTTTGCGCTAATTTTGTGACTGAGCAAATCATATTTTTCCCTAATTTGACATTTATATATTAATAAATATTATTTTTTTATAAAGAAATGGGGCTATAGTTTAAGCCCCATAACTATTTAAAAAATTTTAAATAAAATTAAGACTTTAATAGAATAATTGATTTATTAACTATATTTTCTATAGTAAAACCAAATTTTTGAAATAAATCTTCTGCAGAAGCAGATTCACCAAATGTTTTCATTCCAATAACTAAACCATCAATACCTACATATTTATACCAAAAATCTTCTATACTTGCTTCGATTGCAATTCTTTTAATTACATAAGATGGTAATATAAACTCTTTATAAGCCGCATCTTGCCTATCAAAAACATTAGTACAAGGCATAGATACTACACGTACAGAATATCCTAAAGCAACAAGTTTTTTTGCGGCCATTAAAGTGATATTTAGTTCTGAACCAGTTGAGATAAAAATAACATCAAGTAGTTTTTCTGAATCATATAATATATATGCCCCATAAGAAATACTATCTAATTGTTTAGAATTTCTCTGAAATTGATTAAGATTTTGACGTGATAAAATTAATGCTGTGGGTCCTGATTTTTTTTCAATAGCTTTTTTCCAAGCTACTGCTGTTTCTACTTGATCACTGGGTCTCCATACATCTATATTAGGTGTCATTCTCAAACTAGCTAATTGTTCTATTGGCTGATGTGTAGGACCATCTTCACCTAATCCAATAGAATCATGTGTGTATATAAAAATATGTTTAGTATTCATTAAAGCAGCCATACGAACTGCATTACGTGCATATTCAACAAACATTAAAAATGTAGCAGTATAAGGAATGAAACCTCCATGATGAGATATACCATTCGCAATAGCTGTCATCCCAAATTCACGAACTCCATAATGAATATAATTTCCAGAGAAGTTATCTGTAATAGAGTTGCAACCAGACCACATAGTTAAATTACTAGGTGATAAATCTGCTGAACCACCTATTAACTCAGGTAAAATTTTAGCATAATTTTCTAACGTATTTTGTGAAGCTTTACGACTTGCAATATTCTGTTTATTGCTTTGTAAAAAATGAATATAATTCTTAGTGACTTCGTTCCAATTTAAAGGTAATTCTTTATTTATTCGTCTTGAATATTCAATGAATAAATCAGGATATTTAGATTGATATAAAGAAAATTTTTCATTCCATTTTTGTTCAAATTCTAAACCTTTTTCTATAAAATTCCATTTTTCATAAATTTTTTCAGGTATTTGGAAAGGAGGGTAATTCCAGCACAATTCTTTTCTAGTTAAAGCAATTTCCATTTCACCAAGAGGCGCTCCATGTGATTCAGCTGTTCCTGATTTATTAGGAGAACCAAAACCAATGATAGTGTTACAAATGATAATTGAAGGTTTATCTAATATTAACTTTGCTTCTTTTATACTTTTTGTTATAGATTTTGAATCATGACCATTAACGTTATCTACTACATGCCAATTATAAGATTCAAAACGTTTTGCTGTATCATCAGTAAACCAGTTAGATATTTTTCCATCTATTGAAATGCCATTCTTATCATAAAAAACAATCAACTTACCAAGATTTAAAGTACCAGCTAAAGAACAAACTTCATGAGAAATACCTTCCATTAAACAACCATCACCCACAAACACCCAAGTATAATGATCAACTATATCGTATTCTGGACGATTAAAATAAGAACTTAAAGTTCTTTCTGCAATCGCCATACCAACAGCATTTGCTAATCCTTGTCCCAATGGACCAGTGGTAATTTCTACACCAGGTGTTTCACCTGTTTCAGGATGTCCTGGAGTTTTTGAATTAATTCTTCTAAAATTTTTCAGTTCTTCTATCGATAAATTATATCCTGTAAGATGTAATAAACTATATAACAACATAGAACCATGTCCATTAGATAGTATAAAACGATCACGATTATTCCAATTAGGATTTTTTGGACTATGCTTTAAAAAATCTCTCCATAAAACTTCAGCGATATCTGCCATTCCCATCGGCATACCAGGATGTCCTGATTGTGCATTTTGTACAGCATCTATACTTAACATTCGAATTGCATTAGCCAATTCTCTACGTGAACACATATATTTTCCTTTAGATTAAAATTCTGTAAGTGAATTTTTTATCTTGTAAAATTATTTATATTTTTTTAGAAAGTATTTCTTCTAAAGATAACTGATCTTTTCCAAAATTCCGTATACCTTCAGATAACTTTTGGACTGCCATAGCATCTTGATTATGCTCCCATCGAAATTCTTCTTCAGAAAGCGCCACTGGAGGAACTGAAAAAACACCAGGAGGATTCAGTTGTCTTGTAATAGTTCTAGTATTAGATTCAAGTTCTTTTAATAAAACAGGCGAAATAGTTAAACGGTCACATCCAGACAAATGTAATATTTGTTCAATATTACGAAAACTAGCTCCCATAATAATAGTTTTATAATTATGTTTTTTATAATATTCGTATATTTTACAGACAGATATCACACCAGGATCTTTTCCAGAAAAAGACTTAGATAACAAATTTTGAGAAACATACCAATCATAAATACGTCCTACAAAAGGAGATATTAAAAAAACACCTGATTCTGCACAAGCACGCGCTTGAGAAAAAGAAAAAACAAGAGTTAAATTACAATGAATATTATCTTTTTTAAGTTCTTCTGCTGCTTTTATGCACTCCCATGTAGCTGCTAATTTGATTAGAACTCTATTTCTAGAAATTCCTTTTTCTTCGTATAAATCAATTATTTTTTTTGCTTTTAAAATACATTTTTCTGTGCTAAAAGATAAACGAGCATCAACTTCACTAGAAATGTAACCAGGTATTTTTTTTAAAATTTCCACTCCAAGATCAACTAATATTTTATCACTTGCATTAATTATTTGATCTTTATATAAACCTCCTTTTTTTTTTGCATATTCTACAGCTTGATCAATCAAAAATTGATTGACATTTAAATTTACTGCTTGAAGTATCAAAGATGGATTAGTCGTTGCGTCTTCTGGTTTATACTTACAAATAGATTCTATATCACCAGTATCTGCAACAATAGTTGAGAATTTTTTTAAAGCATCTAATTGATTCATATTTGATCTCTCTTTTTTAAAAATATCAAAAATTTGAATTAGAACTATATAAATAAGAAACAATTTATATATTTTTCGTTAAAGACTACTTAAAGATTACATATTAACAATAAAAAATTATTTTAATATTAAAAATACTGAAATGATTTTTCTAAATACTACTATTTGGATACACATAAAAAAATATATATTTTCTAATATCGAAAGAGCTTTAAAAAAACATAAAAATATTTTCAATATATATAAATACTTATATTATATGCAATATAATATATTAATATTTTTTTATTATTAATGAAGCATTAGTACCACCAAAACCAAAACTGTTAGACATAGCTGTATGAATTTTTACTTTTTTAATTTGCTGAATAATATTCATGTCTTTTGCGTAGGATTCTAATACTTTAATATTAATTGAAGGAGCTATAAAATTATATTTTAACATTAATAATGTATAAATCATTTCATGTACTCCTGAGGCTCCTAATGAATGACCTGTCATCGATTTTGTTGCTGAAATCATTGGTTTTTTTTCATTAAAGAAGACTTTTTTAATAGCTTTTAACTCTATTAAATCACCAATTCTTGTAGAAGTTCCATGTACATTAAGATAATCAATAGGTATGCTTTTATCCTTTCTTGCTAAATTCATACAACGAACTGCTCCATCTCCTGAAGGTGAAACCATTTTTGAACCATCTGATGTTGCAGCGTACCCAATAATTTCAGCGTAAATACGAGCAGAACGAGATAAAGCAGAATTTAATTCTTCAATAACTATAATACCTGCTCCACCTGAAATAACAAAACCGTCACGATTTATATCATACACACGCGATGCTTTTGCAGGATTATTATTAAAATTACTAGAAAGAACTTTCATTGCATCAAATTGACTAACTAATTCTAAATTCATTTCTTCACCACCACCCGCAAAAATCAGATCTTGTCTACCAAATTGAATCAATTCGAATGCATGTCCGATACAATGAGCAGAAGTAGCACAAGCTGAGCTTATAGAGTAAGTGATTCCTTGAATTTTAAATAAAGTTGATAAACAAGCTGATATTACAGAAGGCATATTTTTTACTGCAAGATAAGGACTAATATAATTTGAAATTCGTGTATTTTTGATAGGAGGAAGCATATTATCTTTTGAAAAACTACATCCTGATCCAGCAATCAATCCAACACGAGGATTTTTTTGATACTTTTTATCTTCTATTTTTGCATCTTTAATAGCTTCTGTCATGGCTAAAAAAGAATATCTAGAAGCATTATTCATAAATCGGGATGATTTCTGTGTTATCCTATTTATACTTTCTGATTTAATATTACCCCAAATTTTACTACGCATGCCTAATTTATTCATTTCTTCTGAAAAAACAATTCCAGAAGTTCCATTATATAAAGAATGTAATACTTCTTTTTTATTGTTACCAATACTTGAAACAATACCAACACCTGTTATAACTACTCGTCTCACTTTTAATCCTTATACTTTTACACAAGAGTCATATATTAAATTAAAATAAGTAATAAAAAATAAATATTCAAATTAATTTTTAATTATTATCACATATATAACAGGATTTTATGGATAAAAAAATGAATGAATTTTATATTGGTATTCTTTATATTGTACCAACTCCTATCGGTAATTTATCAGATATAACTTATAGAGCATTGGAAATATTAAAAGATGTTCATATGATTGCTGTGGAAAATATTAGACATACTAATATTTTACTTCAACATTTTAATATTAAAAACCATTTAATATTAATGAATAAAGATAATGAAAAAAAACAAAGTGATAATTTAATTGAAGAATTAAAAAAAGGAAAAAAAATTGCTTTAGTTTGTAACGCAGGAACTCCAATTATTAACGATCCTGGTAATATTTTAATAAAAAAATGTCATATTTCTAATATAAAAGTAATTCCTCTTCCAGGGCCATGTGCTGCTATTACAGCATTAAGTGCTTCTGGAATTATAAATAATCGTTTTTGCTATGAAGGTTTTTTACCTTCTAAAAAAAAAATAAGATGTGACTTGCTTTCTTCTTTAAAAGAAGAAACACGAACAATAATTTTTTATGAAACAAAATACAGGATACTTGAAAGTATAAAAGATATAATAGAACAAATAGATGAAAATAGACATATAGTTATCGCTAGAGAAATTACAAAAAAATGGGAATCTATTTATGGAGCTCAAGCATCTTTAATACTACAATGGCTTAAAGCAGACAAGTATCGTTACAAAGGAGAAATGGTAATTATCATTGATGGTTTTAAAAAATTAAAAAAAGATAACTTGTCAAAAAAAATATTGGATACATTTTTGACATTAAGAAAATTTCTTTCATTAAAAACATCGGTTTTAATTACTTCTCAAATACATAATATTAATAAAAATGCTTTATATGAATATGCAATAAAAAAGAAAAGTGACAAAATTCTTTAAATAATGTAAGATTTAATTTTGAAGTTGACCAAACAGTCGCTGTTTATTTTTTGAAAATTAAAAAGAGGAAAGTCCGGGCTCCATAGAGCAGGGTGCCAGATAACATCTGGAAAGCGCAAGCTTATGACTAGTGCAACAGAAAAAAAACCACCTATTTTTTATGTAAAAAAATATGGCCAGGGTGAAAAGGTGTGGTAAGAGCACACCGCATAATTGGTAACAATTCATGGCATGGTAAACTCCACCCGGAGCAAAGCCAAATATAGGGTAAAAATTCGTATTGCTCGTACTTTATAAACCTGGGTAGGCTGCTTGAATTAGTAAGTGATTACTAATCTAGATGAATGACTGTTAAAACAGAACCCGGCTTATAGGTCAACTTCACTAATCTATAAAAATATTCTTTATATAAAGGTAATAAATTTATTACCTTTAGTTAAAGATTAAAAATATTAAAAAAATCTAATTTCCAGAAATTTGCATCTCAGATAATAATACTGAACCACATTGAATATTATTACGTTTATCAATATCAGTACTAATACTAACAATATTATTCCACATATTTCTTAAATTTCCAGATATAGTAATTTCATTAATAGGATAAGAAATCTTTCCTTTTTCAATCCAAAAACCTACTGCTCCACGTGAATAATTACCACTAATTATATCTACACCCTGTCCCATTAGTTCCGTTATTAATATGCCTTGATCTACTTTTTGTAAAAGTTCTTCAAAAGATATATTACTATTTGAAACTAACCAATTATAAATTCCCCCACAATTACCTGTACTTTCCAATCTAAGTTTGCGAGCATTATACGTATTTAATAACCAAGTTTGTAATATTCCATTTTGAATGATATATTTATTTTCTGTGAATACACCTTCGTTATCAAAAGGTTTGCTACCTAAACCTTGTCTTAAATGAGGATTTTCTTCAATGTTTAGCCAATCAGGAAAAATTTTTGATTTTAAATCATTAATTAAAAATGTAGATTTTTGATAAACATTATCACCACTGATAGCATGAACAAGATGTGAAAAAAACATGTGAGATATTTCTGATGAAAAAATCACCGGAGACTTCATGGTTTGTATTTTTCGAGAACCTAGCCTAGATATAGCTCGTCTAGCAGAACTTTGACCTAATATCTCTGGTTTTTCTAAATCATCTATTTTTCTTGAAATAGAATAATCAAAATCTCTCTGCATAGAATTTTTATCTTGAGCGATCATACAATTATATGTCGAATAACGAGTGGATTTATATGTTTCTAGCATACCCAGACTGTTCCCGAAAACATTTATAGTCACATGACTATTAAAAAAACTACCTTCACTATTAACAATTCTTTTATCAAAATCAAAAGCTTCTTTTTCGGATAAAATAGAAAGATTAATCGCATGTTCTATATTAAATTCCCATGGATGAAATAAATCAAGTTCTACAGAATGAAGACATAAAAGTTTTATATCTGGTAAACCTGAAAAAAAATCAGAAGAAGAATATTTTGAAATATTAATAGCTGTTTCTAACATATTTTTTATACTATTGGTACTAAAATCTTTAGATGAAACACATCCTTTGGAAAACTTGTTATACACGGTTATAAATAATACACTATCATTATTAAATTCTATATTTTCAATAATACCATTTCTTATATTAACACTTATCCCTATTGTTTTTTTTATAGATACTTCAATAGAAGTGTTTTTTCTTTTAGATAGTTCTAGAGTTTCTTTTGCTGTGTTGAAAAGAAATAATTCTTCTTTTTCTATTTCTCTAATTAATTGCATATATATAAACCCTTACAAACATGTTTTTTTATATGTAAACATTATATTGAAAAACACTTAAAATTAAAATCAATTACTATATATAAAATATAGATATAATTATTCTTCAATGTTAAAATTTATCGATTATTGTATCTTTATTTGCTTATCTTACAAATATACTAAAGTAGTTATAAATTATTTTTAAGGAAAAAAAATGAATTTAAATAAAATTATCGCTGGTGATGATATACCAAATGATATATACGTTATCATAGAAATATCATCAAATTCATCTCCTATTAAGTATGAAATAGATAAAAAATCAGGTATGCTTTTTGTAGATCGTTTTATGCCTACTCCAATGTTTTATCCTTGCAACTATGGATATATCAATCAAACTTTATCTTTAGATGGTGATCCCTTAGATGTTTTAGTTCCTTCTCATTATCCAATACAATCTAACTGTGTTATCCACTGCAAACCTATTGGTATGTTAAAAATGCATGATGAATCAGGTGATGATAATAAAATTATAGCAGTACCAAAAAGTAAAGTTTGTCAGGAATATAAAAATATAAATAATATATCAGATATATCAGAATTATTAAAAAAACAGATTTCTCATTTTTTTCAATACTATAAAAAACTAGAAAAAGAAAAATGGGTAAAAATTATTGGATGGGGAAATTGTCAAGATGCAAAATTAGAAATTAATAATGCATATAATCGTGCTAAAAAATCAAAATAATATATTTTAAAATAAGCAGTATGTTTTTGTAATAAAATTAAAAAATAAAATCTTTTTCGTTAATTTTAAAACAAAACCAAAAAAACTTGATATATCCAACTAAATCATATTTTGAAAGTAAATAGTGTAAATTTAATTGAGAAGAAAACTGTACTTTTATTTTTGGAAAAATTGATACTAATATATTTTTACTATTAAAAATAAGATTCCATTCTATATTATTAGAATTTTTTAAAAATGGATTTAATTTAAATAATAAATTTCCTTTTTTCATGATAATTTCTTGATTAATTCTTATAAAATCTATTTTTCCTGAAAAATAAGGAAAAAATAAAGTTATATACTTTAATATGTTCTTACTTCTGATAAAAATATTTTTAAAACTAATATCAGCCGATATTTGAGGCTGATATAAAGTTCCAAATAATTTTATTTTGCTTTGAAACATACCATTAACTTTTTTAAAATTTGTGCTAAAAGAATTTATAAAAGAAAAAGGAAAATTATAAATAGTAAATCTACCTTTTATTTTTTTTTTGTGATAAATATCTATAATATTTAAATATCCAACAATACTTTTATTTTTTAATGAATTTTTTGTCTTTTTTACTATCCACTTACTTTTAAAATTGTCTTTTACCAAATTAGTAGATATATTAAAATAATCTATATTTTCAATAAAGATTCTTTTTTTTATATTCTTTTCTAATATAATATTTTTACCTGTTAAAAATATTTTCCCATCAGAAATTTTTTCTCCTAATATCCATTTAAATTTCGCATTAACTGATACTTTACTTTTAAAACTTATCAGTGATTGATTGAACATATTAAAAAAAGACATTTTTAAATCATATAAAAAAGATAAAAAAGAATCTCTTATTTTAATATTATTTTGTTTGAAAAAATTAACATTATTATTAGAATCATAGTAATCAATTAAATTATTTTTTTTTGCAGTTAATTGTCCCCAAAAAGTTTTAATATTTATTTTATCAAAAAAACCATGCCAATCTCCTGTTTTTTTATTAAAAAAACCATTTATTATTAAATTTATATATAATGCATTACTTTTTAATAATAAAGAAAATTTCTGTTTATTATTGTTACAATGAGTTTGAATATGTAAAGTATCAATATTAAAATTATAGACATGTATTTTTTTTGCATCTATTAATGTTTTTCCTAAAAATACATGATTAATATTCATTTTTGTAAGTATTTTAATACTTTTAAAAAGTATGTTATTCCAATTTAAATTACTAGCTAGAATTTTACTTGTTATATGAGAAAACATATCATCTCCCCAAACATTTATTTTTGCTTTAATTTTACCTTTTAAACTAGGTAAAAAATAATCTAAATTATCAGCATAAATAGCCGAATAAACCTTATACTTTTTACCTAATAAACCCTTTAAAAATACTTTGTTATTTCCTAGAAAAAAATTTATTCCAGTAGTTTCTATATAATTTAATTTTTTGTAGTATATAGAACCTAATATAGATAATTTTTTTTTCATTATATTACCATCTAAATTTATTTTAGGAATGCACAGACTATATGTATTATTATTAGATTTTCCTACTATATTCATTTTACCCATTAATTTTAATATATATTGATTATATTCAATATTATCTTTCAAATTGATTGTTTTTTTACAAAATTTTGTTTTTTTAATTCGAAAAAATTTAATTTTTTTTAAAAATATATTCTGTAGATTACCTTTTCCTTTGATACTCATAAAAATTGAAGGTAAATTTTGTAGAGTGATAATATTTTTTAAAGATAAAAAATAATTATTTATTTTCCCTTTTAAAATTCCAGTAGAACTATTTAATTTTAATACATAATTTTTTTTAATCGACCAAGCTAAATTCTGACTCTTCAATTTTATAAAAAACGGATAATATAAACTATTTAAAAGTACTGAACCATAAATTTTTATTTTATATAGATCTTGAGATTCTAATCTAAATATAAATTTTTTATGTACATTGAAATTAGATTCAAATAAAATATTAATAATTCTATTATAAAATCTAGGTATCATTATACTATTTTTGATCAAGCATGAAATTGAATAATCATTATTAAAAATAATTTTTCCATGAGAATTGATTTTTAAAAAAGACGAATCTATTTTTATTTTCTTTATTTTTAAAATACTATGTTTTATTTTAGCTTTTAATTGTAATTGAAATAAATTATCATTTTTATAATCTACGAATTTTATTCTATTACATCTTAAAGAAATTAAATTTATATTTGATGCAACAAATTTTTTATTGTTTTTTAAAAAAATTTGTAAAAAATTATATATTTTTTTAGGATAATTAGATTTCTGTATAAAATTTAATTTATTTAAAATGTGTTTTTTTTTAAAATCAACTGTTGAAAATGATAAATGAATATCATCTATATAAGTCGGTGATATAATAATATTATTATTGTTTAATTGCACACTACTTAAAATATTAAAAAAAAATATATTTGCTTTATATGATTTAAAGAAAATTTTATCTGCATGTATTTTTTTAAAAATTAAAGAATATTTTATAAAGATATCTTTTTTTAAAGTGTTTAGAGATATGTTGTTTTCGGATAATCTAGAAGATCCGTTACTTTTTAATGAAATAATTAAGTTTTTTGTTTCAATTTCTTTAAAAATAGTTGGTTTTTTAAATAAAGATCTAGTATCTAAAATTACATGTATGCTATTAGCTGTCATTGAAATTCCAGAAATATCATATTTAATATTTTTTAATGTAAAATCACGCCAATTTCCTGATATTTCTTCTACTTTGAATCCTGTAAAAAAACAACTAGTAAAATTAAAAATATACTTAAATCCTACATTGCTCTCTATAAATAATAAAAAAATTACAAAACAAAAAGAAAAAAAAATCAAAGATTTAGATAAGCATCTCTGATATATACTCATAAAAATTGTCCTGATTTGGTATTAAATTATAAATATAAAAATTATTTTATAATAAATTTATATTATTTTAAAAATTAATTTATATTTCAAAATATTCTAGATTTTATTATATTAAAATAATGAAAAACTAAACAACTATTATAGTTTTTTATAATATGTTAAAATATTTTTTCTATCTTATAAAAAAAATAATACTCGTAAGATCTATTAATTAAAAATATATTACATTTTAATTTAAGAGAAGAAACCATGTCACGCATATGTCAAATTACTGGGAAAAAAAGAATGATTGGCAATAATCGTTCACATGCTATGAATGCAACAAAAAGAAAATTTTTAATAAATATTCAATATCATCGATTTTGGATTGCTGATGAAAAAAGATTTATTAAATTACGTGTTTCAGCTAATGGAATGCGTTGTATTGATAAAAAAGGAATTGAAACAATAATAAAAAAAATAAATTCTAAAAAAGTGAGATAAATTAATGGCCAAAAAAACTCGTGAAAAAATAAAAATGATATCATCTGCAGGCACTGGACATTATTACACTACAACCAAAAATAAAAGAAACACACCAGATAAATTAAAATTTAAAAAATATGATCCTGTAATTCGAAAACATGTTTTATATAATGAAGGAAAGATCAAATAAGAAAAATTAACATGTTTTTATTAAAAAAAACTTTTTTTTTAAACTAAAATTAAAGTATAATTTTTTAAAAAATTATACTTTATTTATAAAAATTTTTAAATATGTAAGTTAATTAGAAATATAATTATTTATAAAAATCATTTTTTAGTTATTTACAAAAAAACTATGTATATAAAAATATGCTAGTTATAAAAAACATTAAATCTGATAATATTTTTTTAAAAATAGGAAATACAATAGGCATTAAGAAATATAATGTTAATATGCCCACTAATAAATTTAATGAAAAACCAATAGAAAAGATAGATATCTGAGGAGATAAACGATTCATTAAACTCATTATAAAACCAAGAGATAATAAAACAATCATAACTGGTAACACAAATAAAATACTATTTAAAAAAATAGAACCAGAAAATTTCAATAAAATAAAAAAAATATTTACATTTAAAAAATAACCATCAATAGGAATACTGTGAAAACTATTAATTAGTATAGTAATTAAATAAAGATGAGCATTAAGAATGAGAAAAAAAAATAAAGTTAAAACATTTAATAAACGAGATATTATAGAAGTGCCTATATGAATATTACTATTAAAAAAGGTTGCAAATGATAAACCCATTTGCAAGCCTATTATTTCACCAGCTAAATTTACTGTAACAAATAAAAATTGCGCAGTAAAACCTAAAACAATACCAATTAATATTTGTTGAAAAAGTAATAAAAAGCCAAAATACGAAAATAATGCTGTATGAACTTCAGGCAAAAAAGGAGATATTAATGAACTAATTATAGCAGATAAAACAATTTTATTTTTTCTATTTATAAGTTTGTCATTAAAAATAGGCGCTGCAGAAAAAAAAGCTAAAATTCGCACCATAGGCCAAAAAAAATTACCAATTAAAGTAATTAACTGCAAGTTGTTAAATGTTAACATTATTTAGTAATCAATGATATATTGTTAAATAAATTATGCATATAATCTAGCATAACACCTAACATCCAAGGTCCAAGTATTACTATTACACCTAAAACAGAAATAATTTTAGGAATAAAAGACAAAGTCTGTTCATTAACTTGTGTAGCCGCCTGTAATACACTCACAATTAAACCACTGATTAAAGCTGCTAGCAGTAATGGCGATGCAATAATCAATGTTACTTTCATAGCATTATGAAACAGTTGCATTACATATTCGGATGTCATGAATAAACATCTCCACTTGTTAAATTTAATTTATAATTATTTATAACACATAAAAATATTTCATAAAGTCATTATGCATTAAAACTTTGTGCTAATGAACTAATCAATAGTTGCCATCCATCTACTAGTACAAATAACATTAATTTGAAAGGCAAAGAAATTGTTGAAGGTGGTACCATCATCATGCCAAGAGCCATCAATACACTAGCTACTACTAAATCAATAATTAAAAAAGGTATAAAAATAGTAAATCCAATTTGAAAAGCTGTTTTTAATTCGCTGGTCATAAAAGATGGTAATAAAATTCGCATAGGTATATCGTCTTTATTTTTAAAATAAGAGATATTAGCTAATTTTGAGAACGTTTCTAAATCAGACGTACGTGTTTGATTTAACATGAACTTTTTTAACGGAACTGAACCTCTTGAGATAGCATCTTCCATGTTTATTTTTTCTTCGCTAAATGGTAAATAAGCATCTTTATAGACTTTATCGAATGTAGGAGACATTATAAAAAACGTTAAAAAAAGTGCCAAACCAAGTAATATTTGATTTGGTGGAGCATACGGGGTACCTATCGCATTTCGTAATAAACCAAAAACAATAATAATTCTTGTAAAACTAGTCATCATTAAAAGAAACGCTGGAAGAAAAGTTAATGATGTTAAAAAGACTAATGTTTGTACTGGTACAGACCAAGTTTGCCCTCCATCATCTAAAATATGACTTGTTAATCCAGGTATTTCTGCACGAACAGTTGGACAAAGTAACATTAAAAATAAAAATGGAATAATTCGATAAAACATTGTTTTTTTCCAAGATATTTTAAAAAATTTTTTCACAAAATTATGAAAAGATTTTTTTTTAATTAGAGCATCGTCTGTTTTTTTTATTGTTTCATCTTTTAAAATAGATGAAAATGTATATAAATGAGTAATATTTTTCGTTGTTACACCTAATACTAATCTAAATTGTTCAACTTCTATAAGAAGAACAGATTCTTGAGGACCAACAGATAACCTATCTATAATCTTCATAGAAGATATTATGTTGTTTATTTTAAAAAAAGAAATTTTTTTTAATATCCAGCTTAAAAATAATATTAATAATATTATTTCAGATAATGAACTGATTATTTGAAAAAATTTTTCACTATTCAATATCGGCTGAAAAGTATTTAATATGGACTGAAAAAATAAGTTATTTTTCATAAAATTTAAATTTAAGATAAAATATTCATGGTTTTTAAAGAATTTTTTATGCTAGTAATACGAAGACCGTATTTTTTTTCTGAAACTACAATTTCACCAGATGCAATTAAGTGACCATTGATAAAGATATCTAATGGTTCTTTTATTGTTTTATCTAGAATTAACATGCTTCCTTTTGAAAGACTAAGAAAATCCTTTATTTTTATTTTTGATTTTCCCAGTTCGACTGTAATATTAACAAACGTATTAAGTAACACATGTTTACTTTCTGTTATATCATCAGAATTATCTAGCACACTTGTATTCAAATCTTCTTGAGATGATAAATCTTTATTAATTTCTTGATATTCAGGTGTTTTTTTTTCAGAACCGATTAGTTTTTCATTATTAGAGTTTTTCTGTATACTACTCATTAGAGTATTCCTTATCTTAATTAGACTCTAAATTATTATTAATAAATTCTTCTATAAAAACAATAGATTGTTCATTAAATCTATTATAATTACCAAAAAATATAGCTTCGTCTTCTATAAAACCTATAGTTTTATTCGGGTTTTTGACTGATAATACATCCCCTACTGATAAATTATAAAGGGCATTGTATGGAATAGAAATATCAATTATTTTCGATATAATATTTAATTCGACATCATCTATGTCATTCAAAGTAATTTTATTCTTTAAATTTTTTTTTATACATTTATTTTCATTATCAAGATTTTCTGAAAGAAAAATGTTTTTATTTATTTTTTTAAACGTTGATATTGGAATTAAAATATTAAAAAAAACTTCTATATTATTAATATTAAAATTAAAAAAATTAATTAAAAATACTGTATTAAAATCAAAATCAGATTTTTTAAAATCAAAAAATATTTTTTTATCAATAAAATTAATTTCTGATGAAAAATATTTTGTATATATTTCAGACAAAGCACTAGTTACAAATTTAACTATTTTTGTATTAATTAAAGATTCAGTAGATGTAATATCTTTTATTTTTTCAGTTTTATCTATAACATTACCTCGACCGCCAAATAAAATGTCTATAATAGTAGATAAAAAATCAGAAGAAAAGATTATAAAAGATTGATTGTTATAAGGTAATATTTTTATTAAGTTAAGACATCTAAAATTTTTGATAATCTTTTCGTTAGAATCACAAGATCTTATACTCGTATTATATGAAATCAATTCCACCCTATTTTTGATAAAACTAGAAAAAAATTTTATGAAATGATCTATAAAACAATTGTTAATCTTTTCTAATGTTTTCATTTCATCTTCTTTTAAAAAATCTTTTAAATTATTTTTTTTCTCATAAAATTTTTTAATTTTACTATTTATATTATTACTTTTCCCCACTTGCATACCTCACAGGTAAAAGTTGTTCAAAGACAAATTGAAAAAAACTTGATTTTATATATTGAACAAAATGATTATTTTTTTAAAATAAATTTTTTACATTATTTATCAAACATACACATCAATCGGTTTATATTTTATTAAATTTATTTTTTTTTCATATATATTCAATCTTTTTTTAGAATTATCTGAACGAAAAATATTTTCGTATAAAAGATTTTTATAGCTTTTTGTTATTTTATTTGTTGCAGAATCAAAAATATTGAATTTTTCTAATTTAATTCCATTTCTCATTAATGAATTACGTAAAAAAGGTATAGAGCTATCTAAAAATTTTCTAACTTCGTCATATTTAGAAAAAAATTTTAATTTAGCAATATTATTTTTCATGTTAACTATAATATGTATAGTTCCTAAGGATGCTGGTTTTAAATGTATTTCTGCTTGATTATCTTTATTCGAAATTGATAAAAGTATTTTATTGCTAATTAATTTTCTCCATTTAATGGAATTATTTTCCTGTTGTGAAATTAAAGGTTCTACATATAATTTAGAAAATTCTTTTTGGTTTAAAATTTTTAATGAAGATCTTTTACTAATTATATTCTTAATTTTATTTATATTTTTAGATGGAAATAAAGTGTTTCTACTTTCTTTTATATCTGATGGAAAAATTATCTTTTTTTCATTTTTTATAAGATTTAAGTTATTTTTATTAATATTAGAAGTATTTGTTTTTTTTTGAAAAAATTGATAGTTTGAATTTTTTAAATGTAAATTTTTTTTTATATCTATATTATTTAATTCATTAATACCATTAAATTGATTGTTACTTTTTTTTAGTTCACTTGGAAATCTTTTTATTTTTAATATTTTAAATATTTCTTGAATATTCTTATTTTTAAAATTTTTTATAATTTTTAAAAAACAAATAGTGTCTGAAAAATTATTTTGATTCTTCTCTATTTTTTTTTTTTGTATTTTGTTATTTTGAATATCATTAAAATTTTTAGAATTAAAGATTATATCTTTTTTATTGAAAATATTTAATAAATTATTGATTATAAAATTAGCACATACAATATTTTTTTTCTCATCATTTTTTTTTTCTTCTGTAGAAACATTATCAAATTCCATTTCTTTTTGTAATAAATATTTATTTAATTTATTAAAAACAGAATTTGATAAGTCTGATTCATTAACAATATTAAAATAATTATCTTTATGAAAAAAAGAATTTTTTTGTGATGTTATATTATAAATTATTTCTGACATTATCATGACTATCCTTTTTTTAAAAATTTCAATTGATTGTAATTATCATTCATTATTTCTTCCTGTTTTTTTTTTATCTTTAATATTTTTTTTTTATTTATTGCATTTAAATATTTCCAGATATTTAGTTTAATTTGACTATTGGACCAACTTTTCAAACTGTTTTCAATTGTTTTTTTGTTTTTTTCTATTTCATTTATATTATCTTTAATAATTATCTGTAATATAGAAATAAAATCATTATAATTTTTCCACTGATGTATACAAACTCCCAATATCATTTTATTCTGTATTTTTGTTGAATATTCTTTTTTATAATCAATCAATAGTTGCAATTGTTGACTATTCTGTTTTTCTTTTGAATAAAGATTTTTAATATTGATTGTTTCTTTTTCTATATTTTTTTTTTCTATTTTTTCTAACATAGAAAATAAAAAATTTTTATATTTCATCTGTATAGTACATCCAGTATATTTAAATATTAAAGAAATATTTTATTTAACTCTTGACAAGAAAAAGAATAATCACTTTTTTCTGATATTTCTTGTTGCAAAAATTTTTCTAATTTTGGCCAAATTTTAATAGCGTGATCTAAAACTAAATCAGTGCCAGTAATATACGCACCTATATTTATTAATTCTCTATTTCTTTGATAAGAAGCAACTAGTTTTTTAAAATACAAAGCTTGATGATTCTGAGTAGAATTAATTATATTAGGCATAACACGACTAATAGAAGATTCAATATCAATTGCAGGATAGTGACCTAAATCAGCATAATAACGAGATAGTATAATATGTCCATCTAATATAGAACGAGCAAGATGTGATACTGGATCCTGTTCATCTTCTCCTTCAGTGAGAACGGTATAAAATGAAGTAATGGAACCTTTGTTTTTATTATAAACTCCTGTACGCTCTACTAAATTTGGAATTTTTGAAAATATAGAAGATGGATACCCCTTAGAAACAGGCAGTTCTCCTAAAGATAATGAAATTTCTCGTTGTGCCATAGCGTAACGAGTTAAAGAATCCATAATTAGTAATACATGTTTATTTTTTTTATAAAAATATTCTGCAATATTAGCAGCATAAGATGCTGCTTGTATTTTTAACAAGGGAGAGACATCTGCAGGAGCTGCAATTACTACTGATCGTGATAATCCCTCAACACCTAATATGTTTTCTATAAAATCTTTTACTTCTCGACCTCGTTCTCCAATTAAAGCAATAACAATAACATCAGCTTTTGTATATCTTGCCATCATACCGAGTAAAATACTTTTACCAATGCCTGAACTTGAAAAAATTCCTATTTTTTGGCCTCTACCAATAGTTAAGAGTCCATTAATAGCACGTATTCCAGTATCTAATATTTCAGTAATAGGTGTTCTATTTAATGGGTTGATATTATAATTTTTGATAATAGTGTAATATTTATGATCAATTTTAGGTAGTTGATCTAATGGTTGACCTCGACCATTTAATACTCTTCCTAATAATTTTATGCTTAACGGCATTTTTTTTATAATAGAATTTGCATCATTTCCTAATTTTGAAAAAACACGCGCACCAGGAAAAACTCCATCAATTTCTTCAAAAGATAATAATATAGTTTTTTTTCCTGAAAAACCTATCACTTCAGCATGAATATTTAAATTTTTACCATCTATTATTCTTTCAATAAAACATTCTGAACCAATAGGCATTCTTAATCCTACAACTTCTACAACTAATCCATTAATACTCACAAGACGACCATAATTAATTATATCAGACAGCTTCTCAATTCTGCTTTCAAAAGAAGAAAATTTTTTTAAAAATTGAGCGAATCTTAAATTCATTAATATTCCTCTAAATAAATAAGACGACATATTTCCTGCCACCTAGCATCTATTGTAGCATTTATATCAACACTTTCTGACTTAATTTGACAACCATTTAAATCTATACTATTGTCGCAAACTATTACCCATTTATAACTTTTAAAAAAATCTTTGAAAATATCTTCAATTAACGCTTTATTATTAGGATGGATTATAATTTGTGATTTTTTTAGAAAGATACCATCTTTATTAATAATCTTTTTTATATAATTAATCAAAACTAATTCGTCAACCTCAATATTTTTTCCAATTACATAAGATGAAATTTTTAAAACTGTTTTTAATAATTGAGAACATATTGCATTTTCAAAAATAGAAAGAGCGTTTTCAAAATTTAAAAATAAACTGTTTAATTTATTTTTTAATAGAACTTCTTCTTCTTTTCCTTGTAAGAGTCCTTTTTTAAAACCTGCTTCATATCCTTTTGTTTTTGTTAAATCTATTTCTAATTCTCTTTTTTCGATAATATAATTTTTTTGATTTTTTAAATCTATAAAAAAATCTTCTTTTATAAATCTATCAGAATAAAACAGAACTTTTTTATTCTTTTTCGTATTTTTTAAAAAAATTTTTGTTGGATACCATCGTGTCCATTTTTTTTCTAAGATCGAATTAGGCATAATACTCGCTTAAATTTTTTAATGAAATTTTTCCATTTTCAACAATACTTTTAATCATTATTAAAATCAATTTTTGTTCATTTTTTATAGAAATATCAGAAATATAAGATTTTTTCTGCAATCTTAAAGATAACTTATTAGAATCTGACTCAGACATATTTTTGAAAAATTTTTCCCTAACAGCAAGATTAGTATTTTGAAGTGCAATATATAATTTCTCTTTTTCTATGTTTTTAATTACGAGTTTAATATATCTATCATCTAAATCTACTAAATTTTCAAATAAAAACATTTCTTTAATAATTTTATCTGCTAGTGGTTCGTTAAATTTACTAATTTTTTTTATAGTTTCTTTTTCATACTTTATTTTCATAGAATTTAAAATCTGAGCGGCTGTTTTTATACCTCCCTTTTCTGATAAAATTAATTTTTTATTTTTTAATAAATTATTAATAACTTTATTTAATTCTACGAGACTAGATTCTTCAATACCACGAAAATCTATAATTCTTAAGATAATTTCTGCTCTTTTTTTATCACTAAGAAGTGAAAGAACTTGAGCTGATTGATTTTTATCTAGATATATAAGTATTGTAGTAACAATTTGAGGATGTTCATTATCTAATAAAAAAGCTATTTTTTTAGCTTTCATGTAATTAAGTGCTTTAATAGATATTTTAGCATTGCGGATTTCTAATGCTTCTTGCAGTAAAGAACTCCCTTGTTTTTCTCCTAATGCTTTAGTTAACATCTTATTAAGATGCTTTTCACTATTATTACAATTAAAAGCATTGTTTTTTATGGCAAGATTATAACACTCCAAGAGTATTTCATTTAATTTTTGAGTAGAAACTCTTTTGATGTTTACCATAGCAGTAATAAGTTCTTGTACTTCAAAAGGAGTTAAATGTTTTAATATTTCTCCTGCTTGATCAGACCCTATTGCTATTAATAATAATGCACTTTTTTCAGTACCATTTAAAATCATATTTTATCACTCATCCATTGACGAATAATCGACGCTACAATACGTGGATTCTGATTAGATATATTGCAAATTTTATGAATTAATTTATCTGTATTCATATTGTTTTGAATGTCTACTTGAGTAATATTTTTCTCTGCAATATTATATTTTTCTATATTTTTTTTGTCTTGTATCACCGGCATATTTTTAAAAGTGTTATTTTTTGAAAAAGGACAGATGTATTTTTTTAATAAAAAGAAAAGAAATAAAGCAGAAAAAAACCATGGTGCATAAATAAATAAAAAATTCGAGAATTTGAAGCTATTTAAATGGTTTGTTTGAAAGAGTATTTTTTTATTATGTTTAGTAAATGATGTGTTGACGAGATGAACACTATCTCCTCGAGATTTAGAATATCCTATTGCTTCTTGTATTAATTTTTTAATATTTTTTACTTGTTGTTTAGTTAAAGCAACAGATTTTCCATTTTTATCTTGAACAAAGTTAACTATAACTGCTGCTGACAATCTTTTAACTTCTCCTACATTCATTTTAGTATGCAATATGCTATGATTCAATTCATAATTTATTATATCATCATGATTAATATTACTGTTAAAAGGATTGTAATCACCTTTTAAATTTATACCATTTTTTATAGGATTTATTTTTTTTATATCTGTATTTTTTTGAATATTCTTATCAAAATCAATATTTTTTTTAAAAAAAGAATGCGGCATGTCTTCTTTTATGCTGTTTTTCTCTATTTGATCATGAACACTTTTTTGATGAGATCTTATCGCTTGATTTTTATAATTAGTATTAGGTGAATATTTTTCCTGTGTTTTTTCTCGCGCATTAAAATCTATCTGTGCAGTTACTTGAGCGTAAATGTTACCAATACCTACTAATGGTTCTAAAATATTTTTTATTCTATTTGTATAACGAGATTCAATATCTTCAGAGTATTTAACTTGTAAATCATTAAGTCCATCATATTCTAAAGAAGTCTGATTTAATAATTTTCCTGATTGATCTACAATAGTAATATTTTTTACTGAAAGATTAGATACACCATTTGAAATTACATTTAATATTGCGCGAATTTGTCCTCTATTTAGTATTTGACCAGGTTGGAGTTCTAAAACAACAGAAGCTGATGATTTTTTTTTATCTTGTAAAAACAATGATGATTTCGAGAATGCTATATGTATTCTAGCGCTTTTTACAATATCAATTTTTTGTATAGTTCGAGCTAATTCTCCTTCCAACGCACGCTGATAATTTATTTCCTCATTAAATTGACTTATTCCAAATTTTTCTTTATCTAATAACTCAAAACCCACACCTCCACCTCTAGGAAGATTATTTTCTGCTAAATGCAAGCGAATTTCATGAACTTTATTTTTAGGAACTAATATTTGTCCTGAAATATCAGTAAATTGATAGGGAATTTTCATTTGATTTAGTTCGTTAATAATAGCCCCACCATCCTCATTAGATAAATGATTATATAAAACTTGGTACTCGGGAGATTTAATCCATATTGAAACAGAGACAGCAGTAATAACTGCAGCTGTTAATAAAATAATTAAAACCCGAGAATTTTTTAAAAAACGAGATAAAAAATTATTAAATTTTTTTTTATCTTTTAAAATAGAATCTTCTATAGTGCTGAAATTCATGAAATCTTCCTATCTGAATAATTAGTTCTGAATATAATTTGATGAAAATTAAAAATTTTTATTAAAAGCATAAAATAAAAAATTTCCTGTTAAATTAATTTAATTGAATTATCATTAATAATATAATAAAAAAAAATATTATTTTAATATAATATTAAAATATTTATCTTTTATATTATGATAGTATTTTTATCTTCATAAAGATATGATAGTATTCTAAAATTTAAAATATATGAAAATTATTTAATAAAGAGGACAATTATGTTTATTGATAATATCAACGATCAAAATATTAATACAAAAATTAATTTGTTGGATACAAATACAAAAACACAAAAAAAAGAAAGTGACAAGTTTATGGACTATATAAAAATAGCATTGGGAGAAATAAGCAAAAATCAAAATCATGCTAAAATTGATTCTGAAAAATTCATATTAAATCAATCAGGAATTTCTCTAAACGATGTAATGATAAATTTAGAAAAATCTTCTATTTCTATGCAAATGGCAATCCAAATAAGAAATAAAATTGTATCAGCTTATCAAGAAATCATGAATCAACAAATTTAATTTACAAGATCTTCTGTGCTGAATAAAAAAATTTAGCACAGTCTTAATAATAAATACTTTATGCAAATTTTAAAAATATAAAAATTATTTTGTATTTTCATAAACTTGATTTTTAAATTTAAAAAAATGAATTTAATGGAGCTAAGCGGAATCGAACCGCTGACATCTTGCATGCCATGCAAGCGCTCTGCCAAATGAGCTATAGCCCCTAAAATATTACAATATAAAAACACATGAATCCTGTCAATATTATTTTTTATAAATTATATTAAAAAAAACTTTAAAAGCATATTTTTTATAAATAATTTCTATATCTATTCTATTAAAGTATTTAAAATATACTATCTTTTATAAATTTTTAATATAATTAATTGCTTTTTTAATTCTTAATAGGGTTTTATCTTTACCAATTAAATCAATTACAGAGCTAATACTAGGGGAATGTATATTTCCTGTTATAGAAACACGTAATATCATATTGATTTCTTTTTTTGTTATTTTGATATGTTGAGATATATCATTAATTATTATCGATATATTAAAATTGTCCCAAATAAATAATTTTTTCATTCTTTCATAACATTCTTCCAAAATACAACAATTTTGTATTGTAAAATATTGTTCTACTGCTGTTTTATTAAAAAAATTAAATTCCTCATAAAAATATCGACAGGATTCTGTTATTTCTTTTAAAGTATGATAACGACTTCTAAATAATTTAACTAAAGATTCTAAATCAGGACCATTTTTTATATTTATATTTTGTTTTTTCATATAATTCTTAAGAAGATTGGCAATATAATTTAATGGTAAATTATTAATATAGTATTTATTCATCCATAAAAGTTTCTTAATATTTACAGTACTAGAAGATTTGCCAATAGATTTCAAATTAAATAATTCTTTCATTTCTGATATATTAAAAATTTCTTTATCACCACAAGACCAACCTAATCGTATTATATAATTCAATAAAGCTTCTGGCAAAAAACCATTTTTACAGTATTCAAGTATATTTATAGCATTTTTTCTTTTGGAAATTTTATGACCTTCTTCATCTAAAATCATCGATAAATGAGCATAAATAGGTATTTTAAAATCTAAAGATTTTAGAATATTAATTTGACGAGGTGTGTTATTAATATGATCTTCCCCACGAATAACATGAGTAATTTTCATGTCTAAATCGTCTACGACAACACAAAAATTGTAAGTAGGCATGCCATTAGAACGTTGAATAATAAGATCATCTAATTCTGAATTATCAAAAGAAATTTCTCCTCTAATTTTATCTTGAAAAACTACTTTTCCTGAAAGTGGATTTTTAAATCGTATTACATAATTTTGATTTAACATATTTATGATTTTTAAGTTTCTACAGGTACCCGGATAACGTGGTTTATAACCTTTTTCTATTTGTTTCAATCGTACTTCTTCTAATTTTTCGCACGAACAAACACAAATATATGCATCTCCTTTTTCTAACATAATATTAATAACTTCTTTATATCTATGCAATCGTTGAGTTTGAAAATAGGGACCTTCATCCCAATCTAGTCCTAACCATTTTAATCCATTTACAATAGAATTAATAGAAATTGATTCAGAACGTGAAAGATCAGTATCTTCTATACGAAGTATAAACTTTCCATTATGATGTCTTGCAAATAACCAAGAATACAAGGCAGTACGAATACTACCAATATGTAAATTTCCAGTAGGACTTGGTGCAAAACGAGTTCTTACTTTCATATATTCCTTAAAAAAAATTAATTTAGAAATAACTAATAAATCATATCGAAATATTATTATAACATTGACATTATTAATATTAGTTTTATAATATAAATTATTATTTAAATAATATGATTAAATTTACAACAAATAAATATTATTTTTTAAAAAAAGATTGACTCTTTTTCTCCTGGCTTTACAATATACATAGATTTGTAAACGGGTGATTAGCTCAGTTGGTAGAGCTCCTCCTTTACACGGAGGAAGTCGGCGGTTCGAGTCCGTCATCACCCACCAAAGAGAAGAACATAGTAAAAAATTTTTAAAAGGGTCGTTAGCTCAGTTGGTAGAGCAGTTGACTTTTAATCAATTGGTCGCAGGTTCAAATCCTGCACGACCCAAAAAATAATGTTATTTTTACATTTCAATTAAAAATTTTAATTCTTTCTCATTAATAGTTTTGATTTTTAGATGGTTTGCCTTAAAAAATTTAGAACCAAAATTTTGACCACAAATCAAAAAATCTATTTTTTTAGAAATATTATCAAAAACTTTAGCCCCTAAATTTATTAAAATTTTTTTTAATTCAATTCTTGAAAATGCATTAAAAGTACCCGTTAAAACAATTTTCTTATTTAAAAAACATGTTTTTTTAATGTTCAATTCCTGTACTTCTTGATGATTCAAATAAACTCCCACTTTTGCTATTAATGTATTAATCATATTACGATTTGCAATCGTAGAAAAATAATTGAATATATTATTTGAAATGACTTTTCCTATTCCATCTACAGAATTTAATTGCAAAATATTAGCATTTATTAACTTATCTAATGTTATAAAATCATTTGCTATTTTTTCAGAAATTGTTTCCCCTACACCAGGTATGCCCAAAGCATAAATGAAACTTTTCAGAGTAGTTTTTTTACATGCATTAATAGAATTGATAATTTTTATACTTTTCTTTTTTCCTACATTTTTTAGTTTTATTAAATCAACATCTTTGAGATAAAAAAAATCTATTGGATTTTTTACTAATTTCTTTTTTATTAATTCATTAATAATTCTTGGTCCCAAACCAATTACATATAAAGATTTTTTTGAAAAAAAATGATATAATGATTTTTTTTTCTGAGCATCACATGTTAGTCCAGAATGACAGCGAATTATTTTTTCTTCAGTGTTTTCAAGTAATTTTGTATCGCACACTGGGCAAAATTCAGGAAAAACAATTTTTTTTGCATTATCACAACGTGTAGTTTTAATGACGCTTAATACTTTGGGTATCACATCACCAGACCGACAAATAATAATAGAATCATTAACATGCAAATTTAATCTTTCCATTTCATATTTATTGTATAATGAAGCTTTTTGAATTATAACTCCAGATATATATACTGGATCAAAATAAGCTACAGGTGTAATTATACCTGTTCTACCAACTTGAAACTTAACATTTTTTAATAATGTAATCTTTTCTGCAGAACAAAATTTAAATGCGATAGCCCATCTTGGCGATTTTGTATTGCATCCTATTTTTTTTTGAAATTCTATTGAATTTACTTTGATAACAATTCCATCTATATCAAAATCAAGAAAGTTTCTTGTTTGTTCAAACTTTTTATAAAATTTTTCAACTTCTATATGATTTGAACAAATTATAATTTCTTTATTAACTGGTAATCCCCAAGATACACATTTCATTAATCGTTCATAATGAGTACTTAGATCTTCCTTGATGTCTTCTAAAAAATAACATCCATGACATGAAAACATTAATTTTCTTTCAGCTGTTATTTTTGGATTAATATGACGTAATGAGCCTGCTGCTGCATTTCGAGGATTAGAAAAATGCTTATTTTGATTTATTTTATATCTTTTGTTTAATGTTATAAAATCAGATTTCAACATAAACACTTCACCTCGAACTTCTAATCTTTTAGGTATATTAATTCCGTTTAATTTCAAAGGAATTGATTTAATCATTCTGGCATTAGCAGTGATGTTTTCTCCTTTAAAACCATCGCCGCGAGTCGCTGCGCGTACAAAAATTCCTTCTTCATAAATCAGACTAATAGCAATACCATCTAATTTAAGCTCACAACAAAAAGAAATTGATGTATTAATATTAAGAGATTTTTTAATTCTTGCTTCAAAATTTAAATATCCATTTATATCAAATGTATTTTCTAACGATAACATGGGAGAAAAATGTTTTATTTTTTTGAATCTTCTAAGTAAATTTGATCCTACTTTTTGTGTGGGTGAATCTGCAGTAATCAGTTCTTGATTTTTTTTTTCCAAATCATATAACTGATGCAATAAATAATCATATTCTGCATCAGAAACTATTGATTGATCTAATGTATGGTAGAAGTATTCATACTTTAAAATATTTTTACGTAATGTGTCGATTTTTTTTTTAGTAGATGTCATAAATTTATTATATATATAATTATTACACAGGCAGAAAAATTTTAAATTATTTAAAACTTTATAAATTAATAGTATTAGTATTTTAAAATATTTTTTATTATATAATTTTTATTTATAATATAAAAATAGAATTTTTTAATAATCATTAAAAACAAGTATAATAAAAAATATTTTAAATTAAAAGATCAATAAAGTTATATTTAATATTATTAAAATTTTGTAATTTAAGACAAACTTTAAAAAAAGGAAGCAAATGAGTAAAATATATGAAGATAATTCTTTAACTATTGGTAATACACCTCTAGTTCGTTTAAATAAAATTGGATATGGAAAAATTTTAGTAAAAATAGAATCTAGAAATCCAAGTTTTAGTGTTAAATGTAGGATTGGTGCTAATATGATATGGAGTGCAGAAAAAAATAAAAACATAAATAAAAATGTAGAATTAATAGAAGCAACTAGTGGTAATACAGGCATAGCATTAGCTTATGTTGCTGCTTCTAGAAATTATCGATTAACTCTAACTATGCCTGAAACTATGTCTGTTGAAAGAAAAAAAATACTAAAATCTTTAGGCGCAAAATTAATATTAACCGATGGAAAATATGGTATGAAAGGAGCTATTTCTAAAGCTAATGATATTGTATCATATAATCCAAGAAAATATTTTTTATTAAAACAATTTGAGAATCCTGCTAATCCAGAAATTCATGAAATGACTACTGGTCCAGAGATTTGGAATGATACTAATGGTAATTTAGATGTCTTAATTTCTTCCGTAGGTACAGGAGGAACTATTACTGGGATTACAAGATATATAAAAAAAACAAAAAGAAAAAAAAATTTAATTAGTGTGGCTGTTGAACCTTCTGAATCCCCTGTCATTACACAATTTTTATCAGGAAAAGAAATGAAACCTGGACCACATAAAATTCAAGGTATTGGACCTGGATTTATTCCTAAAAATTTAGATTTAACATTGGTTGATCAAGTGATTACTGTTTCTAGTGAAGAAGCCATACTGATGGCTCAAAAATTAATGAAAACAGAAGGGATATTAGCAGGAATTTCATCTGGTGCTTCACTATATGCTGCAGTAAAAATACAAAAACAAAAAAATTTCTCAGATAAGACAATAGTTGTTATTTTGCCTTCTTCAGGAGAACGTTATTTAAGTACAGAATTATTTTCTAAAGTATAAAAAAATTTTAATATTTATTATATCGTATTAATAAACTTTTATTAAGGAAAAAAAATGTTTCAAAACCAAATTAAAATAACTGCTCCGCATGGTTTGCATACACGTCCTGCTGCTCAGTTTGTAAAAGAAGCAAAAAAATTTATTTCAGAAATTTCTATTATTTATGATGGCAAAGTAGTAAATGCAAAAAGTTTATTTAAAATTCAGACACTAGGTTTGATTCGAGGAAGTCTTATTACACTATCAGCCGAAGGAGAAGACGAACAACAAGCAATTGAACACTTATCTAAAATAATAACAAAATTAGAATAAATTATTATTAAATAATTAATTTTTAATTGGTTTAAAAAACTAGAAGTTATATAAAAAAAGACTTCTAATTTTTTTTATAAAAAATATATTCGCCTGACATGTCATATTTTCATCTCTGAATAGATAAACTTTATTATTAAAGGTAATGTTATGATTTCAGGCATTTTAGCATCACCGGGTATAGCTTTTGGAAGAGCTCTTTTATTAAAAGAAGAAGAAATTGTTATTAACCGGAAAATAATTGCTGTTAAAAATATCACAAAAGAAATAGAAAGATTTTTTGAAGGCAGAAAAAAATCAATACAACAACTCACTGAAATAAAAACTAAGACAAAAGAAAAATTTGGAGAAAAAAAAGGAAATATCTTTGAAGGTCATATCATGCTTCTTGAAGACGAAGAGTTAGAACAAGAAGTTATTTCTCTAATAAAAGAAAGAAATATATCTGCTGCTGCAGCTGCTGAATTAATCATTGAAGGACAAGCAAAAGCTCTAGAAGAACTAAAAGATGAATATTTAAAAAATAGAGCAATTGATGTAAGAGATATTGGGAGTCGTTTATTAAAAAACATACTTAACCTAAGTATTATTGATTTAAATAATATAAATAGTGAAGTTATTTTAATCGCAAAAGATTTGACTCCTTCTGAAACAGCACAAATTAATCTAAAATATATTTTAGGATTTATCACTGATTTAGGAGGCAAAACATCACATACATCAATTATGGCAAGATCGCTAGAGATTCCTGCAATAGTAGGAACAGGAAATATTACGAAAATAGTAAAAAATAATGATTATATTATTTTAGATTCTATTAATAATCAAATTTTTATAAATCCATCTAATCAATTAATCAATCAAAAAGAAGAAATAAAAAATAAATACATTACAAAAAAAAATAAATTAATATTTTTAAAAGATTTACATGCAACAACTATTGATGGACATAATATTAAAATTGGTTCTAATATTGGAAATCTTAAAGATATTGATTCTGCAAGAAAGCATGGTGCTGAATGTATCGGTCTGTATCGCACAGAATTTTTATTCATGGGTAGAAAATCTTTACCTACCGAAAATGAACAATTTCAGGCATATAAAAAAATTGCAGAACTAATGAAAAACAAATCTGTGATTATTAGAACTATGGATATTGGTGGAGATAAAGACCTTCCTTATATGAATTTACCAAAAGAAGAGAATCCTTTTCTCGGATGGCGTGCTATACGTATTTCAATGGATAGAAAAGAAATATTACACCCACAATTAAATGCCATTCTTAGAGCTTCTGCTTTTGGCAAAATACATATTCTATTTCCTATGATAATATCTGTAGAAGAAATTAGATTTTTAAAATCAGAAATTAAAAAACTTCAAATCCAATTAAATAAAAACAATATATTATTTGATAAAAATATTAAAATTGGAATTATGATTGAAACTCCAGCATCAGCTATAATAGCTGAACATTTGATAAAAGAAGTAGATTTTTTTAGTATTGGAACAAATGATTTAACACAATATACTTTGGCTGTTGATAGAGGTAATGATTTAATTTCACATCTTTATAATCCTATGAATCCATCCATTTTAAAATTAATTAAAAAAGTTATCGATATTTCACATAAAAATGGAAAGTGGACGGGTATGTGCGGAGAACTTGCAGGAGATGAACGTGCTACTGTTCTTTTATTAGGAATGGGATTAGATGAATTTAGTATGAGTTCGATAAGCATCCCCAAAATAAAAGAAATTATTCGTAAAACCTCTTTTTATAGTGCTCAAAAATTAGCAAAAAAAGCATTAACACTTCCTACTACTAAAGAGATACTTCATTTGGTAGAAAATTTTATTGATTCTTAAAAATAAAAAATATACTAAAAGATAACAAAAAAAGCACTTAGGAGAAAAAAATGAGTTTCTTTTCTGATTTCTTTAACAGTAAAAAAACCAATTTTTCTAAAAAAACAGAAATTATCGCACCTTTATCCGGTGAAATAATAAGTATAGAAGACGTACCAGATCTTGTTTTTTCTAAAAAAATTGTTGGGGATGGAATAGCCATTAAACCATCAGGAAATCAGATGCTTGCACCGGTAAATGGAACGATTGGAAAAATATTTGAAACCATGCATGCTTTTTCAATTATTTCAGAAGATAACATTGAATTGTTTGTACATTTTGGAATTGATACCATAAAATTAAAAGGAGATGGTTTTAAAAAAAAAGCAAAAGATAATCAAAAGGTAAAAATAGGAGATGAAATTATCATATTTGATTTAGATTTTCTCACAGAAAAAGCGCAGTCTATTTTGACTCCTGTCGTAATATCTAATATGGAAAATTTCAAAAAAATAAAAAAATCATCTGGAACTATTATTGCTGGACAGACAGTTATTATGACTTTATATCATTAATTTTGAGATAAAAACGGTACTATTATTTAGTGCCGTTTTAATATATATAATATGAACATTCAATGATTTTAACGGAAAAAAAATGCTTCATTTAAATCAAGTTATCGCTTCTATTATTATTGGAGTAATAGAAGGTATAACAGAATTTCTTCCTATTTCTTCTACGGGACATATGATTATAGCTTCACATCTATTAAAAATAGAAAATAATAATACAAAAATATTAGAAATATTCATTGAATTTGGTTCTGCATTGTCAATATTGTATTTTTTTCATAAAAAAATTTTAAAGATAATAAAATTTAATATAAATGAAAAAAAAATAAAAACAAAAAATATGCATATTCTTATTTCTATTTTTCCTACAATATTTTTTGGACTTATATTTTATAAAAAAATTAAACTGTTATTTAATACATATGATGTTATGTATTCGTTAATATTAGGAGGTTTTTTTTTATTAGTAGCTGAAATATTTAAACCTAAAAAACACAAAATATCTAACATTCATGATATTAGTTTATTTCAATCTGCAGTCATTGGATTATTTCAAATTTTTTGTTTATATCCTGGATTTTCAAGATCTGGAGTAACTATAGCAACTGGAATACTATTAGGAATTAAACGATCAGTTGCAATAGAATTTTCTTTTATAATATCAATACCATTAATAATGGGAGCGTCTTTTTTTGATTTCATTAATAATATAAGCAATATTAAAGCATCAGATTTTCCAATATTTTTTCTTGGAACTATAATATCTTTTACAATTTCTATGTTATGTATTAAACAATTATTAAAAATAATAAACAAAACATCACTAATATTTTTTGGAATATATCGTTTTATAATAGCTGGATTCATTTATTTTATTAATTAATTTTAAACGCCGTTAAAATATTATTTTTTATAAATAAGAACGATATTTAACGTTTTTCAAACGCCATAATTCTAGCTTTTTAATTCTTAAACGTATTAATTCGTTTTTTATTGCATGACCTTTAAACCCTTTTTTTAAAATCAATTTAATAGAAACACTTTTTACAATAGAAAAACATTTTTTTAAAAAACAACCTGAATTCAAATAAAGAAATTTAGATGTAAATTTACTTAAAAAATTAAAATCACTTAAAAATGCAAGCTTTTTAATACGCTCTGGTTTTCTCCAAGCATCGATTTTAGAAAAAAAAATGATAATATTTTTAGATGATTGACAATGAACCGTATTTAAAAAAAAATAAAAACCAGTATACAATACCGCTATATCTCTGATGTAAGATGGAATATTAAAGCGTTTACATAAGTTATGAATAATAGCAGCAGAATATGAATCAAAAAATGTTTTTGAATAATTTTTATCTATTCGATTAATTGATAAAAATTGACATAAATAAGAAAAACGAATATCGATATTTTTATGATGTAATGATATTTCAGCAAGTCCCATTAATATCGTATTTTTATTATATGATTGTTTTAAAAAAGAATAGTTTAAAAAAATTTTTTTTTCATGCAAAAAATATATTTCTGGGAAAAAAAAATGCAATGCATTACAAGCATATAAAACTTGAAAATATACATGAGGATTAGAAGTTTTAAAAGCTTTTTCAGTTTCATTCCATATTCTATTCGAAGTTAAATATGATAACTCCTTTTTTTTTACCACAATACTCATTAATAACATAGTTTCTTTTGCGACTTTAAAGCCTAAATGTACTAAAGAAGCAGCAAATCTTGCTACACGTAAAACACGTAATGGATCTTCCGTAAAAGATTCTGAAATATGTCGTATTAAACGATATTTTATATCTTTTTTACCTTGAAAAGGATCAATATAATTACCATATTGATCCTGAGCAATAGCATTAATTGTTAAATCTCGTCTAACTAAATCCTCTTCTAAGGTCACATTAATATTGCAATCAGTCTCAAAACTAGTATGTCCTCTTCCAGATTTCCTTTCTTTTCTGGCTAAAGCATATTCTTCATGTGTCTCTGGATGCAAAAAAACTGGAAAATCTTTTCCAACTTGTTGGAAATTTTTTTCTAGTAGTATTTTTTCTGTACCACCAACTACTACCCAATCTTTATCTTTAATAGGTAGATTAAGCAAAGAGTCACGAACAGCTCCTCCTACTAAATATATTTTCATAATAATTTTCTCATACTAAAAATAAAATTCTATTCTATAATAGAAAAATAAAATTTTTTTATATAAAAATTTATTTATTATTTTCAATAATTAAATCTTGTAATAATATTTTATATAATATATAAAAAAACATCTTATTAATTTTATAGTTAATAATATTTATTTGATAAAAAATAGTGAATATTTAATATTTTAAAATTATTTAAACTTATAGAGATAATATCATGAAAAAAAAATTAATTAATTTTAACAATTCTCTTGTTCTAGTAGTTGGTGATATTATACTCGATTGTTATTGGTATAGTAAAAACCATTATATGTTGTCTGAACAATTAACGCCTATTGTACCGATTCATGAAGTTAAAGAACAACCGGGAGGTGCTGCAAATGTAGCTAAAAATATTGCAGAAATTGGAGGTCATTCTAAAATAATTGGTTTTATTGGTATGGATAATGAAGGATTAACATTAAAAAAGCTTATGAACCATGTTAGAATAGATTGTGATTTAATTTCTATAAAAAAAAATAAAACTATTACTAAAATAAGAATTTTATCAGAAAAAAAACAATTAATTCGAGTAGATTTTCAAGAAAAATACATTTCTGAAAAAATTAATTTATTACATCAAAAAATTATAAATTCATTATCCTATTTCAAAATTTTAGTACTATCAGATTATGCTAAAGGCACTCTAGTAAATATAAAAAAAATAATTAGTTTTGCAAAAAAAATGTCAATTCCAATACTAATAGATCCAAAAGGTATGGATTTTAAAAAATATTCAGGTGCTAGTTTATTGACACCTAATCTTTCTGAATTTGAAAAGATAGTTGGAAAATGTTATAGAGAAAATGAAATTTTGCAAAGAGGAATAAAATTATTATCTGAACTGAATTTATCGGCATTATTAGTTACGCGTTCTAAACATGGCATGACTTTATTTCAAACACATAAAAAACCAATACATTTTCCTGCTATATCTAAAACAGCTTCTGATGTAACTGGTGCAGGAGATACTGTCATTTCTATAATTGCAGCGTCTTTATCTTCGGGATATTCTTTAGAAGAAGCATGTTTTTATGCTAATATTGGAGCTAGCATAGTAATAAAAAAAATTGGCACTGAAACATTAAGTATTAATGAATTAAATTTTGTTTTAAATCATCAATAAAAAAAATTTTATTTAATTTTTATAAGATTTTTTTATTTTAAAAAATTCGTGAAATAATTAATCATAATAAAACCTGATATTACAATATTATTTTTAATAAGTTTTCATAAAAAATTAAAAATCTTGTTTAAAATAAAAATTTCTACATTGCTCTTAGATCTAATTCAATATATAATATATTGATCTTTGATTTTATAAAAAATTTTAATAATAAAAAAAATTTAACTAATTTAATATCAATCAAACTAATTTCTTGTTGAATAATTTAACCTTATTAAGATTTGTATAATGAATGAAATACTTCTATCTAAATTTGGAACACCTATAGAACGAATTCAGAAAGCAATAATTGCTTTGCAATCTGGTCAAGGCGTTATTATATTAGATGATGAAAAACGTGAAAACGAAGGAGATCTCGTTTTTGCATGTGAAAATATGACAGTAGAACAAATGGCTTTAACTATTCGATATGGTAGCGGGATAGTATGCCTCTGTATAACTGAAGATAAAAGAAAAAAACTAGATTTACCTATGATGGTTGAAAAAAACACTAGTACATACCGTACTGGATTTACAGTAACAATAGAGGCTTCACAAGGTATTTCTACTGGTGTGTCAGCTCAAGACAGACTGACTACTATAAAAACCGCTATTGCTGATAATGCTCAACCTAGAGATTTAAATAGACCAGGTCATGTTTTTCCTTTAAGAGCTCATCAAGGTGGAATTTTATCAAGAGCAGGACATACAGAAGCTGCTATCGAAATCGTTTCTTTAGCCGGCTTTAAACCAGCAGGAGTTATTTGCGAACTAACTAATAAAGATGGAACTATGGCTCGTACACCTGAAGTGATAAAATTTTCTGAAAATCAAAAAATGCAAGTATTGACTATCAAAGACTTAATTTCATACATTAAAAAGATAAATCACTTATAGACCATTTTGGTTTGACTAATATTTCTAATTGAGGTTTCTGTGCCTCTTTTGAACGTAATGAACCAAGATATGCAATCATAGCTCCGTTATCTGTACAAAATTCTAAACGAGAATAAAAAACGGTTCCACTAAAATATTTTTTAACCATTTTTTCAGACTTTTTACGTAATTTATAGTTCGCACTAACACCACCTGCTATAACTAAACGATTCCATTTTTTTTTCTTTAATGCTTTTTTAGTTTTAATTAATAATATATCAATTACTGCATCTTCAAAAGCTCTTGCAATATTAGCTTTTTCTTGTATACTTTGATCGCATTTCTTGATTGTTTGAGCAGCAAAGGTTTTTAAACCCGAAAAACTAAAATTCAAATCAGAATGATATATCATAGGTCGAGGAAAACAAAAAGAATCTTTGATTCCCTTGCATGCTAATTTAGATAGTTCAAAACCTCCTGGATATTTTAATCCTAGTAATTTTGCTGTCTTATCAAATGCTTCACCAGCAGCATCATCTAAACAATTTCCAAGTATTTCATATTCACCAAGTCTGTGAGCACCAATTATTTGCGTATGTTTACCTGATACTAATAATGTAATAAATGGAAACTTGATTGATTTAAAATCCAACATTGGTGATAACAAATGGGCTTCCATATGATGAACTGGCAGAACTGGTATATTTAAAGATAATCCCAATGAGCATGCAAATGTAGCACCTACTAACAACGAACCGACTAAACCAGGACCAGCAGTATAAGCAATTATATCAATACTTTTAGCAATATTCTTTTTTCTAAATATTTTTTCCAATAAAAAAACAATTGCTGTCATATGTTCTCGAGATGCCAGTTCGGGAATAATACCTCCATACATATTATGTAATTTTTTCTGACTATATATTTCATTAATCAATAATCCTTCTTTACTGTCATAAACAGCTATACCTGTATCATCACAAGAAGTTTCAATACCTAATATCCTCATTAATTTATACCTATATATTAAAGTTTTAAAATAAGAAAAAATACGTTTCACAGCAATTTTAAATTAATGTTAATCTAAATAAATTAATTTTAAAAAATATTATTAAAAGCATATTAAAAACAAAAAAATGATGCTTTACAATATAACACTGATTGATATAGGATCTATTATCTTAAATAAATTTCTATAATTTTTCATTACGATAAAGTCAATAATTGAGGTAAATATTGAATGCCAATAATAAAAGTACGTGAAAATGAACCATTTGATGTAGCACTTCGCCGTTTTAAACGGTCTTGTGAAAAAGCTGGTATTTTAGCAGAAATTCGTCGAAGAGAATTTTATGAAAAACCAACCACTGAACGTAAAAGAGCTAAAGCTTCAGCTGTCAAACGTCTTGCTAAAAAACTTACACGAGAAAATGCACGACGTATTCGTATGTACTAAATATATTTTCAAAAATAAAATAACTAAAAAAAGCCGTTCTTCTTAAAGAACGGAAAAAATCTATAGCTACAAACTTATATGTCTAGGAAAATACCTAAATATTTTATTAATGAACTATTATTTCGAACTAATATTGTAGAATTGATCAATACACGTCTAACATTAAAAAAAAATGGTAAGAATTATCAAATTAACTGTCCTTTTCATCATGATAAAACTCCATCTTTTACAGTAAGCTATGAAAAGCAATTTTACTATTGCTTTGGATGCAATGCGCATGGTAATGCAATTGATTTTTTAATGCAATATGAACATTTAAGTTTTATAGAAAGCATTGAAGAACTGTCTATACTCCACGGTATAACAATACCATTTGAAAATACAATACAAAACAGTTTTTATTTAAAAAAACAAAAATTGTATCTATTAATGAAAAAAATAGGCGTATTTTATAAAAAATACATCAATTTTAATAATTTAGCTAATAAATATCTAGCTAAAAGAAATATTAATAAAAATATGATTGATTTTTTTTTAATTGGATTTTCTGACTTAAAGTGGAGTAATTTTTATAAAAAACTAAATATCAGCAAAGAATTTGAGCAAGAGTTATTAAATCAAAATATTCTTTCTATTAATAAAAAAGGATATATATATGATCGATTTCAAGGACGTATAATATTTCCTATACAAGATCATCATGGTAGAATTGTAGGTTTTGGAGGCCGTGCGTTAGATAACATTTCACCAAAATATCTCAATTCACCTGAAACAGATATTTTCCACAAAAGAAAGCAAATTTATGGATTGTATCAAGTTAAAAAAAAGTGTTTAAAACCTTCATATCTATTAGTTGTTGAAGGATATATTGATGTTATAACATTAACACAATATAATATAAATTATGTAGTTTCTACATTAGGTACTGCAACAACAAGCGAACACATTCAGCTTCTTTTTCAACATACCGATACAATTATATACTGCTATGATGGTGATGATGCAGGAAAAAATGCAGCCTGGCAAACTTTAAAAAAAGCATTACCATACATATCAGATAAAAAAACACTAAAATTTATCTTGTTACCTGACAATGAAGATCCTGATACAATTATCAGAAAAGAAGGCAGACAAAAATTTCAAAAACGTATCGAAAATGCTATTACTATGTCAAAATTTTTTTTTAAAAATATATTAAAAAACATAAATTTATCATCAAAAGATGACAAATTTCATTTAAGCGTACGTGCTTTACCTTTAATAAATACTATTTCTAGTGATACGATAAGAATTTATTTGCGTCAAATATTAGCTAGAATGATAGGAATTTTAGATGATAATCAATTTGAAAAATTTTTATATGAAAAAGAAATCAAAAAAACTCAAAAACCATATTTTCAAATAAAACGTACTCCAATGCGTACTTTAATAGGACTACTTTTACAAAATCCTAGTTTAGCAAAACTAGCACCTTCAAAACATAAATTACAAAATCTGCAAATAAAAGGATTACCTATTTTTTTAGAAATATTACAAACATGTCTCGACAATCCCAATATTAATACTGGTCAATTATTAGAGTTATACAGAAATACTAAAATAATTAATATTTTAAAACTTTTATCAAGATGGGATCTTATGATAATCCCAGAAGAAATTCAAAATATGTTTTTAGACTTATTAATGAATATATATGATAAAATTCTTGAAAAAAGACAGGAGTATCTTATTGCAAAAGAAAGAACACAAGGATTGAATATAAATGAAAAAAAAGAGATCTGGTCTATCAATAAAGCATTATCTAAAAAATAGTATTAATTTTAATAAAACACACAAAATAAAATACATATATTAATAATTTTATAATTTAAATTGCTTTTTAATATAATTAAACATTTGAAATAATTTTATTATTATTCATTATTGACAAAATAGTCAATTAATATTCATCAAATCAATAAAATATGGATATCGTATTATGGATCAAAACCCACAGTCGCAACTTAAGCTACTTATAACACATGGTAAGGAGCAAGGGTATTTAACCTATTCTGAAGTTAACGATCATCTACCAGAAGATATTATTGATTCTGAACAAATCGATGATATCATTCAGATGATTAATGATATGGGCATTCCAGTGGTTGAAGAAGCACCTGATGCTGATGATCTAATATTGAATGAAATAAACACAGATACAGATGAAGATGCAGTTGAAGCAGCAACACAAGTTCTATCTAGTGTAGAATCCGAATTAGGAAGAACTACCGATCCCGTTCGGATGTATATGAGAGAAATGGGCACTGTTGAATTGCTTACACGAGAAGGAGAAATTGATATAGCTAAACGTATTGAAGAAGGTATAAATCAAGTCCAATGCTCTGTTTCAGAATATCCAGAAGCCATTACATATCTTCTTGAACAATATGATCGTGTTAAAACTGGTCAGATGCGATTATCTGATATAATAACAGGTTTTGTAGATCCAAATGCAGAAGAAATTTTTTCTCCTAGTGCTATTCATATAGGTTCTGAACTTTTAGATGAAGAACAAAGTAACGATGAAGATGAAGAAGACAATCAAGAAGATCATGAAGATGATCACAGTATAGATCCAGAATTAGCGAATGAGAAATTTGCTGAGTTACGCGTTCAATATAATAACACAAATAATACAATTAAAAATAAAAACAGAACACATAAAGACTCATTATTAGAAATTTACAATCTTTCAGAAGTATTTAAACAGTTCCGATTAGTTCCAAAACAATTTGATCATTTAGTTAATAATATGCGAGATATGATGGAAAGGGTTCGTACAGAAGAAAGAATTATTATAAAATTATGCGTCGAAATTTGTAAAATGCCTAAAAAAAATTTTATTAAAGTTTTTCCAGTAAAAAAGATTAATAATTTTTGGTTTATAAAAGAACAAAACACAAATCAACCATGGTCTGAAAACTTAAAAAAAGTCAAAGAAGATGTTTTTATTAGTATAAAAAAATTAATTAAAATAGAAGAAGAAACTGGTTTGACAATTGAACAAGTAAAAGATATCAATAAAAGAATGTCTATTGGAGAATCAAAAGCTAGACGAGCAAAAAAAGAAATGGTAGAAGCTAATTTAAGATTAGTTATTTCTATTGCCAAAAAATATACAAATAGAGGACTACAATTCTTAGATTTAATTCAAGAAGGAAATATTGGTCTAATGAAAGCTGTAGATAAATTTGAATATCGTCGTGGTTATAAGTTTTCAACTTATGCTACTTGGTGGATTCGACAAGCAATTACGCGTTCTATTGCCGATCAAGCTCGTACTATTCGTATTCCAGTACACATGATTGAAACAATTAATAAACTCAATCGTATTTCCAGACAAATGTTACAAGAAATAGGTCGAGAACCAACTCCAGAAGAATTATCTGAAAAAATGCTAATTCCTGAAGATAAAATTAGAAAAGTATTAAAAATAGCTAAAGAACCGATATCAATGGAAACTCCTATTGGAGATGATGATGATTCACATTTAGGTGATTTTATTGAGGATACTACCTTAGAATTACCATTAGATTCTGCTACTTCTGAAAGTTTACGTTCAGCAACACATGATGTCTTGTCAGGTCTAACAGCTCGTGAGGCAAAAGTACTGCGTATGCGTTTTGGGATAGATATGAATACTGATCATACTCTAGAAGAAGTTGGAAAACAATTTGATGTTACTCGAGAAAGAATACGTCAAATAGAAGCAAAAGCACTAAGAAAACTACGTCATCCAAGTAGATCAGAAGTATTGCGTAGTTTTTTAGACGATTAAAACAGAAAATTTAATATAAAATAAAGCTTCTGTACTAATATTAGTATATCTACTATAGTTTTTTTTAAATAAAACAGAAGTTTTTATTTTATATAAATAAAAATTAAATACCGTCTCCATATTGAAATCTATTTATACTCTGTAAATTATTTTTTTCTTCTCGAGAAAAATATTTTTCACTATCTAATTGATTCACAATTTTTGCTGGCACTCCAACAACTGTTACATATGAAGGAACGTTTTTTAAAACTATTGAACCAGCCCCTATTTTTGCTCCTAAACCTACTTCAATATTCCCTAAAATTTTCGCCCCAGCACCTATAATAACTCCTTTTCGAATAGTAGGATGTCTATTTTTACCAAAATTTTTTCCAGTTCCTCCTAAAGTTACTGAATGAAAAATTGAAACATCATTTTCGATAGTTACACTTTCTCCAATAACAATGCCAGTTGCATGATCAAGCATTACACCAGATCCAATATATGCAGCTGGATGGATATCAACTGAAAATTCAGAAGATATCCTACTTTGCAGATATATAGATAATGATTTTTTTCTTGTATTCCAAAGATGATGACTTATTCTATAAGCTTCTAATGCATGAAAACCTTTAAAATAAAGTAAAGGTGTCAAGTAATCATTTACTGCTGGATCCCGCTGCAATACAGCTTTAATATCTTGTACTACTACATTTAATATAGAAGGATTATTTAAATATATTTCATCAAATACATTTTTTATTTTTTTTTCAGAAATAATAGATGTAGATAATTTATTTGCTAAGATATAACTTAAAGAACTAAAAAAATTTTGATGCTGAAGTATGCTATTTTGATAAAAATCTGACAAAAAAGGTTCTTTTTTTAATGATAAAGAAACTTCATAGAGTATTTTTTTCCATATTCTTGATATTTCTAACACACACATAATTTTCTCCTATAAAATATTTGTAATATTTTTAAAATTAAAAATTCTTTTTTTGTAAAGAAGAATAGAGCTATAATTATTGTTTTTTTATATTTCTTTTTCTAATTTAATATGATTATTATAAAGAGCATCAAAATTAATAGGTGCAAGATTTATCTGAGGAAAACTACCATGAGATATTAAATTAGATATACATGCACGAGCATAAGGAAATAAAATATTTGGACAATAGGAATATAAACAATGATTTAATCTTTTCTCACTTAAATTTGCAATAAAAAAAATACCAGCTTGATCTATATCACATAAAAAAACTAATTCTTCTTTAATCTTTGCTATAAGATTTACTTTTAAAACAATTTCAAAAATATTTTTTTTTATTTTATTAGCACTAGTATTTAAATTTAATTTAATAGTAGGTATCCAATCAATATAAAAAATATTTGGTGTATTCGGCGCTTCAAAAGAAGCATCTTTTATATAAATACGCTGAATTTCAAATAATTCTTTTTTTTTTTCTTCTGACATAACACTTCCAAAAAAAATAATAAACATGTATGAATTGATATTTTTATAATTGTATTTATTTATTCATTAAAAAAATTATTTTTTACTTATTCAAATTATTTATCTTCAGTAACAAGTGGAAGATGATCTATATTCCAATAATATATACCATTTTTTAAGATATAAATATTCTTAAATCCATGTTTTAAAAATTCATTAATACACTTATTATCTCCATATGTTTCGTTCAAAACAAGAATAATAGGGGAAAATTTATATATTTTTATTTCTTTAATGTTTCCTGAAAAAATATTTTGTAATGGAATATTAATCGAATTAACAATATGTCCTTCTTTAAAATGTTTTGAAGAACGAGTATCAATTACAATTGCTTTCTCCTGATTAATTAATTTTATTGCTTGAAAATTGTTAATTATTTTATATTTTAAAAATATATTTTTGGCAAGAAAAAAAACTACTCCAATAAGACAAAAAAACCATATACTGAAAAGTATAATATGTTCGCTAATAAAAAACACTAGATCCTGCATGAATTATATTTCCTAGATTTTATATTTTACACAGTTATTAACTTAGCATTTAAATAATTTTTAAATGCTAGTTAATAAATATTAATTAAAAAATATGTTAAAAAATATTCAATCTTTTTTTTGCTTTTATAATTTCTTCATAAACCTGAGAGGGTGCTACACCACCTTTAGATGATCTCTTATCTAGACAAGATTCTAAAGTGATATGCTTATATATATCATCTTTAATAAGCTTACTATAATTTTGAAATACAGATAATTCTAAATCATTTAAAGATTTTTTTTCACTAATTGCTCGAAGCACCAATTGACCAGATATGTTATGTGCTTCACGAAAAGCAACTCCTTTTTTTACTAAATAATCTGCAATCTCTGTTGCATTAGAATATCCTTCTTCTGCAGCTTTACGACATGATTCATATTTAATTTTCATATTTTTTAAAACTAAAATCGCCATGCATACACAATCATTCCATGTTTTTATTGAATCAAACAAACCCTCTTTATCTTCCTGCATATCTTTATTATAAGATAAAGGAAGAGATTTCAATACGACTAAAATAGACATTAATGCACCATGAACACGACCACATTTAGCACGAATAAGTTCTAATGCATCTGGATTTTTTTTTTGAGGCATTAATGAGGAACCTGAAGTAATGGAGTCAGACAATTCAATAAAGTTAGCTTCACCAGAATTAAAAAAAATCATATCTTCAGAAAAACGTGATAGGTGTATCATGCTAATTGATGCAGATGATAATAATTCAATAACATAATCGCGATCAGACACACTATCAAGTGCGTTATTAGTTGCAGAATCAAATCCCATAGATGAAGCCAGTTCTTCACGATTAATTTTCCATGCTGTTCCAGATAAAGCACCAGATCCAAGAGGACTAGTATTTAATCTTTTTAGCACATCTTTCAAGCGACTAACATCTCGTCTTAACATTTCAACATAAGCTAAACACCAATAGGAAAAAGTAATAGGTTGAGCTCGCTGTAAATGGGTATATCCTGGCATGATAACATCATGATTAAATTCAGCATTTAAAATAAAATTTTTTTGTAGTTCAATAAGATTTTTTAGTAAAAGATATATTTTATTTCTACACCATAACTTTAAATCAGTTGTAATTTGATCATTTCTACTGCGACCAGTATGTAATTTTTTACCTAATTGACCAATTTTATTAATAAGATTTTCTTCCACCCAACTATGAATATCTTCACAATTACTTGCAAGAATATTTTTAGTATGATTTTTAATTTCCATTAATAATTCGAGAAGTGCAGATTCTATTGTTGTTTGCTCTTTTTCAGTAATAACCTTAATTTTCATTAAAACTTTAGACCAAGCAATTGAAGCAATTATATCTTCTTCTACCAAAACATTATCAAAAGATAAAGATGTATTGAATTCTTTAAATAATTTATGAGATTCATTAATGAACCGTCCACCCCAAAGTGCCATATATTGTCTCTATAAAAAACTAAATGTAATGTTTTATAAATGTATTTTTAAATTTTTCAAAAAAAACTATTTTAATTGATTTTGTGCGCGTATTCTTGAAGAAAGAGAAAAAAGACGCACAAATCCATCTGCATCAGATTGTTTATAAACTTGATCTTTACCAAAAGTAGCATATTCTTCAGAATATAATGAATTAGGAGAACTTTTCTGAACAGCTGTTACACTACCCTTATATAATTTTAACATAACTTCTCCAGTAATTTCTGATGATAAAGAATCAGCGGCAGCCTGCAAAGACTTACGTATTGGAGAAAACCAACGTCCATCATAAACAATAGATGACATTTCTAATCCTATTTTTTCTCTCCATTGAAAACTTTCACGATCTAATACTAATTGTTCGATTGCTTTTATAGCTGTTGTAATAATAGTACCTCCAGGTGTTTCATAGCATCCTCTAGATTTCATGCCAATTAATCTATTTTCAACAATGTCAATTCTACCAATACCATGTTTAGAACCTAAATTATTTAATTCTTCAACACATTTTAATGGATTTAATTGTTTATTATTAACAGATACTACACAACCTTCTTTCAATGCTAATAAAATATATTCAGGTTTTTCTGGAGCATCTTCAGGATCTACTGTCCAATTCCAACAATCCTCATTCGATTGATTCCAAGGATTTTCAAGTAAACCTCCTTCTGTAGAAATATGCCAAGAATTTTCATCTCTACTATATATTTTTTCCAATGTTGCCGTTATGGGAATATTTCTTTCGTGTAAATATTTTAATAACGATTCTCTTGAATCAAGATTCCATTCTCGCCAGGGAGCAATTACATTTAAATCTGGAGCCAATGCTGCATAAGCCATTTCAAATCGCACTTGATCATTGCCTTTCCCTGTAGCACCATGACATAATGAATTTGCTCCAATATTTAATGCTAATTCCACTTGTTTTTTTGCAATGATAGGCCTAGCTATTGCTGTTCCTAATAAATAATTACCTTCATATAAAGCACCTGTTTTTAAAACAGGATAGACATAATTCTCTATAAATTCCTCTTTTAAATCGAAAACATGACAACTAGACGCACCAGATTCCAATGATTTTTTTTCAATTCCATTCAAATCTTTTTTTGACTGTCCTATATCGGCTACAAAAGCAACAACTTCAAAATTATAATTTTCTTTAAGCCAGGGGATAATTGCTGAAGTATCCAAACCACCAGAGTATGCTAAAACAACTGTGTTATTTTTTTTTCTAATCATGTTTAAACCTAATATATTGATGATACAATTAAATAGAAACTCGAGTACCAATATTTATACCATTAAATAATAATTTTAGTTCTTTAGTATTCTGCCAGCTCGCTATATCTACAGAACGATTTAAAACTCGTGCTGCTTCTAAAGCTGCGTTTACTTTGACAATCATACCATTAGTAATAATACCTTGTGAAATTAATCGTTTAGCTTGAATACTATTAATTTCTCTAATTCTTTGTCCTTTTCCATCTAATATTGAACTTATATCAGATAATAAAATTAAATCGGCTTCCAAAGTAGTTGCTAAGGCTGTTGCTGCCAAATCAGCATTCACATTCATTAATAAACCGTCATTAGTAATTCCTATCGAACTAATAATTGGTAAAATACCTTCTTTACAGAGTTTTTTTAAGAAAAACGGTGATCCTGGCATTGCTTTTCCAACATGACCTAAATCTTCATCTAGCTTTTCTACAGAAATACTTTTTCCATCAGCTAAGCATAATCCAACTGCATTTATATTATATTTTAACGCCCATGCAAGTAAAGTTTTATTAGCAGTACCAGCTAATGCACCTGTAATAATATTAATATGTTCAGATGGAGTAATACGCAAACCATTTTTCTTTTTAACTGGTAGAGAAAGTTTTTTCATTAGATCATCAATTAAACGACCTCCTCCATGAATTATCAAAACATGACGTTTATAAAATTTTTGATAATCAACTAGAGCTTCAAATAAACGCATCATAGCATCATCGCTTTCTAAAAGAACTCCACCTAATTTAATAACCAAAGGATTTGTCATAAATACCTCATAATTCATTAAATAATTGATTCTGTTTCAGAAAAACCAAAACGAATGTTAAAACACTGCACTGCTTGAGCAGCAGCACCCTTTAATAAATTATCTTCTGCTGTCACAATTACTATATAGTTATCTTTTATTATAAATCCAATATCACAAAATGGTTGTTTTTCAACTGATCTAATACTCGGTAAAAATTTTTTATACATGCGAATTAATGGTTTATTTTTATAAAATTTATGAAAAATATTATATATATCAATTGATTTAATATTAGATTTTAATTTACATGTAATAGTAGCGATTATACCTCTAGAAAAAGAACCTAAATGTGGAATAAAAATTACCGGAATTCCTAATTGTTCTACAATTTCAGGATTGTGACGGTGAGTAAAAATATTATATGGTTGCAAACTTACTTCACAAAAACTATTATTTAAATTAGCTTTTCTACCTGCTCCACTAACACCACTAACAGCATTGATAATTGGCATATTTTTATTGCAAAGAACATCTTCTTCAATTAGAGGTTTTAATGCTAATTGAATACAAGTTGCATAGCATCCAGGTACTGCAATGAGATTTGCTTTTTTAATTTTTTTTTCTTTCCATTCTGCCAATCCATAAACAGATTTTTTTAAAAGTTCTTTATATTGATGAACAAAGCCATAATAACTTAGATATACTTTGCTTTTTTTTATTCTGTAAGCAGCAGAAAGATCAAAAACAATACAACCAGAAGATAAAAAAAAAGGAACAAGAGAATGACTGACACTATGGTCTGTTGCTAAAAAAACAGCATCAATATTTTTTTTAATACAGTTAGAATTGCTTATGGCTTCAAATCGCAAATCTATAATATTTTTAAATTGTTGATGTACTTCCGAAAATAATTTTCCTAGATCTAGACTATTTTTTGAAACAAATATTTTTTTTACATTAGCAAATGTATGACGATTCATATAGTTGACTAATTCTGCACCAGCGTATCCACTAGCACCAATGATTAATACATTTAACATAAAATTAATAAACCTTTGCAAAAAAAACTATCATTTATAGATCAAATAATGCACTAAAATTTTATAAAAAAATATTTTATATTATTAATATATTGATCAATTATCTATTTATGAATAAAATACTTTAAATTTTAAAAATATTATACTTTTCAAGAAAATTTTTATGACGAGAAAGATACCTTCTTTTATTCAAGTTTATAAGTCACTAATTAAAATTCCTACAATTAGCAGTAATAATAAACTTATTGATCAAAGTAATAAAAATTTTATTGATTTATTATCTAATTATTTCTCTGATTTAGATTTTTCAATAAACAATTATCAAATTCCACACACTAATAAATTTAACATGTTAGCCTGTATTGGTTCAGGAAACGGGGGACTTTTATTATCTGGACATTCAGATACTGTAGATTTTGATGAAAACGCATGGACAAAAGATCCTTTCACATTAACTGAAGCTGATAATAGATTTTATGGATTAGGAACAGTAGATATGAAAGGTTTTTTTGCTTTTATATTAGATGTAATCTCTACTATAAATATAAAAAAAATAACTAAACCAATTTATATTCTTGCCACTGCCAATGAAGAAACAGATATGTCTGGAGTTAAACATTTTATAAAATCCACCATTATTAAACCGGATTGTATAATAATTGGAGAACCAACATCTTTAAAATTAATAAATGCGCATAAGGGACATGTATCTTATTCAATTGAAGTATTAGGGAATACTGGACATTCTAGTAATCCGGATAATGGTGTTAATAGTATTGAAATCATGTATCATATCATTAAATCTTTATTAATTTTACAAAAACATTTTAAAAGAAAATATCGACATCAAGATTTTTCTATTCCATATCCAACTATGAATTTGTCTGCTATACATGGAGGTGATGCAATTAATCGCATTTGTTCTTTGTGTACATTAAATTTTGAAATACGTCCTATACCAGGGCTGACTTTAACACAAATTGAAATTTTAATTAAAGAAAAATTAGAAAAAATTATAAAAAAATGGTCCAATCGAATTTTTATAAAAAAACTTTTTTCTTCTGTTCCTGCTTACAAATGTTCTTATAAAGATAACACTATTCAAATATTGGAAAAATTATGTCAATTAAATAGTACATCAGAAAATTACTGTACAGAAGCTCCTTTTCTTGAAAAAATTGCACCTACTTTAATACTAGGACCGGGTTCTATTGAACAAGCGCATCAACCAGATGAATATTTATCGCATAGTTTTATCCGTCCTACTAAAAAAATCATTAATAAATTAATACATAAATTTTGTTATTAAATTAAAATCTTTATAAACCTAAAATATGACAAACAGAATAAGTAATGTCAGACTGATTCAAGGTGTAAAAATGAAAGTTTTTTACTCCTTCAGAAGATAATTTATTCACCATATCTATAGCTATACTAGAACCTACAATCTTTTGTGTAAATATATCATGATCTAGACCATGAAACATTTCAAACATCCATTTAGGAATTTGAACATTAGTCATATTTGAAAAACGTTGCAATTGACTAAAGTTACAAACAGGCAAAATACCTGGTATGATTTCAACATTTATTCTATTTTTAATACAATTTTCTCGAAAACGTAAATAACTTTCAATATTAAAAAAAAATTGAGTAATTGCTCTATTTGCGCCAGCATCAATCTTTTTTTTTAAATTAAGAATATCTAATTTAGAATTTTTTGATTCTGGATGACATTCAGGATAAGCTGCTACAGAAATATCAAAATCAGCAACTTTTTTTAATAAAACAACTAAATCTAAAGCATATATAGTATGCTTATAATTTTTATTTAGAGTATCACCTCTTAGTGCAACAATACTTTTAATACCATTCTTCCAATAATTCTGTGCTATTTTTTTTAATTCATCAGATGTAGAATTAACACAAGTTAAATGAGCTGCTGTAATAACACCTGTTTTTTCATATATCTTTTTTACAATATCATATGTTTTTTCACGTTCACCAGAATTTGCACCATAAGTTACAGAAAAAAATTTTGGTCTTAATCGAGTAAGATGTTTAACTGAAATCCATAAATTTTCTTCTAAAGAAGAACTTTTTGGTGGAAAAAACTCAAAAGAACACTGTATATTATTTCGAACATTCTCTAATTTTTGATTCACAATATCTTTATGATATTCAGAAAAAATACGCACTTTAAACTCCATTAAAAATAATTTTTAGTAAAAGTTATCTAGTATTATTATATAATACTAAAAAATATATATTTGTTATTATAAAATATAATGAACAATTTTATTTATTTCATATTCTATGTATAAAAAAAAAGTTTTTTTTAATCAATCATTAAAAGATTTAAACACATTTGCAGTAGATGTAACAGCAAAAAAAATTATTTTTGTAAAAACAATCAAATCATTAATTAATATATCAAAAATCTGCAAAGTATCTAATATTCCTTATATAATTCTAGGAGAAGGCAGCAACGTATTATTTTTAGAAAACTATAGAGGAATAGTGATTATTAATCGAATTAAAGGTATAAAAATAGTAGAAAAAAAAAATTCTTGGTTATTATATGTTTTTTCAGGTGAAAAACTGCATGATTTAGTAAAATTTACTTTAAATTTAGGTATTTTTGGATTAGAAAATTTAGCATTAATTCCTGGTTGTATAGGTTCTGCAGCAATTCAAAATATTGGTGCATATGGTTTAGAATTTAAAGATATATGTGAGTATGTCGACGTATTATCTTTAAAAAACAATATAACCACAAGAATTAATAAAAAATTTTGTAAATTTTCTTATCGAAATAGTATTTTTAAAAATCAATATAACTATGAAAATGCTATTATTGGAGTTGGTATTAAATTATCTAAAACATGGAATCCAACTATTTTTTCTTCATTAGAAAATTATATCAAACCAAAAGATATAACTGCACATAAAATATTTAATATAATATGTACAATACGTACAAAAAAACTACCTAATCCAAAAAAAATTGGTAATGCTGGTAGTTTCTTTAAAAATCCTATTATTAAAAAAGAACAAGCACAAAAACTCATAAACTTATATAACATACCGAATTATCCTCAAAAAAATGGTTTAGTAAAAATTTCTGGTGGCTGGCTAATTGAACATTATCAATTTAAAAATATTCAAATTGGTGATGCTACTATCCATAAAAGACAAAGACTTATATTAATTAATAAAAAAAATGCCACTTCTAAAGAAATTATAAAACTAGCAAAAATAATACATGCATGTATTTTTAAAAAATTTAATATATTATTAGAACCAGAAATAGACTTTATCGGACCAAAAGGAAAAATAAAATCATCAGATATTTTTAAATTAAAAATATTTTAAAAACTATCTAAATTTAAATAAAAAAATCATACTTTTTTATAACGAGATTATTTTTGATAAAAAAACTTGCAATACTAATGAAAAATTATATAATATAATTTATTTAAAATTAAATTTTTAATGCTTCTTATAATTTTTATAAAAAATAGCCGGCTTAGCTCAGCAGGCAGAGCAACTGACTTGTAATCAGTAGGTCACCAGTTCAATTCCGGTAGCCGGCATAAAAACTATTTTGAGGTGGGATTCCCGAGCGGCCAAAGGGAGCAGACTGTAAATCTGCCGTCACAGACTTCGAAGGTTCGAATCCTTCTCCCACCAATTAAAGTATCTAAATCCTATAAAATGCGGACATCGTATAATGGCTATTACCTCAGCCTTCCAAGCTGATGACGCGGGTTCAATTCCCGCTGTCCGCTAAAAAATAAAAATGCTGATATGGCTCAGTAGGTAGAGCACACCCTTGGTAAGGGTGAGGTCCCCAGTTCAATCCTGGGTATCAGCATAACTAAAAATTTTTTAATATAATATTCTATTTCATTTTTAAAAAAATATTTTCAAATCATTTACCATAAATCTCACCCATACTTTATTTTTAAAATATTTTATATTTTAAAATTTCTATTTTTACTTCATAAAAAATCGATCTATTTTAAAAATAAATAGTTCACTTTGAGAGTTTTTAATTTAGAAAAATAACGAAAAAATCTTTATGTAAAAAATAATTTTTATAAATTAAAAAAGAATAAGATGTTTAATATATCAACATATTTTTTCTATATTATTTTATAATTTTAGGAGAAACTATGAATAAAAATAACTATGATCGCAATAAGCCTAAAAACTTAGAAAAAATAAAATGGTTATCTATTTCTGCATTTTTTATACTAGTTTTTTTCGTTAATTATTATTTTTATAAAACACAATTATTTATTAATGTATTTATTATATCTTTTTTGGTTCTTTGTGCAACAGGAGCTTTGATATGCACAAAAAAAGGAAAATATATATTATCATATATAATTATGTCGAAAAAAGAGATGCAAAAAATAATATGGCCCAAATATAAAGAGACTTTATATACTACATTAATTGTTATTTCTATAACAATTATCATGTCTCTTCTTTTATGGAGTGTAGATAATATAATATTCCGTTTAATAGCATTTATTATTAGTTTAAGGTTCTAAAAATGCATGAGAGTCAAAAAAAAAGATGGTATGTATTACAAGCTTTTTCTGGATTCGAGAGTCGTGTAGCACAGTCAATACGAGAACATGTGAAATTAAATGAGATGGAAGACTTGTTCGGAGAAGTAATGGTTCCATCTCAAGAAGTTGTTGAAATAAGAGGTGGACAACGTAGAAAAAGCGAATATAAATTCTTTCCCGGATATGTTTTAATTCAAATGATAATGACAGATTCAACCTGGCATTTAATTAGAAATGTTCCCAGAGTTTTAGGATTTATTGGTGGAAAATCAGATAAACCTTCACCTATTAGTGATAAAGAAGTAGAAATTATTATTAATAGACTGCGCAAAATCGGTGATAAACCACGGCCTAAAACTTTATTTGAACCAGGAGAAATGATTCGTGTTAATGATGGTCCTTTTGCAGATTTTAATGGAGTTGTAGAAGAAGTAGATTACGAAAAAAGTAGATTGAAAGTTTCTGTTTCTATTTTTGGAAGATCTACTCCAGTAGAACTAGATTTCAGGCAAGTAGAAAAAAATTAAAAACAAACTTTAATAAAAATTTCAAATAAAAGAGAAAAAAATGGCTAAAAAAATACAATCCTATATTAAACTCCAAGTTTCAGCTGGGACGGCTAACCCTAGCCCGCCAATTGGACCCGCTTTAGGTCAAAAAGGTGTTAATATTATGGAATTCTGTAAATTGTTTAATAAAAAAACAGAAAATATAGAAAAAGGACTTCCAATACCAGTAATCATTACAGTTTATTCTGATCGTTCATTTACTTTTATTACAAAAACACCTCCTGCTTCTATTTTATTGAAAAAATTATCTGGGATCAAAAAAGGTTCTAGTAAAACCAAATCAGAACAAATAGGAAAAATTAATCGTTCACAAATAAAAGAAATAGCAATAATTAAAAAAAATGACATGACTGGTGCTAATATTGAAAATATGATGCGATCTATTGAAGGCACTGCTAAATCTATGGGTCTAATCATTGAGGGATAATAATGAGTAAAATTACTAAACGTATGAAAAATATTAAAAATAATATTAATTTTGAGAAATTATATCATATTGACGAACTGATCAGTTTATTAAAAAAATCATCTAAAGTAAAATTTAATGAAAGTATTGATATTGCTATTAATTTAGGAATAAATTCTAAAAAATCAGATCAAAATATTCGAGGTTCAACTGTATTACCAAATGGTATAGGACGTTCTATACGAGTAGCAGTGTTTACACAGGGTCATAATATTGAAATAGCTAAAAATGCCGGTGCAGAATTAGTGGGAATGGAAGATCTTGCTGAAAAAATAAAAAAAGAAGGTATTAATTTCGATGTAGTGATCGCTTCTCCTGATGCAATGAAAGTAGTAACACAGTTAGGACAAATACTTGGACCTCGTAATTTAATGCCCAATCCTAAATTAGGTACAATAACTACAAATATCGCTGAAGCAATTAAAAACGCAAAAACAGGACAAGTACGCTATCGAAATGACAAAAATGGAATTATTCATGCTACAATTGGTCGAATTAACTTTGATAAAGACCAAATAAAAGAAAATTTCAATGTGTTTTTAGAGTCTATAAAAAAAGCAAAACCACCGCAGTCAAAAGGAATATACATAAAAAAAATAGTTTTATCAACAACTATGGGTATGGGATTAATGATTGATCAATCTACTTTATCTCTTTAATAAAATGGTTTCGACTTTACGCTATAAAAAAAATTATTTATAATGATATCCCTTTTTCTAATCAGCATCTAAAATTTTTTTAGTTAAAATACCTAAAAAAAATCTGATTCTAACAATAAAAATTTATTATTTAATAATTTTTTTTTATAGTCATAGAGTGAAAAAATAAAAATATATTCTCAAAAATCTTGTATTTTTATTTAAAATCAATTCACATTTTTTCTCTCTAGATTAATGAGGAGAATCTGATAAATGGCATTAAATCTTCAGAAAAAGAAAATAATCGTCTCTAAAATTAATAAAGTGTCTAATACAGCATTATCAGCCGTTACTGCAGATTCTCAAGGCGTTAGCGTAAATCAAATCAATAAATTAAGAAAATCTGGACGTGAAATCGGAGTAAAAATGAGTGTTGTTCAAAATACTCTTTTATCTTTAGCAATTAAAAATACTGTTTTCGAATGTTTAAAAAAAAAATTAAAAGGTTCTACTTTTATCGCTTATTCTATGATACATCCAGGTAGCGGTGCTAGATTATTTAAAGAATTTTCAAAAAAAAATACGCAATTTAAAATTACAGGAGCAGCATTTGAAGGGAAATTACTCTCTACTTTAGAAATTAATCAACTTGCAGATATGCCTACTTATAAAGAAGCAATAATCAAACTTCTATTAACACTGAAGATGTTAGTTGCTGGCAAACTTATTTATACATTATCTGCTATAAAACAAAAAAAAGAAACCTCTTAAGGGTTATTATTTTTGATGTATTAATAACATCTAAAATAATTCTAATTGTTATTAGGAATTATTGTTATGTCTATTACTAAAGAACAAATCTTAGAAGCTGTATCAGAAATGTCAGTTATGAATGTTGTAGATCTTATTGCAGCCATGGAAGAAAAATTTGGAGTATCTGCCAATATGACCATGAATAGCAATAATCATAATGAAAAAGATTCACATGAAGAAAAAACAGAATTTGACATTTTTTTAAAAGTTATTGGACCAAACAAAGTGTCAGTAATTAAAACTGTACGCAGTGCAACTGGTTTAGGATTAAAAGAAGCTAAAGATTTAGTAGAATCTGCTCCAACAGTTTTAAAAGAAAATATTAGTAAGGAAGATGCAGAAACATTGAAAAAAACACTAGAAAATGTTGGTGCTGAAATCGAAATCAAATAAAAATGTTAAATTTTACAATTTAATCAATTTTTAAGTACGGCTGGTGGTTTTAATTCACCAGCCTTTTTGATCAAAAAATTCAAATTATTTTCTAAAAATATTTAATAAAAGAATTACAAAATACAATTAAAATTCTTAAAAAATATTAACAATATCTCCCCTTCAGAGAAAAAGATAAATGAATTTTCAACTTATCTGTCAACGAGCTTAGGAACCCCATGGTTTACTCTTATACTGAAAAAAAACGTATTCGTAAAGATTTTGGCAAACGTCCTAAAGTTTTAGATATACCATATCTTCTTTCGATTCAATTAGATTCTTTTAAAAAATTTATTAAACCAGATTTAGAAGGTCAACACGGATTAGAGGCAGCATTTCGTTCTGTATTTCCTATTCGCGGTTACAATGGAAATTCTGAACTTCAATATGTAAGTTACCGTTTAGGAGAAACAATATTTGACGTAAAAGAATGTCAAACAAGAGGTGCTACTTATTCAGCACCTTTAAGAGTAAGATTACGCCTGGTCATCTATGAACGTGACATATTGGAAGCTACTGTTAAAGATATCAAAGAACAAGAAGTTTATATGGGTGAAATTCCTTTAATGACAAATAATGGAACATTCATAATAAACGGAACAGAAAGAGTAGTTGTTTCTCAGTTGCATCGTAGTCCTGGAGTTTTTTTTGATAGTGATAAAGGTAAAACTCACTCTTCAGGAAAGGTTCTCTATAATGCTCGAATTATTCCTTATAGAGGATCTTGGTTAGATTTTGAATTCGATCCAAAAGATAATTTGTTTGTCAGAATTGATAGACGTAGAAAACTACCAGTGAGTATTATTTTACGTGCTCTTAATTATAATACAGAAGAAATATTAAATATCTTTTTTAAAAAAAATATTTTTAAAATAAAAAACGATAAGATTGTATTAGAATTAGTTCCGGAAAGACTTCGTGGCGAAACTGCATCGTTTAATATTAAAAAAAATGGGAAAATATATGTCGAAAAAGGACGTCGTATCACAGCTAGACATATTCAAGAATTAAAAAATCATAAAATAAAATCTATTACAGTTCCTGTTGAATATATTTTAGGAAGAATTATATCTAAAAACTATATAGATGAAAAAACAGGTGAAACAATTGTATTTTCTAATACAGAATTATCTTTAGAAATATTAGAAAAATTAAAAAAATCAGGTTTTTATTCTATCGAAACACTATTTACTAATGATTTGGATCATGGTCCATATATATCAGAAACATTGCGAATAGATTCGGCTAATGATCGAATGAGTGCTTTAATAGAAATTTACCGAGTTATGAGACCCGGAGAGCCTCCTACTAAAGAAGCTACAGAAAATTTATTTGAAAATTTATTTTTTTCTGAAGATAGATATGATCTTTCTTCTGTTGGTAGAATGAAATTTAATAGATCTCTTCTACGTGAAGAAATTGAAGGTTCAGGTACTTTAGATAAAGAAGATATTATTGATGTGATAAAAAAAATTATCGATATCCGTAATGGGAAAGGAGAAGTAGATGATATTGATCATTTAGGAAATCGACGTGTTAGATCTGTTGGTGAAATGGCTGAGAATCAATTCAGAATCGGTTTGGTAAGAGTAGAAAGAGCGGTTAAAGAAAGATTATCTATTGGTGACTTAGATACTATTATGCCACAAGATATGATTAATCCTAAACCAATATCAGCTGCTGTTAAAGAATTTTTTGGTTCGAGTCAATTATCACAATTCATGGATCAAAATAATCCTTTATCAGAAATCACGCATAAAAGACGAATTTCAGCATTAGGTTTAGGAGGTCTAACTAGAGAAAGAGCAGGTTTTGAAGTTAGAGACGTCCATCCAACTCACTACGGACGTGTGTGTCCTATAGAAACACCAGAAGGTCCAAATATTGGATTAATTAACTCTTTATCTGTATATGCTCAAACAAACTCATATGGTTTTTTAGAAACACCTTATCGAAAAGTTCGAAAAGGCTTAGTTACTGAAGAAATTAATTACTTATCTGCTATAGAAGAAGGTAATTATATTATCGCTCAAGCTAATACTAATATTGATAAAACTGGTTTTTTTACTGATGACTTAGTAACTTGTCGACATAAAGGTGAATCTAGCTTATTTAACCGTAATCAAGTTAATTATATGGATGTTTCGACACAACAAATTGTATCTGTTGGTGCGTCTTTGATTCCTTTTCTTGAACATGATGATGCAAATAGAGCATTAATGGGTGCTAATATGCAACGTCAAGCAGTACCTACTCTTAAAGCAGACAAACCCTTAGTTGGAACTGGAATGGAACGAGCAGTAGCAGTAGATTCTGGTGTTACGGCAGTAGCTAAAAGAAGTGGTTTTATTCAATATGTAGATGCTTCTCGTATAGTAATTAAAGTAGATGAACAAGAAATGTATTCAGGAGAAGCTGGCATAGATATCTATAATTTAACTAAATATACTCGATCCAATCAAAATACTTGTATCAATCAACAACCATGTGTAAATTTAGGTGAAAAAATTAAAAAAGGTGATGTTCTAGCAGATGGACCATCTACTGATTTAGGAGAGCTTGCATTAGGACAAAATATGCGCGTAGCATTTATGCCTTGGAATGGATACAATTTTGAAGATTCAATTCTTGTCTCGGAAAGAGTTGTTCAAGAAGACCGATTTACTACAATTCATATTCAAGAACTATCGTGCATATCACGAGACACCAAATTAGGTGCAGAAGAAATCAGTTCAGACATACCTAATGTAGGTGAAGCTGCATTATCTAAATTAGATGAATCTGGAATTGTTTATATTGGAGCAGAAGTAACTGGGGGTGACATACTAGTTGGAAAAGTAACTCCAAAAGGAGAAACGCAATTAACACCAGAAGAAAAATTATTACGTGCTATTTTTGGTGAAAAAGCATCAGATGTAAAAGATTCTTCATTAAGAGTTCCTAATGGAGTATCAGGAACTGTAATAGATGTTCAAATATTTACAAGAGATGGTGTAAAAAAGGACAAAAGAGCTTTAGAAATCGAAGACATGCAACTTAAAAAAATTAAAAAAGATCTTACCGAAGAATTTAAAATATTTGAATCTAGTTTATTTACTCATATCAAAAAAACTTTTATATCTTTTAATATTGAAATAGAGAAACTTAATACACTACCTTTTGAAAAATGGTTTTCTATAGATATTAAAGAAAAAGACAAAAAAAAAGAAATAGAAAAACTTGCGAAACAACATAATGAATTAAAAGAAGAATTTAATAAAAAAATTGAAATAAAACGTCGAAAAATTACACAAGGAGACGATCTTGCTCCAGGTGTTTTGAAAATAGTTAAAGTATATTTAGCAGTTAAACGTCAAATTCAACCTGGTGATAAAATGGCAGGAAGACATGGTAATAAAGGAGTAATTTCTAAAATCAATCCTATTGAAGATATGCCTTATGATGAAAATGGTATACCAGTTGATATTGTTTTAAACCCATTAGGTGTTCCCTCACGTATGAATATTGGACAAATATTAGAGACTCATTTAGGAATGGCAGCAAAAGGTATTGGTGATAAAATAAATTACATGCTTAAAACACAAGAAAAAATATCTAATTTACGAAAATTTATCCAAAAAGCTTTTAACTTAGGAGATAACTTGCGTCAAAAAATAGACTTAGATAAATTTTCAAACGAAGAAATATTATGTTTAGCAAAAAACTTAAAAAACGGCATTCCTATTGCTACACCTGTATTTGATGGGGCCCAAGAAAATGAAATAAAAAAAATGTTGAAATTTGCAGGTTTACCTACTTCTGGACAAATTACACTTTTTGACGGAAGGACAGGAGAAAAATTTGAAAGACCTGTTACAGTTGGTTATATGTACATGTTGAAATTAAATCATTTAGTAGATGACAAAATGCATGCTCGTTCTACTGGTTCTTACAGTTTAGTAACTCAACAACCACTAGGTGGAAAAGCTCAATTTGGTGGACAACGTTTCGGTGAAATGGAAGTTTGGGCACTAGAAGCGTATGGAGCTTCTTATACACTACAAGAGATGTTAACTGTCAAATCTGATGATGTCAACGGAAGAACTAAAATGTATAAAAATATTGTAGATGGGAATCATCAAATGGAACCTGGAATGCCAGAATCTTTTAATGTACTTTTAAAAGAAATTCGATCATTAGGTATTAATATTGAATTAGAAAGTGAATAAAAAATATTTATATATTTATTATCCTAAAAATTTTACTCCAACGAGAGCTAATATGTGAAAGATTTACTAAAATTTCTAAAATCCCAAACTAAAAATGAAGATTTTGATGCTATTAAAATCTCTTTAGCTTCACCTGATATGATTAGATCTTGGTCATTTGGCGAGGTTAAAAAACCTGAAACTATTAATTATCGTACATTTAAGCCTGAACGAGATGGGTTATTTTGTGCCCGTATTTTTGGTCCAGTAAAAGATTATGAATGTTTATGTGGTAAATATAAAAGATTAAAACATCGAGGTGTAATTTGTGAAAAATGTGGTGTTGAAGTAACACAAAGCAAAGTTCGACGCGAACGAATGGGTCATATAGAACTTTCTTCACCTACAGCTCATATTTGGTTTTTAAAATCTTTACCATCACGAATAGGTTTGTTGTTAGATATGCCTTTAAGAGATATTGAAAGAGTATTATATTTTGAATCTTATGTTGTTGTAGAAACAGGAATGACTAATCTTGAAAAACGTCAAATTTTAACTGAAGAACAGTATCTAGATTCATTAGAAGAATTTGGAGATGAATTCCACGCTACAATGGGAGCAGAAGCTATTCAATTTCTTTTAAAAGATATTAATTTAGTACAAGAATGTAATACATTAAGAATAGAATTAAATGAAACCAACTCTGAAACAAAAAGAAAAAAACTAACAAAACGAATTAAATTATTAGAATCTTTCATTCAATCTCATAACAAACCTGAGTGGATGATTCTCAATGTATTACCAGTATTACCACCTGATTTAAGACCATTAGTACCATTAGATGGAGGCAGATTTGCAACATCAGATTTAAATGATTTATATCGTCGGGTAATTAATAGAAATAATCGTCTTAAACGTTTATTAGATTTAGCAGCTCCTGACATAATTGTACGTAATGAGAAAAGAATGTTGCAAGAAGCAGTAGATGCTTTATTAGATAATGGTAGAAGAGGGAGAGCTATTACTGGATCAAATAAAAGACCTCTGAAGTCATTGGCAGATATGATTAAAGGAAAACAAGGACGATTTCGACAAAATCTTCTTGGAAAACGAGTAGATTATTCTGGTCGTTCAGTGATTACTGTAGGTCCTTATCTTCATTTGCATCAATGTGGTTTGCCAAAAAAAATGGCATTAGAACTTTTTAAACCATTCATATATGGAAAATTAGAAGTTCGCGGTCTAGCAACTACTATTAAAGCAGCAAAAAAAATGGTAGAAAGAGAAGAAGCGGTAGTATGGGATATTTTAGATGAAGTAATTCGTGAACATCCAGTTCTTTTAAATCGTGCACCTACTTTACATAGATTAGGCATACAAGCATTTGAACCTGTTCTTATAGAAGGAAAAGCAATTCAACTTCATCCATTAGTATGTGCGGCTTACAATGCTGATTTTGATGGAGATCAAATGGCAGTCCATGTTCCATTAACTCTAGAATCACAGTTAGAAGCTAGAGCTTTAATGATGTCAACTAATAATATTTTATCGCCAGCTAATGGAGAACCAATTATCGTACCTTCTCAAGATGTCGTTTTAGGTCTGTATTATATGACTCGCGAAAAAATTAATGGAAAGGGAGAAGGTATGTTATTAGATGGTTCTAATGAAGCAGAAAAAGTCTATCGTTTAGGTATTGCTGAATTGCATGCATTAGTGAAAGTAAGAATAATAGAATATAAAAAAAATAAAGATAACAGTTTTACTGCGATAAAAAAAATAATTCCTACTACTGTAGGCCGAGCAATTTTATGGATGATTATTCCTAAAGGACTTCCTTTTAGTATTGTTAATCAAACTTTAGGAAAAAAAGACATTTCTAAAATGCTTAATACTTGTTATCGTATTTTAGGACTTAAACCTACCGTTTTTTTTGCTGATCAAATTATGTATACTGGTTTTGCTTATGCAGCAAGATCAGGAGCCTCAGTCGGTATTGATGATATGGTAATACCAGAAAAAAAAGCAAATATTATCAATGAAGCAGAAATTGAAGTTGCTGAGATACAGGAACAATTTCAATCTGGATTAGTCACAGCAGGTGAAAGATATAATAAAGTTATTGACATTTGGGCAGCCGCTAATGAACGAGTAGCAAAAGCTATGATGGAAAACTTATCTACAGAATCTGTTACAAACAAAAAAGGTCAAATACAAAAACAAATATCTTTTAATAGTATATTCATGATGGCTGATTCAGGAGCACGTGGTTCTGCTGCACAAATTCGTCAACTAGCTGGTATGAGAGGATTAATGGCAAAACCTGATGGTTCTATTATTGAAACACCAATCACAGCTAATTTTCGAGAAGGTTTAAATGTATTACAATATTTTATTTCTACTCATGGTGCACGAAAAGGATTAGCAGATACAGCTCTAAAAACAGCTAATTCTGGATATTTAACACGTCGTCTAGTAGATGTAGCACAAGATTTAGTTATAACACAAGATGATTGTCGAACACATGAAGGTATTTTAATGACTCCATTAATTGAAGGAGGCGATGTAAAAGAACCATTACGTGAACGCGTTTTAGGTCGTGTCACCGCAGAAAACGTTTTCATTCCAAATACCAAAAATATATTAATTAAAAGGAATACACTATTAAATGAGCAATGGTGTGATCTTTTAGAATATAATTCTATAGATAATGTAAAAGTAAGATCAGTAGTCAATTGTGATACTGATTTTGGTGTTTGCGCTTATTGTTATGGTAGGGATTTAGCCCGGGGAAATTTAGTTAATAAAGGAGAAGCAATTGGAGTTATTGCGGCTCAATCTATAGGAGAACCAGGCACACAGCTAACGATGAGAACCTTCCATATTGGAGGTGCAGCATCAAGAGCTGCAGCAGAATCTAGTATTCAAGTAAAAAACCAAGGTATTATAAACCTTAATAACGCAAAATCTGTCACTAATTCTACTGGAAAAATAGTTATTACTTCAAGAAATGTAGAACTTAATATTATTGATAATTTTGGCAGAACAAAAGAAAGCTATAAAGTTCCTTATGGAGCCATTATGGCTAAAGGAAATGGTGAAAAAGTAAATGCTGGAGAAACTGTTGCAAAATGGGATCCACATACCATGCCAGTTATTACTGAAGTAAATGGTTTAGTTCGTTTCGTAGATATGATTGACGGTCAAAGTATTACAAGACAAGCAGATGAATTAACAGGATTGTCTTCTATAGTGATATTAGATACAGCAGAAAGAATGTCCATTGGAAAAGATTTAAGACCAGCATTAAAAATTGTTGATTCTAATGGAAAAGATGTTCTTATTTCAGGAACAGATATGCCTGCACAATATTTTTTACCCGGGAAAGCAATTGTTCAACTTGATGATGGAGTTCAAATCAGTTCTGGTGACACATTAGCACGAGTTCCACAAGAATCTGGAGGAACTAAAGATATAACTGGTGGACTACCAAGAGTTGCAGATTTATTTGAAGCTAGACGTCCAAAAGAACTAGCAATTTTAGCTGAAATTAGTGGAATTATATCTTTTGGAAAAGAAACTAAAGGAAAAAGAAGATTAGTTATTACACCAGTGGATGGAAGTGATTCTTATGAAGAAATGATCCCAAAGTGGAGACAATTAAACGTATTTGAAGGTGAAAGAGTCGAAAGAGGTGATGTCGTATCTGATGGACCAGAATCACCACATGATATCCTTCGATTAAGAGGGGTACAAGCTGTGACAAGGTATATCGTAAACGAAGTACAAGAAGTATATCGTCTACAAGGTGTTAAAATTAATGATAAACATATTGAAGTAATCATCAGACAAATGTTACGAAAAGCCACTATAGTTAGATCAGGAGATTCTGATTTTTTAGACGGTGAGCAAGTTGAATTTTCTCGTATAAAAATTTCAAATCGCATATTAGATAAGAAAAAGAAAAAAAAAGCTACTTTTTCAAGAGATTTATTAGGAATCACTAAAGCATCACTTGCAACAGAATCTTTTATATCTGCTGCTTCTTTTCAAGAAACAACAAGAGTATTAACTGAATCTGCAGTCGCAGGAAAAAAAGATGAATTAAGAGGATTGAAAGAAAATGTAATTGTTGGACGTTTAATTCCTGCAGGAACAGGATATGCATATCATAAAGAACGCTTAAATCGTCGTCAAAAAAAACATAACAATTCAACAGTTAGCAGTTCCCAAATTAGTGCCGAAGAAGCCTCTGCTAGTCTTTCAGAATTATTAAATTCTGCTCTGATAGAAAAATAAATTATCTTTAATTTTTATATATATCTACATTATGGCTGCTCTTAAAAGCAGCCACAGTAAAAATATCACAGTTTTATATTATAAAACATGAAAATGTTTTATAAAATACAATCATGATTTTTAAAAAATAATTTCTTTAATATAGTTTTTTTCTAATATTCTTGTCATTCTTCAAAAGAATTGATTGTATTTCATATATTTTAAACAGAATTTTGTTTTTAAAAACTATATTTTTTTAAAAATTTAATCACTTATTTATATTAAAAAAATTGAATTATATTGTAAAAAAAACTATTTAATTTGAATTGAATAAAAATAGTATCAAAATTAATAATAATGTTTTTTAAATAAAAAAGATAGTTTCTTTAAAAATAAATATATGATTTTCATATAGTATCTTTTTCATAATTTTTAGATGTATTATATATTAAATTTTTTCAATCATAATTTTTACCCTAATTCTTCTGTCTTTTTATATTGTTTTATATAAATATAAGAATTTTTAATCAATATAAAATCATGTGATATGAAAAATATACTTTTTATTTTTATATTAAATCTATATAGAAAAACTTACGATACAAAAAGATATAGTTTTAATACAAATTATTCTATCTAAATTTATAAAAATAATATCTGAATAAATTATTATCTTTTACATTAAAATAAAAAAGGAAAAATAATGAATAAAACTCAATTAATCAACGTTATCTCTAAAAAATCTAATTTATCTAAAATACAAGCCAAATTGACTTTAGAAACAACACTATCAACTATTATTGATTCTTTAAAAAAAGGTGAATCTGTACAAATAGTTGGATTTGGGACTTTTAAAGTTAATTTAAGATCATCCCGCACAGGACGCAATCCTCAAACAGGACAAGAAATACATATCCCCGCTACAAAAGTTCCTAGTTTTACATCTGGTAAAACGTTAAAAAATGCAATTAAATAATTATAAATTATAAAAAATTTAAAGGGGCATTGCGCCCCTCGCAAAACAAATATTATATATTTAAAATAACATTAATATTAAAAAATATCTTTATATTATATAACAAAAAAACTTAAATTTTTATTAAAATAAGAAAATATATTATGCTATCAAATAACCTTATAAAAAATGCCTTAATTAGTGTTTCAGATAAAACAAATATTTTAAAAATTGCAAAAATATTAATAAAAAACAAAATTAATTTATTTTCAACAGGCGGAACTGCTTATATTTTAAAAAAAAATAATATACTTGTTACAGAAATATCAGATTATACAAAATTTCCTGAAATAATGGATGGACGAATTAAAACATTACATCCTAAAATCATGGGTGGAATTTTAAGAAGAGAAGATAAAGATCAAGAAGTTATGAAATTATATAATATTTGTCCAATAGATATAGTTATCGTAAATTTTTACCCATTTGAAAAAACACAAAATATCGAAAAAAATAATATAGATAATGTTATAAATAATATTGACATAGGCGGACCCACACTCGTGCGTGCTTCTGCAAAAAATTATAAGAATGTTATAGTGATAGTAGACCTCAATGACTTTCAATCTATTATTGATAGTATTAATAATAATACTATGAATATAGAAAAAAGATTTGCTTTAGCATCTAAAGCATTTGAATACACGTTATCTTATGAAAAAATTATTTCACAATATTTTATCAAAAAAAATACTTCTTATAAAAAAAGTTTATTTCCTAAAGAAATGAACTTTTCTTTTATAAAAAAACAAGATTTAAGATATGGCGAAAATCATCATCAAAAAGCATCTTTTTATATAGAAAAAAATATATGTGAATCTGGAACTATTAGTACAGCACATCAAATTCAAGGAAAAACTTTGTCATACAATAATATATCAGACTCTGATATCGCTTTAGAATGTGTAAAAGAATTTAGTAAACCTGCATGTGCTATTGTAAAACATGGTAATCCTTGTGGTGTTGCAGTCAATGATTGTATTTTAGATGCATATTTATCTGCATATTATGCAGATCCTATTTCAGCATTTGGAGGCATAATTGCTTTTAACTATACACTAGATGAAAAAACAGCTCAAACAATCATGAATAAACAATTTGTTGAAGTTATTATTGCTCCTGAAATAAACAATTTAGCATTAAAAATATTAGAAAAAAAACAAAATATAAGAGTGCTTTTAACTGGAAAATTGAACAGAAATAAAATAGGACTAGATTTAAAAAAAATTACTAATGGATTGCTAGTGCAAGAATACGATTCTTATCATATAGATTACGAATCATGGAGTTTTGTTACAAAACGCACTCCAACAAAAAAGGAACTGAAAGACTCTATCTTCTGTTGGAAAGTAGCTAAATTTGTAAAATCAAATGCAATCGTATATGGTCGTAATGAAGTTACTATTGGAATAGGTGCTGGTCAAATGAGTAGAATTTATTCAACTAAATTGGCTAATATAAAAGTAAAAGATCAAGGTTTTAATGTTGTTGGTGCAATTATGGCTTCTGATGCTTTTTTCCCTTTTAGAGATGGAATAGATAGTGCTGCTTCTGTTGGCATTAGTTGTATAATTCAACCAGGAGGTTCTATACGTGATCAAGAAATCATCAAAGCTGCAAATGAACATAATATAACAATGATTTTTACTAATAAGCGTCATTTTAAACATTAAATTTTCATAATTTTTAAAAGATATAAAAAATTATAATATTAAATCATCATTTAGATTTTTTCAAACACTCTAAAAGATGATTTAATATTAAATAGGATCATAAAAATTAAAAATACATCAATCTAATCAAAATGACTTTCATTAATTTTTTCTCTTATTTTTTTTGCTGCTTCAACCATATTTTTTAAGGCTGATATTGTTTCGTTCCAATTTCTTGTTTTTAAACCGCAATCTGGATTGACCCAAATACGTTTTAAAGGAATATATTGCATTGCTTTATTTAAAAGCATAATTATAGATTTTACGCTTGGTATGTTAGAAGTATGAATATCATAAACTCCTGGACCTACTTCATTAGGATATTTAAATTCCTTGAATGATTCCAGTAATTCCATATCTGAACGAGCTGTTTCAATTGTAATCACATCAGCATCTAATAATGCAATCGAATGCATTATATCATTAAATTCACAGTAGCACATATGTGTATGAATTTGCGTGGTGTTTTTAACACCTGAAGCACTTAAACGAAATGCATTGACTGCCCAAGATAGATATTCATGCCAAGAACTTTTTAGTAAAGGCAAACCTTCTCGTAATGCTGGTTCATCAATTTGAATTATTTCTATTTTTTCTCTTTCTAGATCAAGAACTTCGTCATGTAATGCTAAAGCAATTTGTGTTGCAATTTTTTTTAAGGAAATGTCTTCTCTAGGAAAAGACCAAAACAAAATTGTCACTGGTCCCGTCAACATTCCTTTAACTGGTTTTTTAGTTAGAGATTGAGCATATTTAGACCATTCTATAGTAATTGGTTTTGGACGACTAATATCTCCAATAATAATAGGAGGTTTTACACAACGTGAGCCATAACTCTGCACCCATCCATTATCTGTAAATACAAATCCATCTAAATGTTCACCAAAATATTCTACCATATCATTTCTTTCAGCTTCACCATGAACTAAAACATCTATATCTAATTCTTCTTGTATTTTTATGACTTTTCTTATATGTCTTTTAATTCCTTTTGTATATTCTTCTTTTTCTATTAATCCTAATTTAAAATCACGTCGTAATTTTCTTATATTAATAGTTTGAGGAAAAGATCCAATGGTGGTTGTCGGTAAAAGAGGTAAATTAAATTTTTTATTCTGTTCTATAGATCGAATTTTGTAAGAATTTAAACGTTGATATTTATCAATTGAAATATTAGATAAACGGTTTTCTATTTCAGAATTATGCACTCTTTTAGAAAAAATACGTTCATGAATAGGCAAACTCCATTTTTTAATCGCATCTATATTATCATTATTTAAAGCACTAGATAATAATTTTAACTCTATACATTTTTGAACGGCAAAAGAAAACCATTGTTTGACTTCTTTATCTAAATTTTTTTCTGTTTCTAAATCGATTGGAGTATGTAATAAAGAACAAGATGAACCAATTAATATTTTTTTATGATTTTTTGAAATTGATTGAATAGATTTAAACCATTTCACAAGATCAGAACGCCAAATATTTCGACCATTAATAACCCCTAAAGATAACATCCATTCTGATGGTATTTTAGAAATAAAATTTGTTAAATCATATTTTCCAAAAACTAAATCAATATGAATTCCCTGAATAGGGAGATCATGAATAAAGTCTATATTATGCTCGATACCACCAAAATATGTTGTGAGCAATATTTTTGTTATACCAAATAGTTCTTTATAAACGTAAGAGTAAGCATTCTTCCATTTTTTTGGCAATTCTAAAACTAATGCAGGTTCGTCTATTTGAACAAAATCAACACCACGTTTAGATAATTCTTTTAAAACATATTTATATATTGGAATGATATCTTTTAAAATATCAAGACGATCAAAATACTCTCCTTTTACTTTTCCTAACCAAAGATATGTAATTGGACCTAAAAGTATAGGTTTAACTTTATATCCTAGTAATAATGCTTCATCTACTTCGTCTAGAATTTGTTTCCAAGAAAACTTTAAAACTTTATTTTTATAGAACTCAGGTACAATATAATGATAATTAGTATTAAACCATTTAGTCATTTCTGAAGCTGGCACATCTGGAGAAAAGCCTCGTGCGATACGAAATAAACAATTTAAATCAATAGAATTAATAAGATCATTATGTCTTTCTGGAATGTTTCCTAACATCATACTTGTAGTTAATACATGATCATACCAAGCAAAGTCTCCAACTGGAATATAATCAATTCCAGATTCTTTTTGTTTTTTCCAATTCTTTTTTCTCAATTCATAACCAACTGATAAAAGATCTTGAAGTGCAAGTTCACCAGACCAGTATTTTTCTTGAGCTTTTTTTAATTCACGATTTAATCCTATTCTTGGAAAGCCAAGAGTATGATTTAAAATTGTCATTTTAAATATCCTATTTTTTATAATTAAATTTTTTATTTAAACATAATTTATAATTGCTTTATATAAAATATATATCCTATAATTCTAGTATCAAAGAAAATTAGCAAGCGTAAATAGTTAATTCTCGATATGAAGGAATCTCATGATTGAAATAAAACATCTTCGAACATTACAAGCGTTAAAAAATAATGGTTCATTGAGTGCAGCTGCAATTCAACTTCATCAAACACAATCTGCAATATCGCATCAATGTAACCAATTGGAAAAAAAAATAGGATTTAAGTTATTCATCAGAAAAAGTAATCCTATAATATTTACAATACAAGGTAAAATTCTACTTCAATTATCTGAAGAAATACTACCTAAAATACAAAAAGCAATAAAATCATGTGCAGATTCTCATCATGCGATTGTTCGATTAGCTATTGAATGTCATAGTTGCATTCAATGGTTAACACCAGCATTAGAAGTTTTTCAAAAAAAATATTCAAAAGTAAAAATAGATTTTTATTCTGATATGACTTTCAGTCCTCAACCATTTCTACAACAAGGAAAGCTTGATATTGTATTAACTTCTGAAGTATTACCAAGAAGTAATTTATTTTATGTGCCAATGTTCGATTTTGAAGTTCGACTAGTTTTATCTCCTAAGCATCCTCTTGTATTAAAAAAACATAATATCACACCAGAAGATCTTGCATCTGAAATATTAATGACTTATCCTGTTCAACGAAATAGACTAGATATATGGAAACACTTTTTGCAACCATCTGGTATTATACCTATTTTTAAAAATGTGAATAATACATTACTTTTAATTCAAATGGTATCCGCGCAAATGGGGATTGCTGCGCTACCTCATTGGGTAGTAGATAATTTTGAACGCCAAGGTTTAATCGTAACAAAAAGAATAGGAAACGGAATATGGGGACGATTATATACAGCTATACGCAATGGTGAACAAAAGGAAAAAGTAATACAAGATTTTATTCATTCTATATGTTTACACGCTTCTACTCATTTGCAATTTATTCGTAATGTATTTAAAAAATAATAGTTTTTATTAAATTAGCAATATATTTTTCTTGTTTTCTATAAATATTTTTTTAAACATTTTGCAACACCGTCATTATCATTACTTTCAATAATTTCGACATGTGGCAATGCATTTTTTAAACGTAAATCTGCATTTTTCATAATATATGCTTTTCCAGCAATACTTAGCATATCCTGATCATTCATTCCATCTCCAAAAGCAATACAATTATTTAACGAAATACCTAATAGATTAGATATTAATTTTAATCCATGACCTTTTGAAGTAGTTCCTGATACAATTTCAAGACAACCTGGAACTGAAAAATTAATATGAATTTTATTTCCATAACAATTTATGATTTTTCTTTTAAGCATTGATAATTTTTGAAAATTTTTACTTGTAAAAAAAATTTTACTAATATTTTGAAAAATAAAATTATCTGGATGAAAAAATTGATATTCTAATGATGATAAAGCAGAACAAAAATTATTATTTATTTTTTTATTATTTATATACCATTGATTATTTTGATATATCTGAGTAATAATTTCTGTGTCAAAATATTTTATTCTACAAAGTTTTGAAGCGATATCCTCTTCTAAATTATCACTAAATATTATTTTATTATCTAAATTATAAATTTTAGCTCCATTAGAAGTAATCATAAAAATATTTATTTTTAAACTGTCCCTAATTTCCATAACATCTATATAATGACGACCTGAAGCAAAAACAAAATAAAAATTTTTTTCTATTAACAACTTTATAATTTTTTGAGTATACGTTGTTATTTTGTTTTCCGAAGAAAGCAAGGTGCCGTCTAAATCTACTGCAATAATTTTACACATAAAAAATCCTAATAAAATATAATATATACATATGTTTGCATATAAAAATTATGTATTAAAAAGTATACATTTTCAAATTTAAAAATTTAAAATATAAAAAAAAATAATTTATAATTAATTGAAGCTATTCGGTTAAAAATATTTTTATTTAATAAAAAAAGGGTGTTTATGTTAAAAAAAGAAATGATTGTGGTAATACTTGCAGCTGGAAAAGGAACTAGAATGAAATCTAATTATCCTAAAGTACTGCATTTTTTAGGGGGAAAAACGATTTTAGAATATGTAATACAAACTGCTCAATCTATAAAACCTAAAAAAATTATATTAGTTTGCAGTGATCGAAAAAAATTCATTTTATCTAAAACTCATGATATTCCAATGGAATGGATAATACAAAAAAAACCACAAGGAACAGGTCAAGCTATACTACTAGCAATAAAAGAAATTTCAGATGATAAAAATATATTAGTTTTATATGGAGATATGCCATGTATTTCATTAGAATCAATAAAAAATTTACAACATTCTAAAAAAAAATCAACAATTAGTTTATTAACTACAAAAGTAAAAAATCCTGATGGATATGGACGTATTTTACGGGAAAAACGAAAAGTTATTGGTATAATAGAGGAACAAGATGCTACTGATAAACAAAAAAATATTAAAGAAATATACTCAGGCATTTTTATAGCTAAGAGTAAAGATTTAAAAAGATGGTTAGAAAAAGTTGATAAAAAAAATAATAAAAAAGAGTTTTATGCCACAGATATTATATCTTTAGCCTCTATAGAAGGTAGTGTTATTAGAACAGTACAACCCTTAAATTACAAAGAAACATTAGGAATAAATAATAAATTACAATTATCTATTTTAGAAAAAATTTTTCAAAAAAAAGAAATTGATCAATTGCTTATTAACGGGGTTACAATAAAAGATCCATCTCATTTTATTCTAAGAGGAACATTAAAACATGGTAAAAATGTTGAAATAGATACTGGAGTTATTCTAGAAAAAAATGTTATTTTAGGTGATGATGTTAAAATTGGTCCTGGATGTATTATTAGAAATAGTATTATTGATAGTAAAACTAATATTGAAGCCTACACAATTATAGAAAATGCTAAAATAGGAAAAAATTGTATTATCGGTCCTTTTTCTCATTTACGATCGAATACTTTTTTGGAAAAAAATGTTCATATAGGAAATTTTGTTGAAATAAAAGATAGTTTTATAAATACAGAATCTAAAGTAAAACACTTAAGTTATCTTGGGAATTCTGAAATTGGTTCTAAAGTTAATATTGGAGCTGGTAGTATTACATGTAATTATGATGGTTCAAATAAATTAAAAACTATTATTGGTGATAATGTTTTAGTCGGTTCTAATACACAACTAGTTGCACCTATAAAAATTGCAAATAATACAACTATTGCAGCAGGTACAACTTTAACAAAAGATGTTAACACACCCTGTTTAGTTTATAATACTAAAGAACAAAAATATAAAAAAAACTGGGTACGTCCTAATAAAATTCATAAAAAATAATTATTTTAATCTATTGAAAAGTATATTTTTTTTAAAATAAAATATCTTAACAAAAAAATAAAAGGTATTAATATGTGCGGTATTGTTGCTGCAGTAACACAACGTAATATTGCCAATTTTCTCATTGATGGCATTAAAAAACTGGAATACCGAGGATATGATTCTTCAGGATTAGCTGTAATAGATAATCAAAATAATATCATTAGAATTCGTTGTGTTGGGAAAGTCAATGAACTTATAAAAAAAACAAATAAAAAAAAAATATTTGGTAATATTGGAGTAGCTCATACTCGATGGGCTACTCATGGAAAAATTTCAAAAGAAAATGCACATCCACATGTTTCTTCAAATATTATTGTTGTACACAATGGAGTTATTGAAAATAATTCTACATTACGTCTTTTTTTGCAAAAAAAAGGATACATGTTTTCTTCTGATACTGATACAGAAGTAATTGCACATTTGTTACATTGGGAACAAAATAAAAAAAAAGATTCATTTAAAACAGTTATACAAAATAGCATAAAAAAATTAGATGGTAATTATAGTATGGTTGTAATAGATAAAAATAATCCTTCAAGATTAATAGCCGCACGTTCTAGAAGTCCACTAATTATAGGATTAGGGATAAAAGAGAATTTTATAGCTTCTGATCAAATCGCATTATTGCACGTAACAAAACGTTTTATATACTTAGAGGAAGGAGATATTGCCATTGTTAAAAAAAAGGAAATTAATATCTTTAACAAAGATAACTCTATAATTCAAAGAAAAGAAATTATATCTAATATAAAGTATCAATCAGCAAAAAAAGGAAAATACAGTCATTACATGGAAAAAGAAATATACGAACAACCTAAATGTATTCAAAACACTTTAAAAAATCGTTTGAAAAACAATAAAGTACATTTTTCTGAATTAGGATTAAAAGAAAATAATATATTTTATAATACAGAACACATTCAAATGGTTGCATGTGGCACCTCATATAATGCAGCAATGGTTTCTAAACATTGGTTTGAATCACTTGCTAATATTCCTTGCGATGTTGAAATTGCATCTGAATTCTCTTCAAGAAAATTAGTTGTAAGAAAAAAAAGTTTATTAATTACTTTATCGCAATCAGGAGAAACTGCTGATACATTATTAGCATTAAGATACTCTAAAAAATTTGGATATTTAGGAAATTTAACTATATGTAATATGGAAAGTTCATCTTTAGTAAAAGAATCTGACTTCTATATATTAACTAAAGCAGGTTTAGAAATAGGAGTAGCTTCAACCAAATCCTTTACGACTCAATTAACTGTTTTACTTATGTTAGTTGCCAATATAACAAACTTAAAAAAAGAAAATAATAATATCTCAAAAAAAATTGTGCAAATATTAAATATTTTACCGATGAGAATTGAAGAAATTTTACAAAAAAATCAATTAATAAAAAATTTAGCCAATACACTAGCTAACAAAAAAAACATGCTATTTCTTGGGAGAGGAAATCAATATCCCATTGCAATGGAAGGAGCATTAAAATTAAAAGAAATTTCTTATATTCATGCTGAAGCGTATCCTTCTGGAGAACTCAAACATGGTCCACTTGCACTAATTGATAAAAATATACCAGTTATTATGATTGCTCCTAAAAATTCTTTATTAGAAAAAAATAAAAAAAATATTAAAGAAATATGTTCTAGAGGAGGTTTAATTTATGTTTTTTCTGATCAAGAATTTTATCATGAAGATAACATAAAAATCATAAAAATTCCGTATGTAGAAGAATTAATAGCACCTATTTTTTATGCAATCCCCTTGCAATTACTAGCTTATTATATTGCATTAAAAAAAGGGAAAAACATTGATCAGCCGAGACATCTTGCTAAATCGGTAACTGTAGAATAAAATTTTTGATTTTATATAAAAAAAGGTATCTTTTATTAAAAAAGAGTATGAGTTTTCAATATAAAAAAAACCTAATCTCATACTCTATACAAACATTTTTAATAAAATCATATTATGTTATATTAAAAACAACATCTTAAACTAAGTTTCTATAGCTAATTTTAATTTTTTCATTGCATTTTTTTCTAATTGTCGAACACGCTCTGCAGAAATTCCATAATTATTTGCTATAGTTTGTAAAGTATTTTTTTTATTTTTATCTAACCAACGTGCGTAAATAATATGACGACTACGTTTATCTAATCTCAATAAAGCATTGCTTAGTTTATTTGCAGCATGTTCTTTCCAATTATCTTTTTCAAGACCATTAGCAAAATCAGACGTTTTATCTTGTAAATATTGCATAGAAATATTTGTTTTACCATCACAATCTTCTTCTGGCAACGGATTGAAAGTAACATCTTGAGCAGACATGCGAGATTCCATTTCTCTTACATCCCCACTGCTAACTCCTAACTCTTTAGCAACTATTTGAATTTCTTCTTCATTAAACCAACCTAATCTTTTTTTTGTTTTTCTTAAATTAAAAAATAGTTTTCTTTGAGATTTGGTCGTTGCAACTTTAACGATACGCCAATTACGCAAAACATATTCATGTATTTCAGACTTGATCCAATGTACTGCAAAGGAGACAAGACGAACTCCTATTTCTGGATTAAATCTACGCACTGCTTTCATTAATCCTATATTACCTTCTTGTATAAGATCAGCTTGAGGTAAACCATATCCTGAATAGTTGCGTGAAATATGAATTACAAAACGGAGATGAGATAAAATCAAAGTTTTTGCGGCATCTAAATCGCTATTATAGCGTAATCGTTTAGTTAGTGTTTTTTCTTCTTCGGGTGATAGCATCGGCCATAAGTTAGCTATTCTGATATAAGCGTCTAAATTACTTGGTGGTGTTACAGATAAAATCTGTACTTTATTAATCATTTTAATTCCCGCATTAACGAATTATATATACTGAATTATTAATATGTGGGACATATCTATAATACTTTAATTAAAAATATAAATCAAAGATTTATATAAAATAATTAATCTGTATTTTATAAAATTAAAATCCTATCAGATAATAATTTCTTTTTTTATATGAATATAGACTTGATAAATTCTTCACTATTAAAAACTCCTAAATCCTCCATTTTTTCACCGATTCCAATGTAACGAATTGGAATTTGAAATTGATCAGCTAGAGAAAAAACAACTCCTCCTTTTGCAGTTCCATCCAATTTTGTAATGATCATTCCTGTTAAATTTAATGATTTATGAAAGATTTCTGTTTGTTGTATTGTATTTTGCCCATTACAAGAATCGATAATTAATATTTTTTCGTGTGGTGCAGATGAATCTATTTTTTTAATTACTCTAACTATTTTTTTTAATTCTTCCATCAGATGTATTTTATTATGTAATCTTCCTGCTGTATCGATAATTAAAACATCTAGTTTTTTTGATTTTGCTGATTTTACGGCATCAAATATTACTGCTGCAGGATCTGAACCAGAACGTTGTGAGATTACGGGTATTTTATTGATTTTTCCTAACACCTCTAATTGTTCTATACCTGCAGCTCTAAAAGTATCTGCAGCAGCTAACATTATAGACTTTCCTTCTCGTTTATATTTTTGTGCTAGTTTAGCAACTGTTGTAGTTTTACCTGTACCATTAACTCCTACTACTAAAATGATAAAAGGAGTATGACCAGACACATCTAAAGGCACTTCTACTTTTTTTAGCATATCATACATATTTTTTTTTAATAAAGAATATAATTTTTCAGAACTTTTTAAATCTTTACGATCAACTTCTTTAATTAAATTATCAATAATTCGATTAGTAGTATTAATTCCAATATCAGCAAGTAACATCTTTTCTTCTAATTCTTCAAAAAGTACTTTATCAATTTTTTTTAATGAAAAAATATGATTAATGCCATCACCAAAAAATTTCTTTGTTTTTTTTAAACTCTTTTTCAAACGTAAAAAAAAATTTTTTTTTATATTCTGGCTTTTCTCTATATTATTACTGTAATCATTTAATATCTCGATATTATCTTTCTTGAGATTATCTTGTTTTATTAATGGAGTTTCTAAAATAGATTCTTGTTTATTGCTAAAACTACTATTTTTTTGTTCTCTATTATTTTTTTTTATATCTGTAATTTCCTTTTTTTTTATTTTAGAAGTTAACCAAGAAAAAAAACCATTTTTTTTATTGTCTTTCATATTTTTTGCCTTGTAATTTATAAGTAAAACTACATTTTTTAAATATTTTATACTTTAAAAAATTAAATATATATTTAAGTTCTTATTGATATTAATATTAAACAAATTATATCACTAACAGAAATGATCTGACAAAATGCATAATTCTTTTTTTAAAAAAAATGGTAAAATTTATATTATCTCTGGAAAACTCAAGGGAAGAAAAATATCTTTTAATAATATTCCAAATTTGCGTCCAACGACCAATCAAATAAGAGAAACACTATTTGAATGGCTATCTAAATACATAAAAAATTCTAGATGTCTTGATTGTTTTGCAGGTAGTGGTGCACTAGGAATAGAGGCTATATCTCGATATGCTGCATTTTCTACTTTATTGGAAATAGAAAAAAAAACATTCTTAAATCTTAAAAAAAATATAAAAAATTTAAATATATCTAATATAGAAATTATACGTACTGATGCGATTTATTGGTTACAAAAAACTGGAAAACCATATGATATAATCTTTATCGATCCTCCTTATTATCAGGGATTAATTAAAAAAACTATTAATTTATTAGAAAGTAAAAAATGGATTAAAAAAAATTCTTTTATTTATATAGAACAAGAAAAAAAACAACCTCTGATAATACCAAAAAATTGGATTTTATATAAAAAAAAAGTTACAAATAAAATACAGTGTTATTTATATATTTTTAATGTATAAGATTGATAAAAATTATAATATTTTGTGTTGAAAAGTCTAATAATATACAATATATATATATAAATATTTTAAAATTCAAAAAGGCAAAACACTCATGAAGATTTTAGTTTCTGATGATATATCTCTTGATTTATTTTGTAAGCATCCAATTAAAATTTTAGAAAAATCAAATAAAGGAGTTATAGCGGTTTTAAAAAATAATTCTCCTATTTTTTATGCAATTACACCCTATTTATTAAAAAAAATGTTTGATCTTGAATATCACTTATTAGAGCAAGATATTAAAAAACAAAATATCGAAAAAAAATTTTCAATGCATCCGAACTGGACTCCAGACAAAGATTTTATTCGTCAAGCAGCATTATGGGGAATTACATTAAATGAAGAAATATTAGAATCTGAACTTACATGTTTTATTTCTTATTGGCAAGCAGAAGGTTGTTTTTTTCATCATATACAGTGGCAACAAAAATTAGCTAGAAGTTTAGAAAGAAGTAGATCTATTAATTATGGATCACAAAAAAAACGAGACATCACATATATTCCAACACCTGATCAAACTATACCAAATGGATTTAGAGGTAAATAATGACATTTTATACTGAATTCTTTAAACGTCTTCAACGTCTTATGCCTAAAAATATTAAACCTAAATTTGATAACGATGAAGACTTGTTAGCTTGGAATCAAGAACAAGGACGACTATCTTCTGAATCTATACTACGCGAAAACAAAGCAATGAAAATGCAACGTGTTTTAGGCAGATCAGGAATTCGAGAATTATATATGAACTGTTCATTTGATAATTATAAAATCGAACACGATGGTCAAAGAAAAGTACTGAAAGCGTCAAAACGATATGCAGAAGAATTTAATAAAAACATTGCTAGTTTTATTTTTTCAGGAAAACCTGGAACCGGGAAAAATCACTTAGCATCTGCTATAGGAAATTACTTAATTTTACATGGAAAAAGCATTTTACTTGTCACCGTAGCTGATTTAATGTCTAATATGAAAGGAACATTTAGCGGTACTAGTAATATTACTGAAGAAAATTTATTGCATAATCTTAGTAGTGTTGATTTATTGATGATTGATGAGATTGGAATGCAAACTGAATCTCGTTATGAAAAAGTAATAATCAATCAAATAGTTGATAGAAGATCATCATCTAAACGTTCTACTGGAATGTTGTCTAATTTAGATCATAAAGGAATGAAAAGTTTATTAGGTGAAAGAGTTATTGATAGAATGCGTTTAGGAAATAGTTTATGGTTAACTTTTGAATGGGACAGTTATAGACAATACGTCAAAGGAAACGAATATTAATATATCTATTAAAATTTTTTTTACTTTACTCTAGATACATATTCGCCAGATCTTGTATCTACTTTGATCAGCGAACCCACTTGAATGAATAGTGGAACTTTTACAATGGCACCTGTATTTAATGTGGCTAATTTAGTGCTGTTAGTATTAATGGTATCACCTTTTAGACTAACTTGCACATCAACAACTTTGAGATTTACAAAATTATTAGGAGTGATTGAAATAGGTTGATTATTCCATAAAGTTACAATACATGTATCTTGTGATAATAACCATTTTTTATTAATACCGATAATTTTTTTTTCTACTGATAATTCTTCAAAAGTATTATTATTTATAAAGTACCAGAAAAGACCATCATTATATAAATAAGAAAGTCTATATTCTATAATATCAGCTACTTCTAAAGAATCTGTAGATTTAAATGTTTTTTCTATAAGTTGTTTTGTTAATAGCTTTCGTATTTTGACACGTACAAAAGACTGACCTTTTCCAGGTTTGACAAATTCGCTAGATTCTATCAAACATGGTTCATCTTCAAAAATAATTTTGCAACCTGTACGAAAATTATTAGTATGATACACTCTCATATAAACCTCATATTGTACAAAAAATATTATATTCTATTAATACAAATATATTATGTTATCTAAATAAGTATTTAAATAAAAATATCATTCATTCTTAAAATTCATGATTACAGATATTACTTTTAAAAAAATATTTTTAAAATAAAATTTTAATGATAAGAAATATTATAAATTAAAATAACAGATTAGAGAGTATTACTTCCAAATTAACTATATAAAAAAAATAAAATATTTATATTAAATGAGTTATTTTAATACGTAATTATATTTTAAAAAATAAAAATACAATTTTATGAATTAAATCTTAAAATTAAAATATTTAATTATAATTCTATTTTTTGTACAAATTCAGATATTAATATTAGAAAAAATTTATATATTACAAATAAGCGGCTAGATTAATAAATTCTAAATTTAATTAAAATAATATTCAATGATTAATTATTTAATTTTTTTAATTAAATAAAAAAAAATTTCCTCAGAATAGTTATTCTGAGGAAAGATATTTTTAAATTAATTTAAAATAATTGTAATAAAATTAATATCTTATTACATCATTCCGCCCATACCACCCATTCCTCCTGCAGGAGAAGAATTGGAATCAGAAGATTTATCTTCTTTAGGTAAATCAGTAACCATACATTCTGTTGTAATCATTAAACCAGCAACAGAAGCGGCATATTGTAAAGCAGAACGTGTAACTTTAGTAGGATCTAATATACCAAAATCTATCATATCACCATATTCATCAGTAGCAGCATTATAACCATAGTTACCTTTTCCATCTTTAACATTATTAGTAACTACGGAAGGTTCTTCACCAGAATTAGAAACAATTTGACGTAATGGAGCTTCCATTGCACGTAGAGCAACTCGAATACCTACATTTTGATCTTCATTTTGACCACGTAAATTAGATATTTTTCCTGCTACTCGTACTAAGGCAACACCACCACCAGCAACTACTCCTTCTTCAACTGCTGCGCGAGTAGCATGTAATGCGTCTTCAACACGAGCTTTCTTTTCTTTCATTTCGACTTCTGTCGCTGCACCTACTTTAAGTACCGCAACTCCACCTGATAATTTAGCTAAACGTTCATTTAGTTTTTCTTTATCATAATCAGAAGTAGCTTCTTGAATTTCTTGACGAATTTGACTAATACGGCTTTGAATTGAGTGTTTTTCTCCCACTCCACCAATAATAGTAGTAGTATCTTTACTAATAACAACGCGTTTTGCTTGTCCTAAATCTTCTAAAGTAGATTTTTCTAATTCCATAGCTAATTCTTCAGAAATAACAGAACCGCCAGTAAGAATTGAAATATCTTGTAACATTGCTTTACGACGGTCACCAAATCCAGGAGCTTTGACTGCAGCTACTTTTACAATCCCTCTCATGGAATTAACCACTAATGTAGCTAAAGCTTCGCCTTCTAAATCTTCTGAAATAATTAATAACGGTTTTCCTGATTTTGCAACAGATTCTAATATTGGCAGCATTTCACGCACATTAGAGATTTTTTTATCAGCCATTAAAATATATGGATTTTCTAATTCAACAATGCCTGTTTCTGGTTTGTTGATAAAATATGGAGATAAATAACCTCGATCAAATTGCATACCTTTAACGACTTCGAGTTCATCTTGTAAACCTGTACCTTCTTCTACTGTAATAACTCCATCATTACCAACTTTTTCCATAGCTTCTGCAATCAAAGAACCAACTTTTTCATCTGCATTTGCAGAGATGGTTCCAACTTGTGTAATGGCCTTTGAATCAGAACATGGTACAGATAAGTTTTTTAATTCTTCTACAGCACTAATGACAGCTTTATCAATTCCACGTTTAAGATCCATAGGATTCATACCAGCTGCTACTGCTTTTAAACCTTCATTTACTATTGATTGTGCTAATAATGTTGCTGTTGTGGTACCATCACCTGCTGCATCGTTTGCTTTTGATGCAACTTCTTTTACCATTTGAGCACCCATATTTTCGAATTTGTCTTCTAATTCGATTTCACGAGCTACTGATACACCATCTTTAGTAATGCTAGGAGCTCCAAAAGATTTATCTAGAACAACGTTTCTACCTTTTGGTCCTAAAGTTACTTTCACTGCATCTGCTAATACATTAACTCCACGAAGCATTTTAATTCGGGCTTCGTTGCCGAATTTCACATCTTTAGCGGCCATCTGATATTCCCTCAAATAAATTTTTCAATGGATATAGTATATAGTTTACTATTCAACAATTGCTAAAATGTCACTTTCAGTTAAAATTAATAATTCTTCGTTATCAATTTTTTCTGTTTTTGCACCATAACCTTCATTGAAAATAACAATATCACCAACTTTAACATCTAATGGTTTAATTTCTCCATTATCTAATACACGGCCCTTTCCGACCGCTGTTACTGTTCCTCGAGTCGATTTTCCTGCAGCAGAACCTGTTAGTACAATACCACCTGCAGATTTTGATTCAACTTCTTGACGTTTAACAAGCACACGATCATGCAATGGACGAATTTTCATATGATAATGCTCCCGTAAATAGTGTTACTAAACCGTTTTAAATTTTTTTTAATATTTAATATATTCTCTTAATTTAAATATATGGATCTTTATTAAAAGTTTCAAGGGTAAAAATTATTTTTTTGTTTTTTATTCTCAAAAATTTATATTTTTAAATATTCGAAAATTAATTATTTATCAACATAAATAATAGAAAATAAATATAGTATTATATTTAATTAAAAAAGATTGACAATCTTTAATATTTGATGATTTAATATAAAAAAAGCCCGGATAGCTCAGTTGGTAGAGCAGGGGACTGAAAATCCCCGTGTCGGTGGTTCAATTCCGCCTCCGGGCATATTATAATTTAATTTAGAATTTATTATTTACCAATACAAAAACTAGAAAAAATATATTTCAATAAATCTTCAGAAGTACACTTTCCTGTTATTTCACCTAAAAATCTATTTATAAGACTTAAAGATTCTGCTAAAAGATCAATATCTTGACATGATCTCCATTTTTTTTTAGCTATTAAAAATTCATTATATGCTAAATCAAGTTGTTTAATATGACGACGACGAGCAATAAAAATGCTTTCTGTATGTATATTTTTTTCAATTTTTATAATATGATTACGTAATATATCAATACCTTCGCCTGTACGTGCTGATATACTAATAAATGATAAACCGTTGACATTTTTAAAACCATACTCATCTTTTACTAAATCATTTTTATTTAAAACAAAAGTTATTGGAATATTATTATTAGAAATATTTTGTATAAATTCATTACATATTTTTTTTTGTTTTGATTTGCTGATTGTTTTATCAATAACAAAAAGAATATGATTGGCTTTTCTAATTACTTCCCAAGCACGCATAATTCCAATACGTTCGATTTCATTATTTGTATCACGCAAACCGGCTGTATCAATTAATTCACATACAATACCATTAATACTGACATGCTCATAAAGAAGATCTCGTGTAGTACCAGGTAAATCAGTTATTATAGCTCTATCAGAATTAGATAAAATATTTAATAAACTTGATTTACCTGCATTAGGAAGACCAGCAATAACTATTTTTTTTCCTTCTCTTAATAAACTTCCTTTTAAAACTATATTTTTTAATGCTAAAAATTTTTGATATAATTCTTTAAATTTTAAATTAACTACATCTTTAATATTAATATTAATTTCTTCTTCTGAAAAATCTATACTAGATTCTATATTAATACGAAATTTAATAATTAAATTCATTAATTCCTTAATAAAAAAAGAAAAATCTCCATTTAATGAATTTAATGAAGCACGAATAGAAGATTCTGTTTCTGCATTAATTAGATCGTCTATAGATTCAGCTTGAACTAAATCTATTTTTCCATTTAAAAAAGCACGTTCAGAAAATTCTCCTGGTTTAGCCATTCTAATATTATTAATAGATAAAATTTGATTAATCAATAAATCCATTATTAATGGACTACCATGCCCTTGTAATTCTAGTACATCCTCACCTGTCAATGAATTGGGAGCAGGAAACCATAAAGATATACCTTTATCTAACACTTTAGAATTTTGATCTAAAAAATTTGAATAAGTAGCAAATCTTGCCAAGGGAATTTTTCCTAAAATTTTTATTGCAACTGTTTTTGCTTGAAAACCAGACACTCTTAATATTCCAACAGCACTTTTCCCTGGACAAGTAACCTGAGCAACAATAGTTTCATCATGAATCATAAAATATTTTCTTTGTATTAGATGATATTTTCAAAAAAGTTAAAAAGTAATCAATTGTTTCAATAATTCAAACAAAAAAATATTTTATCTATTTTTTCCTAAATTAGATAAGATAAACTTTTGTTGTATAATAGTCACAAGATTGCTAATTATATAATATAAAACCAATCCTGAAGGAAACCATAAAAAAAACGCTGTAAAAATTACAGGCATAAAATTCATAATCTTTTTTTGAAATGGATCAGAAACATGATTGGCAGACGATGTTTTTTGAATAAAAAACATTGTTAAACCCATTATAATAGGTAATACATAATATGGATCCTGACTCGATAAATCATGAATCCAAAGCAAAAAAGGAGCATGTCGTAATTCAACAGATCCTATAAGCATATAATAAAGAGATAAGAAAATAGGCATTTGAATAAAAATAGGCAAGAATCCAGTTAAGGGATTTATTTTTTCTTTTTTATATAAAACTATCATTTCTTGACTAATACGTTGTTTATCATTTGAAAATTTTTCTTTTATTTCTTTTATTTTTGGTTGTAATGCACGCATTTTTAACATAGAAACATATTGTGCTTTAGTTAAAGGATAAGTTACAGCCTTCATAATAAAAGTTATTAAAATAATAGAAAAACCCCAATTTCCTACAACATTATGTAATATAGTTAACAATTTAAATAATGGTTGTGATAAAAACCAAAGCCAACCATAATCAACTGTTAAATCTAAATTTGGAGCGACAAGATTCATTTCTTTTTGTATTTCAGGACCAATCCACAACTTTGATTTTATAATAGATCTAGAATGAGGTAAAACATTGATTAAAGAAGATTTATATCCAATAGCAACTATCCCATGATCTAAATTAGATGTATATATTATATTTTGACCTAAATTCTGAGGAATCCAAGCAACAGCAAAATACTGTTGTAACATTGCAATCCATCCATTTTCAGTTATAACATGTAAGTTTTTATTATCTGAAATCATATCAAATTTATACTTTTCATATTTGTTATCACTACTTGAATAAGCAGCACCACGAAAAGTTTGAAGAGCAAAATTTCCACTATAAATATTGCGTTTTTTAGGTAAATTAACTGTTTGTTTTATCTGTCCAAACATGTTCATTTTTAAGATTTCTTTGCTTGGATTATAAATATCATATTCTATTTGAATATCATAACTATTCGGTTTGAGAATAAAAGTCTTTGTGTAAGTTACACCATTTTGACTTACCCATTTTATAGGAACACGCAGTTCTTTTTTTTCCCTTTTCAACTCAAAAAAATTTTTTTCAGAAGAATATAATGGTCTACTATTTTTTTCCGAGCTATCAGGACCATCTTTTCCAATCAATCCACTTTGTGCTTGATAAATAAAATCAGGTGCAGTTTCAAGTAATTTAAAAGGTTTGGATGAATACAGTTTATCTTTATAAGAAAGTAAAGAAGCTTCTTCTATATCGCCACCATACATATTAACGACTAAATTGATCACATTATTTTTAATAAAAATTTGTTGTGTATTTTTTTTTGCATTTTTATTTGTATTAATGAAATGAAACATTGAATCTATTTTTTCATTTTTTTGATTGTTTAAAAATGATTCATTTTTCCATGCTTGCCAAAGTAAAAAAGAAAAAAATAAAAAAGCAAAAATAAAAAAATTACGTTGTACTTCCATGATTAATATTCACTTTGATCTTTAATATTTTAAAGGTAAATAATTATATTTTCCTATATTTAAAAGATATTACTTTAATTGATATAGAATTATTAAAATTAAACCAAAACTAGATAATTTATTGAAAATATACAGTATAAGAAATATTGAATAGTATTAGTTCTGAGATAATTTTAATTAAATAAAAATAAAATTATCTATAATAATGCAACCATAAACTATTTAGCATATCTATTATCCTTTTATTACTTAAATCAAGAATATTTTTTTTTGCTATAACTACAAAATCGATTGCAAGCAATTTATATTGCAACGAACGAAAAGTTTCTCGAATTAATCGTTTGATTAAATTTCGATCATGAGCATACTTAATATTTTTTCGAGGAATACTAAGACCTAACCTAGGATATCCTAATAAATTAAAACATCCCAAAATACTTATTTCTGAAGTGCTTTGTTTTTTAAAAGATTTTTTAAAAACATTTTGAAAATGTATAGAATTAGATAATCGTAATTTTTTTTTAAAAAAATAATTAAACACAATATTAACACCTGCTATTTACTAGAAACAGTTAAACGTGTTCTTAATTTAGCACGTCTTCGTGATAAAATATAACGACCATTTTTTGTTGCCATACGAATTCTGAATCCATGTGAACGATTACGTTTTAATATTGATGGTTGAAAAGTTCGTTTCATTTTAATTTTACCTGACTATTTTTTTATTGAATATAATTTATAAGATATACTTTTACTAAGAATAATTATTCTAAATGATATAGTCAATTAACTTTATTAAAATCGTTGATTATATAAAAAAATATACATAAAAAAATTTGCTAATTAAAATACATTCAATATTAACTTGTCTAAAAAAATATTTTTAATTTTGTATTCTGTTATGATAACTATATTTTATTTATAAATATGATAGTACATCTAAAAATCACTTCTTTGGATAAAAAAATATCTCAACTATATATTATATCCTTTTCGTTATACTCACCAATCTTAGATTGTATAACTTTTAATGTAAAAAAATATAATTTTATATGAAGTTTATATATAAATTGTATATATCAAAGAAAACGTATCAAAATTATAACTTTCAAATTTTATTTTTTTATTAATTGTGTTCGATTGGAGTCTACCGTGTCACTTTGTCTTTGGAAACAGTGTCTTGACCGGTTACAGGATGAGCTGCCAACCACAGAGTTTAGTATGTGGATACGCTCTCTGAAGGCCAAACTAAACAATAACATTTTAGAAATATATGCTCCAAACAAATTTGTTTTAGATTGGGTAAAAGATAAGTACCTAATTCACCTTAAAAAAATACTGCAAGATTTTTGTGGTACTAATTCTCCATTGATAAAATTTGAAATATATCAAGTTTACAAAGAAACAAAAATAAAAAAAAATATTTCCAAGAATTCTTCTAAAAAAAATAAAAAAATAATCTGGTCTAAGATTCCAGCATTTAAAAATTTACCTTATCGAACTAATCTTAATAAAAAACATAATTTTGAAAATTTTATAGAAGGAAAATCTAATCAACTCGCGCGCTCTGCAGCGTTTCAAGCAGCTAAAAATCCTGGAAATTCTTATAATCCACTATTTTTGTATGGTGCAACAGGACTAGGAAAAACTCATTTACTTCATGCTATAGGAAATGAAATGTTAGCATATAAATATGATATTAAAATCATTTTTATGAATTCTGAACGTTTTGTGCAAGATATGGTAAAAGCAATAAAAAATAATGCTATCGAAAAATTTAAATTATATTATCGTTCTGTTGACGCATTATTAATTGATGATATTCAATTTTTTGCACATAAAGAACGTTCACAAGAAGAATTTTTTCATACATTTAATTCTCTACTAGAAGGAAATCAACAAATTATTTTAACTTCTGATCGTTATCCTAAAGAAATAAATGGAGTTGAAGATCGTCTTAAATCAAGATTTAGTTGGGGTCTTACCGTTGCTATAGATCCTCTAGAAATAGAAACTAGAGTTGCTATCCTTATAAAAAAAGCTGACGAAAACAATGTTATACTGTCTAACGAAGTTGCTTTTTTTATTGCTAAACATTTACGCTCTAACGTACGAGAATTAGAAGGTGCTCTCAATCGAGTTATTGTCAATTCTCGTTTTACCCATCGTACTATTACTGTAGATTTTGTTCGTGAAGTACTTCGAGATATACTTGCTCTACAGGAAAAACTAATCACTATTGATAACATCCAAAAAACCGTTGCAGAATATTATAAAATTAAAGTCACTGATCTATTATCGAAAAAACGTTCGCGTTCAATAGCTCGTCCAAGACAAATGGCAATGGCAATGGCAAAAAAACTAACTAATCATAGTCTACCTGAAATTGGAGATGCTTTTAGTGGCAGAGATCATACAACAGTATTACATGCATGTCGTAAGATTGAACAATTGCGGAAAGAAAGCCACGATATTAAAAAAGATTTTATAAATTTAATTAAAACTCTATCAGTGTGATCATATGAAACTTATTATTAAAAATAATACTTTAATTAAAAACTTACAAAAAATAAATCGTTTACTTGTTAAAAACATTTCTTTTCCTATTTTAGAAAATATATTAATTACTATAAAAAATGGAATTTTATCATTAACAGCGACAAATTTAGAAATAGAATTAATTTCTACTATTCAATTATCAAAAAAACACATATCAGGAACTACAACAATTTCAGGACGAAAACTTTTAGATATTTGTCGAAATTCATTAGATTCATCAGATATAAAAATGCAATTAAATAAAAATAAAATGCATATCACTTCCGATAACAGTAATTATATATTGACTACTTTGCCTTCTGATAACTTTCCAAGTCATCATGACTTTCATCATGTTTCAGAATTTTTTATATCTTCAAATGTTTTAAAAAAAATGATAGAAAAAACTCATTTTTCTATGGGAAAACAAGATGTACGATATTATCTTAATGGTATGTTATTAGAAAAAATAGATAAATCATTTAATGTAGTAGCTACAGACGGCTATCGTCTTGGAATTTCAAAAATTCCTTTAAAAGAAAATATAGTTCCTTTTTCTATTATTGTTCCAAGAAAGGGAATTATTGAGTTATATAGATTATTGCACATTGAAACGCAATTAATAAGAATTTTAGTTGGAAAAAATAATATTCGAGTATATATAGCAGATCTTATTTTTACTGCACAATTAATTGAAGGACAGTATCCTGATTATAAAAGTGTTTTACTTAAAACAAAAAAAAATCATTTTATTACTTTTGATCGTAAATCATTAAAACAATCATTGCTACGTGCCGCTATTTTATCACATGAAAAATTTTGCGGAGTAGAAATTCATATCAGAAATGGTCAATTTAAAGTATTATCTGATAATCAAGAAGAAGAAACTGTAGAAGATACATTCCCTATAAATTACAGTGGAAATGCAATAGAAATATCAATTAATGTTCATTACATGTTAGAAATACTAAATACGATCACTAATGAAAATATTCTTTTATTTTTAAACAATTCTAAAAACTCAATACAAATTGAAGCAGAAAATGATGCTTCAACATTGTATGTTGTAATGTTACTAAAACGTTAAATTAATTTTATTGTGATTTCTTTTTTACATAAAAATAACAGACTAATGATGCTTTTAATTTAAAAGATAACAGGAAAGACTATGAAGAATATATATAACTCTTCTAATATTAAAATTTTAAGAGGATTAGATGCTGTTCGTAAAAGACCGGGTATGTATATTGGAGATACAGATGATGGTAGTGGCTTACATCATATGGTTTTTGAAATAGTAGATAACTCTATAGATGAAGCTTTGGCAGGTTATTGCAAAGAAATAAAAGTAACTATTCATTCAGATAATTCAGTTTCTGTAAAAGATAATGGTCGAGGAATACCTACAGATATTCATCCTGAAGAAAATATTTCAGCTGCAGAAGTAATTATGACTGTATTGCATTCAGGTGGTAAATTTGACAATTCTTCATATCAAATATCAGGAGGATTACATGGTGTAGGAATATCAGTTGTAAATGCTTTATCAGAAAAATTAGAACTAATAATTTATAAAAACAAGAAAAAATACCGACAAATATATAGAAATGGAAAATCAAAACATCCTCTTTCTATTATTGGAACAACAGAAATAACAGGTACATATATAAGATTTTGGCCAAGTTATAAAATCTTTACTAATAATATAAAATTTCAATATGAAATCTTAGCTAAACGTTTGCGTGAACTATCTTTTCTTAATTCAAATATTACTATTAATTTAGAAGACAATAGAACTAATATTAAAAATTGCTATCACTACAAAGGTGGTATTAAAGCCTTTGTTAAGTTCTTAAATACAAAAAAAGTACTAATTCATTCCCATATATTTCATTTTCGATCTATAAAAGATCAAATAGAATTAGAAATTGCTATGCAATGGAGTAATTCTCATCAAGAGAATATATTATGTTTTACTAATAATATACCACAAAAAGATGGGGGAACACATTTAGCAGGTTTTCGTTCAGGTATGACACGAACGTTAAATTTGCATATAGAAAGAGAAGGATATAATAAAAAAAACAAAACTACTATAATAGGTGAAGATGTACGTGAAGGATTAACAGCGATTATATCAGTTAAAATGGCAGATCCAAAATTTTCATCTCAAACTAAAGACAAATTAGTCTCTTCTGAAGCAAGATCGATTATCGAATCATTAATCAATGAAAATCTTATTGAATATCTACTAGAAAATCCTGCTGATTCAAAATCTATCATTCAAAAAATTATTAATGCCGCTAAGGTTAGAGAGGCAGCCCGACGTTCTAGAGAAATCAATAAAAGAAAAAGTATACTAGATATAGGTGCCTTACCTGGAAAATTATCTGATTGCCAAGAAAATGATCCTAAATTTTCAGAAATTTATTTAGTCGAAGGCGATTCAGCAGGTGGTTCTGCTAAACAAGGTAGAAATAGAAAGAATCAAGCTATTCTTCCTCTCAAAGGGAAAATATTAAATGTTGAAAAATCAAAATTTGATAAAATGATTCTATCTCAAGAAGTTGCTTCACTTATCACTGCATTAGGATGCGGAATTGGTCAAAACGAATATAATATAGATAAATTAAGATATCACTATATTATTATAATGACTGACGCTGATGTAGATGGTGCCCATATTCGTACTCTTCTTTTAACTTTTTTTTATCGTCAATTACCTGAATTGATTAAAAAAGGATATATTTATATTGCACAGCCTCCATTATATAAATTAAAAAAAGGAAAAACAGAAAAATATATTAAAAATGATGAAGAAATGAACAAATATCAGATCACAAATGCTTTAACAGATCTTATGTTAACAAGCACAAAAAACACGCATATTAACGAAAACCTAAAAAAATTTAAAAACATTATATCTGAATATCATATGATTCAAATTACGATGAAAAAAAATAAATATCATTTTCCAAAACTAGTCTTTGATGAACTCATTTATCATACTCATCTATGTGATTTAAAAGACATTAAAATAGTAGAGGATTGGATAAACACATTAGCAGAAAATCTGAACAAAAAAGATAAGAGTAATAGTTACTATTCAATAGAAATCAAAAAGAATTTTGAAAAAAATATATTTGAACCAACTATAAAAATATCTAGATATGCATATCATACAAAATATGATTTTAAGGAAGAGTTTTTAAATAGTAAAGAATACTTATTGATTACTAATTTAGGCAAAAACTTTAAAAAACACTTTCTAGATGAAGTTTCAATAGAAAAAGCAGGACATGTATATAAAATAGATAATATAAAAAATACATTAGACTGGTTGTTAAAACAATCGAAACGTGGTTTATTCATACAAAGATATAAAGGATTAGGAGAAATGAATCCAGAACAATTATGGAATACAACAATGAATCCTGAAACTAGAAATATGTTTCAAGTGACCATTAAAGACGCGATCTCTGCTAATAATTTATTTAATACTCTTATGGGAGATGCAGTAGAACCTAGACGAAAATTTATAGAAAATAATGCTTTAAAAGCAGGAAATATTGATGTTTAAAAATATTTTTATTATTCATGTAATTTTTTAAAATACTTGCGGCAGGAAAAAACCAGCCGCGAAAGATGATTTTTCATTTGAATTTATCCATTATTTCAAGTACTCTTAATTTCGCAATTTCTTGAGAAATTTTTAATAAAATATCATCTTTTTTGATTTTTGTGTTTTGATTTTTAATCTTTTCTTCAGCGTTTTTTTTAGCTTCTAAAATACGGCTACGATCTAAATCAATAGCATGAATAGCAATATCCGCTAAAATAGATACAATAGAAGGTTGTACTTCTAATATTCCTCCTGATATATAAATACATTCTTCTTTTTTATCTGCTTTATGAACGAAATATACTATTCCAGGTTTAATTATGCTCAATAATTGAACGTGTCCAGGATAAATACCGAGTTCTCCTTCACTTCCAGAGACTCTAATTTTTTTTACAAAACCAGAAAATATACGTTTTTTTACACTTACCACATCTAAATAAAAATTCATAAGTATATCCCATAAATCTTAAAAATTATAATTTTTTTGACTTTTCTATAACTTCCTCAATAGAACCCACCATATAAAAAGATTGTTCTGGTAAAGCATCAAATTCACCTTCTATAATTCCTTTAAAAGCGCGAATATTATCTTTTAATGAAACATATTTGCCTGGAAAGCCAGTAAAAACTTCCGCAACAAAAAACGGCTGAGATAAAAATCTTTGTATTTTACGTGCTCTTGATACTAATAATTTATCTTGTTCTGCAAGTTCATCCATTCCTAAAATAGCAATAATATCTTTTAGTTCTTGATATCTTTGTAATATCGACTGTACACCTAATGCTGTTTCGTAATGTTCATCACCCACAATATCAGGATCTAATTGACGACTTGTTGAATTTAAAGGATCAATAGCAGGATAAATTCCTAATGATGCTATTTGACGACTCAGTGTAACTGTAGAATCTAGATGTGCAAAGGTTGTTGCTGGTGAAGGATCAGTCAAGTCATCAGCAGGAACATATACTGCTTGAACAGAAGTTATTGAACCTTTTTTTGTTGAAGTAATTCTTTCTTGAAGCAAACCCATTTCTTCTGCTAAAGTTGGTTGATAACCTACAGCAGAGGGCATACGACCAAGCAAGGCAGAAACCTCTGTACCTGCTAATGTATAACGATATATATTATCAATAAATAACAAGACATCTTTTCCTTCATCACGAAATTTTTCTGCGATAGTAAGACCTGTAAAAGCTACTCGCAATCTATTACCTGGAGGTTCATTCATTTGTCCATATACAAGAGAGACTTTATCTAGAACTTTAGAATCATTCATTTCGTGGTAAAAATCATTTCCTTCTCGAGTTCTTTCACCGACCCCAGTAAAAACTGAATAACCAGAATGTTCTACAGCAATATTACGAATTAATTCCATCATATTAACTGTTTTTCCTACACCTGCTCCACCAAATAAACCAACTTTTCCACCTTTTGAAAAAGGACAAATTAAATCAATCACTTTTATTCCCGTTTCTAGTATTTCTCTAGAACTAGCTAGTTCTTTATAACTTGGCGCTGCACGATGGATTTCCCAATATTCAATGTCAGTAGCATTTTTATTTTTTAATATCCCTTTATTATCTATTGTTTCGCCTAATACATTAATTATACGACCTAATGTTGCTTCTCCTACTGGAACTTTTATGTAATGTCCAAGATCAGTAACAACTAAACCTCGTTTTAACCCATCAGATGAACCCATAGCGATAGTTCGTACAACACCTCCACCTAGTTGTTGTTGTACTTCTAAAATTAGTTTATATTCCTTGTTTTTAACTTCTAAAGCATTATATATTTTTGGTACTGAATCTTGATTAAATTCTACATCGACTATAGCACCGATAATTTGGATAATTTTTCCAGTAGCCATTATTTTAAAACCTCTAACTAATTTTTAATCAATAGAAACTGCTGATGCACCTGCAACAATTTCAGTTAATTCTTGAGTAATATTAGCCTGACGAACTTTATTGTAGACTAACTGTAATTCTTTGATACGATTACCACTATTATCTGTTGCTGTTTTCATTGCAATCATACGAGCAGCTTGTTCACTTGCTATATTTTCTAAAATACTTTGATATACTTGAGATTCTATATATCGATTAAATAATGTATCTAAAATTAATTTAGATTCTGGTTCATATAAATAATCCCAATTGTTGCTGCCTGTATTTTCAATATTTTTTCTAGATAAAGGAAGTAATTGAGTAATTTTAGGATACTGCAACATTTTATTATGAAATTTATTATAAGCAATAAAAATTTTATCAATCTGTTCATACTGATACGCTTTTAATATAATTTCAATAGAATCAATTAATTCTTCTAATTGAGGTTTTTCTCCTAAATTAGTTGCTTTTGCAAGAATATTGCTTCCACATAATTTAAATACAGATAAACTTTTTAAACCAAATAATATTAGATCACATGGAATATTTGTTTTAGCAAACTTCTCAATCTTAAATAGCACTTGTTTAAAAAGATTAGTATTTAAACTCCCGCATAATCCCCTATCAGTAGATACTATAATTATACCAATACGTTTAATTTCTCTTTTTTCTAAATAACTATGTTTATATTCTAAATTACCTTGTATGACATGATTAATGACTTTTTTGATAATATCAGAATATGGTCGACCAGATTTCATTCTTTCTTCAGTTTTTCTCATTTTAGAAACTGCAACCATTTCCATAGCTTTAGTAATTTTTTTGGTATTAATAACACTAATGATTTGATTTTTTATTTCTTTTGTACTAGTCACTCTTTTCTCTTTTTAACTTATTAAATATATTTTTTTAAAATTGATTTTTTTTAAAATCAGTAATTAATTTTATAAAATTTTTTTCTACAATAATATTAAAATCACCTGTTTCATTAATTTTTTTAATTAAATCAGAATAATAATTCTTTGCATACATTAATATTTCTTTTTCAAATCTAGTTATTTTATCTATAGCAACATCATCAAGAAAATTGTTTTCTGCAATAAAAAGTATAAGTCCTTGTTCAGCTATAGAGATAGGAGAATATTGTTTTTGTTTTAACAATTCCGTAATTTTTTGACCATGATTTAATTGTTTTCTGGTTGTATCATCTAAATCAGATGAAAACTGCGAAAATGCCGCAAGTTCTTGATATTGTGCTAATGCTGTACGAATACCAGAAGAAAATTTTTTAATAATTGTACTTTGTGCAGCACTTCCTACACGAGAAACAGATATACCAGGATTTACGGCCGGACGAATACCAGAATTAAATAAATTAGATTCTAAAAAAATTTGACCATCAGTAATAGAAATAACATTAGTAGGAACAAAAGCAGAAACATCTCCAGATTGTGTTTCAATAATAGGCAAAGCTGTAATTGAACCTGTTTTTCCAGTAATTTTATTTTTAGTTATCTTCTGTACATATTCTATAGAAATTCGAGATGCTCTTTCTAATAAACGAGAATGCAAATAAAATATATCTCCTGGAAAAGCTTCTCTTCCTGGAGGCCTACGTAGTAATAAGGAAATTTGACGATAAGCTATCGCATGTTTTGATAGATCATCATAAACAATTAAAGCATCTTCTCCTTGATTGCGAAAAAATTCCGCCATTGCACAACCAGAATATGGCGCTAAATATTGTAAAGAGGCTGCTTCTGAAGCCGAAGCTACTACTATAATTGTATTGAATAAAGCATTATGTTCTTCCAATTTTTTCACAATATTAATAACTGTAGAAAGTTTTTGTCCAATAGCAACATATATGCATTTAATACCAGATTTTTTCTGATTAATAATTGTATCTATTGCAAGAGCAGTTTTTCCTGTTTGTCTATCACCAATAATTAATTCACGTTGTCCTCGACCAATAGGAATCATGGCATCAATAACTTTATAACCGGTTTGTATTGGTTGATTAATTGATTGACGATCAATTACTCCAGGTGCATCTGCTTCTACTGGAAAATAAGCATTATTTTTTATAGAACCTTTTCCATCAAGAGGAAGACCTAATACATTGACTACTCGACCTAAAAAATGATAACCGACCGGAACTTCTAATATTCTTCCTGTACACCGTACTTTCGTGCCTTCAGTAATATGAATATAAGGCCCCATTACTACTGCACCAACCGTATCTCTTTCTATATTTAAAGCCATTGCATATTCATTATTAGGTAATAAAATCATTTCTCCTAACATAACATTAGAAAGACCATTAATTTTTATAATACCATCACTTACAGAAATAATAAAACCTTCATTGTATGATTGATTAAAAACTTCAAATTGAGCTATTCTTTCTTTAATTAATTGACTGATTTCTGTAGAATTTAATCTCATATATTATTATTCTCTTAAAAATTTAAAGCATTAGATAATTGTTTAAGATAATTTTGAATAGATAAATCAAAAACAGTATTATTCACCTTTATTATTATACCATTAAGTATATCAGGATCTACTTTACATATAAATTTAGCTTTTCTTAAAAAAAATTGTTCTAATATTTTTTGTATCTTAGTAATCTCTTTATCTTCTAAAGAAAAAGCTGATCTTAATTCAACAATTATAATGTTTTTATAACGGGCTTCTAATTCTAAAAATTGTTCTAATATGTTCTTTGATATTTTAAAACGTTGATTTTCAGCCAATAGCGCTATGAAATTTTTTATATGTTCATTAATTATATCACCACTAATTGTAATGAATATTAATGATAAATATTTTGGTGAAAGCGAGCCTGATAAAAAATTTCTAATTTTTTTATGAGTAGAAATTATTTTAATAAAAACTAAAATATTTTTCCATTCTTTAAATGTGTTATTTTTAATAGCAATTTCAAAAATTGCTTGAGCATAAGGTCTAGCAATAGTATCCGCTTCTGACATTATTTTTTTACCTGTGATAAGGAAATTACTAATTGATCTAATAAATTTTGATTATCATCTTTAGAAATATTTTTTTTAATAATTTTTTCCGCCATAGAAATAGATAAATCTACTACCTCTTTATGTAAATTTTTACGTGCATTCACAATGGCAATTTCAATTTCAGATTGCGCATTTAAGAGAATTTTTTCACTTTCTTTTAAAGCATTCTTTCTTGCTTCTTCCAAAATCAATACTTTTTGTTTATTTGCTATATTTAAAATATTTGATGCTTTTTGTTTGGCTTCGATAATATTTTGATGTATTTTTTTCTCAAGAATACACAATTCGTTCTGAGCTTTTTTTGAATTAATTAGTGATTCTTTAATCTCTTTCTGTCTGGTTTCAATAGCTAAAATAATAGGAGGCCAAATATATTTCATACAAAACCAAACAAATAAAATAAATGAAATAGCTTGTCCAAGAATTGTCGCATTAAGATTCACAATAATGCACCTTTTATATCAAAATAAAAATTAATCTTTACGTTATCTAAAAAACGTAAAGATTTTGTTTAATAGTCTAAAATAATATATTTTTATAAAAAACATCACCATAAAAAATTACAATAAAAAAATCATGAAATAGCAAAAAGCATATATAAACCTAAACCTACAGCAATCATTGGAATAGCATCAACTAATCCCATAACAACAAAAAATTGCGTTCTTAATAACGGAACTAAATCAGGTTGTCTAGCAGCTCCCTCCAAGAATTTACCACCTAAAATACCGATACCGATTGCTGCTCCAATTGAAGCCAATCCAATCATTATAGCTACTGCTATGTAAAGCATGTCAACATTTAAATTTTCCATTATAAACTCCAGTTTTAAAAAAAATCACAATAGATTTTAATCTTTATGAGATTGAGAGGCCATTGATAAATATACAATGGTTAATACCATAAAAATAAAAGCCTGTAATGAAATTATTAAAATATGAAAAATAGCCCATGGTACATTTAAAAAACATTGTAACCACCATGGAAGTAAACCTGCAATTAAAATAAAAATCATTTCACCAGCATACATATTTCCAAACAGTCGCAATCCTAAAGAAATTGGTTTAGAAAGAAGTGATACAAATTCTAATATAAAATTAAAAACAGAAAATACAGGATGGTTGAAAGGTTGCAAAGTAAGTTCTTTTAAAAAACCTATACATCCTTTTATTTTGATAGTATAAAACAAAATTAAAACAAACACACCAAGTGACATTGATAATGTAATATTAATATCAGCAGAAGGTACAATTCGCACGGCTGGTAATTTAAATATCTCTTCAGAAATGAACGGAAAAAAATCAATCGGTATTAAATCCATAAGATTCATCAAAAAAACCCAAACAAATACTGTCAATGATAAAGGAGCAATAAGAGAATTTTTACCTTGATACATACTTTTCACATTCGAATTTACAAATTCAAAAATTAATTCAATTGCAGTTTGCAACTTATTTGGTATACCTTTAGTAATTTTTCTTCCTACCATATAAAAAATACCTAAAAAAAAACTACCTAGTATAAGAGAAAAAATTATTGAATCAAGATTTAAAGTCCAATAACAAGAAGAAAACGTACCGGGTTGAATAATTTTAAAATCGCGTAAATCTATCTGTAAATGGTTTAAATGATGACTAATATATTTCTGAGGATCAGATACCTTTTCTAAAATCATAAAATTTTCTCATCTTTTTTTGTAATTTTAAAAAAGATTATACAATAAAAAAAATACATTCAGCAAACAGTTACAGTAAAGAAATATTATCTAATTAAAAAAAATATTATGTATTTTAAATCCATTAAAATCAAATTTTAATTTTCATATATTATAAAAAAATTAGTTAAAAACTAAACATTTAATAATTATATACTATAAAAAATATTTATAAGCTTCTTTTTTTAAATGAATTAATAAAATTGATATAGCAGCTGGTGTAATACCAGAAATTCTTGACGCTTGACCAATAGAAATAGGCTTATAATCATTTAATTTCTTAATGACTTCAGAAGATAAACCTTTTATTTCATTATAATCACAAATAGATGATAAGAAAGTATTTTCATTTTTTAAATGTCGTTCAATTTCTTCTGATTGTCGTTTAATATAACCTGCATATTTAATTTTATTTTCTATCTGTTCTATAACTTCTGAATCAGAAATACCCGATCCAAATGCCTCTAAAGATCGTAAGTTTTTATATCTAATTTCCGGTCGTCTTAATAATTCAATTACACTTGTTTCCTTAATCAAATTAATATTATAAGATGTATGTAAAATATTAGAGTCAGATGATGTGGGACGTATTTTAATTTTTTTCAAACGATTCATTTCTGTTTTAATATTTAATACCTTTTCATTATATCGAATCCATCTTAAATCATTCACTAAACCAAATTTACGACCAATTTCGGTTAAACGTAAATCTGCATTATCTTCTCTTAATGTTAACCGATATTCTGCACGTGAAGTAAACATTCGATATGGTTCTTTTGTACCCTGAGTAGTAAGATCATCTATTAAAACACCTATATAGGCTTGATCGCGTCTAGGAAACCAACCTTCAGCATCCATTGAATTTAATCCAGCATTTAAACCTGCTAATAGTCCTTGTGAAGCAGCTTCCTCATAGCCAGTTGTGCCGTTAATTTGACCAGCAAAAAACAATCCCTTAATTAATTTACTTTCTAAAGTTAGATTCAAATCTTTTGGATCAAAAAAATCATATTCAATAGCATATCCAGGACTTATGATTTTAGATTTTTCTAAACCTTTTATAGAGGCTACTATTTTTTGTTGAACATTTAACGGTAGACTAGTTGAAATTCCATTAGGATATATTTTAATACTAGATAATCCCTCAGGTTCTAAAAATATTTGATGCGATTTTCTATCGGGAAAACGGACAACCTTATCTTCAATAGAAGGACAATATCGAGGACCTAAACCTTTTAAAAAACCTGTATATATTGGACTTTTATCTAAATTATTACGTATTATTTCATGCGTTTTTTCGTTAGTATGTGTAAGATAACATGATATCTGCTTAGGATGATTCGAAACATCACCCATAAATGAAAAAACTGGAACAGGAATATCACCATTTTGAATAAATAAATCATTAAAATTAACACTGTTAATATCAATACGTGGCGGTGTTCCTGTTTTTAATCTATTAACTCGTAAAGATAATTCCCTTAAACGAATAGATAAATCTATAGAAGATTTTCCTCCTATTCTACCAGCAGAATAACTATCTAACCCTATATGTATTTTACCACCTAAAAAAGTACCAGTTGCTAATACAACTGATTTTGAATAAAAACTAATTTCATTTTGTGTTAACACACCAATCACAGTATAATTTTTAAAAATTAAATCCTTAACTTCCTCCTCTAAAATTAATAAATTACTTTGTTGTTGCAATATTCTTTTAACATTTTTACGATAAAGAAATCTATCTGCTTGAGCTCTAGTAGATCTTACAGCTGGACCCTTGCTAGAATTTAATATTCTAAACTGAATTCCTGAATAATCAATAACTTCAGCCATCATACCACCTAATGCATCTATTTCTTTTACTAAATGACTTTTGCCTATTCCTCCTATTGCTGGATTACATGATAAAACACCTAAATCTCTAATTTTTTGAGTTAACAATAATGTTTTACAACCCATTCTTGCTGAAGCCATAGCTGCTTCGGTACCAGCATGTCCAGCTCCAATAACAATTACATCAAAATTTTTTAAATTCAACATATAGAAAAACCTTTTTAAAATTTAAAAGATTTACATTGTATTAATGTCTTATTCAAGATAACACATGTTAATATTAAAAATAAGATTTAAAAAGAAAGATCTTTTTTCTTTTCTTTAAGATTTAAATTCAAAAAATAAAAAAACAAATAATATTTATTATTATTATTAGTAAAGAGAAAATCTGTGGATAA